>CACBCE010000001.1 GCA_902537665.1 uncultured Pelagibacteraceae bacterium
AAGTCACTAAAAACAAAAAGTTATTTTTTCTTTATGGCTGGTTATTTGGACTTGGATATTTTATAAGTAATCTTTATTGGATTTCAATTTCATTGACTTTTGACGAAAGTTTTAAATTTTTGATTCCTCTGTCTATAATTTTAGTTCCAGCTTTTTTAGCTTTATTTTATGGTTTAGCTTCATTTTTATTTTTAATTTTGAAGCCAAAGAAAAATTTGAGTTCGTTTTTCCTTTTTTCTCTGATATTTGGAACGATTGAATTCATAAGAGGAACAATTCTGACTGGGTTTCCATGGAATTTAATTGCTTACAGTTTTTCTAATCATATTGAAATTTTAAATATTACCTCAATTATTGGTACTTATGGCTTTAATCTTTTTTGTATATCTCTTTTCGCTAGTACTTCATTTTTAATCTTTAGAGACAGTAAAAAGGAAATTAATGTTTGTATTTTGTTTTTCATAATCACTTTATTTTTTTATTTTTTTGGATCTCAACGATTAGAAAGATTCAATAATCTCGAGGCTATTAAGCTAAATCACAAAATACGGGTTATAAGCTCAAACGTTAGTATTGATAGATTTTATAAAGATATCGACCCTATTTCAGTAATTGATGATCTAATTAAAATAAGTTCACCAAAGAATAATGAAAAAATGATTTTTATTTGGCCCGAAAGTATTTTGCCAGACATTTCAAAAGATCAACTTAGGGAATATAAATTCCTTTTTGAGAATGAATTTAATGAAAATCACATATTACTAATTGGGATTAATGAAATAAAAGAAAACAGTCAAATTATAAGATATTTTAATTCACTTACAATCTATGATCACAACCTTGAAATATTAGATTCATACAACAAAGTTAATCTGGTACCTTTTGGTGAATTTTTACCCTTTGAAAAAATTCTAGGCCTAATTGGATTAAAGACAATAACTAATAATTATCAATCTTATTCAAAAGGAGAAAAAAGAAATGTTTTAGAGGTCAAAAAACTCAATTTTTCAGTAAGATTATTACCACTTATTTGTTACGAAATAATTTATACAGGTAAAATTTTTAATAACAGAGATTTTGATTTTATTGTAAATATTTCTGAGGATGGTTGGTTTGGTCAATCTGTAGGTCCCTATCAACATTTTGTACATAGCATTTATAGAGGAATTGAAAGTGGTAAATATGTTTTAAGGTCCGCTAACAATGGCATTGCAGCAATCGTTAATCCTTTAGGTATTGTTGAAAAAAAAGTTGATTTAAATCAATCAGGTTATGTGGATTTTATTGAGTCAAAAAAAATAACACCAACAATATTTTCAAAATATGGTAATAAAATTTTTGGATTAATGATTTTATTGTATATTTTATTAATATTTTCATTTAATAGGATAAAAAATGAGTAATTTAAAAAATTATCTTTTCACAAGTGAGTCAGTTTCAGAGGGACATCCCGATAAAGTTTCAGATAGAATCTCTGACATGGTTGTTGATACTTTTATCTCGAGAGATCCATATTCAAGAGTAGCATGTGAAACTTTAACAACAACAAATAAAGTTGTTCTCGCAGGTGAAGTAAGGGGCCCAGAAATTAAAAAGGATGAATTAATTGAGAAGGTTAGAAATTGTATAAAAGATATAGGTTATGATCAGGAAGGTTTTACTTGGAGGGAGGCCACAAAAATTGAAAGTCATTTACATGCCCAATCTGCTGATATTGCAATGGGTGTAGATTCATCTAGTAATAAAGATGAAGGAGCTGGTGATCAAGGAATTATGTTTGGTTACGCTTGTAATGAAACAGATGTATTAATGCCAGCACCAATTCATTACTCCCATAAAATTTTAAGATTAATGGCAGAAGATAGAAAATCTGGAAAATTAAAAAATATTGAACCAGACTCTAAAAGCCAAGTAACATTTGAGTATATTGATGGAAAGCCAGCAAAGGTAAAGTCAGTTGTTATTTCCTCACAGCATTCTGCTGATGTAAATCAGACTCAAGTCAAAGATTTGTTGAGACCGTATATGTTAAAGTCTATACCAAAAAATTTACTTGATGGTTTTAACGAAGATGAATTTTATGTTAATCCAACAGGTAATTTTGTTATTGGTGGTCCAGATGGAGACTGTGGCTTAACTGGAAGAAAAATTATAGTTGATACCTATGGAGGAGCTGCACCACATGGAGGTGGTGCATTTTCAGGTAAAGATCCCACAAAAGTTGATCGATCAGCAGCGTATGCAGCTAGATATATCGCTAAAAATATCGTTGGCTCAAAAATTTCGGAAAGATGTTTAATCCAGTTAGCATATGCAATTGGTGTTTCAAAACCGTTATCTATCTATGTCGACTTATTTGATAATGATTTAGATAAAAACAAATTTGTAGTAGATAAAATTAGGAAAAATTTCGATTTGAGTCCAAGAGGAATAAGAGAAATGTTAAATTTGAATAAGCCAATTTATGAAAAAACAGCAGCCTACGGTCATTTCGGTAGAGTTCCTGAAGATAATGGTTCGTTTTCATGGGAAAAAATTGATAAAATAGGCATTTTTTCTAAATAGTTTGAGTTGAAATAGAAAAAAACTTTATTATATTCCATTTACATTGTTGAATTTACAAAATGGGCCTTAGCCCATTTTTTTTTGGAGCATATAAAAATGTTAAACAAAAGAGCTGATAAACTTGAATTATTAAGAATTGCTGAGGCTGTTGCATTAGAAAAATCTATTGATAAAGAACTTATAATAAATTCAATGGAAACTGGTATTGCAAAGGCAGCAAAATCTAAATTCGGTCAAGATAATGAGATTAAAGTTTCAATAAATAGAGATAACGGAGATATAGAGATTTTTAGAAAATTAATTGTTGCTGAAAATCCAGAAAATTCAAATACTGAAATAAAGTTAGAGGATGCTATTAATTTAAATGAGCTAAACAAAGAAAAATCAATTGGAGATGAAGTTTTGCAACCATTGCCAACCTTTGATTTTGGAAGAATAGCTGCACAAATTGCTAAACAAGTAATAAATACAAGTGTTAGGGAAGCAGAGCGTGATAAACAATTTAATGATTATATCGATAAAAAAGACACAATATTAAGTGGTATCGTTAAAAGATTGGAATTCGGAAATGTAATAGTTGATTTAGGTAGAACAGAGGCAATCATACAAAAAAATGAGCTCATACCTAGAGAAATTATTAAAGCAGGTGATAGAATTAAAGCTTATTGTTTTGATGTAAGAAGAGAGCAAAGAGGACAGCAGATTTTTTTATCTAGAGCTCATCCAAAATTTATGGAAAAACTTTTTATCCAAGAGGTTCCAGAAATCTATGATGGTCTTATAGAAATAAAATCTTCTTCCAGAGATCCAGGAAGTAGAGCAAAAATTTGTGTAAAAGCAGTCGAAGCTTCTTTAGATCCGGTGGGTGCTTGCGTTGGTATGAGAGGTTCGAGGGTGCAAGCAGTCGTAAATGAACTTCAAGGTGAAAAAATTGATATAGTTAATTGGTCAGAAGATCCTGCTATCTTGGTATCTAACTCTCTATCACCAGCTGATGTTTTAAGAGTAAATGTAGACTCAGAGAGAAAAAAATTAGACGTAATATTGACGGAGGAAAACTTAAGTAAAGCTATTGGGAGAAGAGGTCAGAATGTTAGGTTAGCAACAAAACTTTTAAACTATGAAATTAATATAATGACAGATAAAGAGGACTCAGAGAGAAGACAATTAGAATTTAAAGAAAAAACAGAGAACTTTGTAAAAAATTTGGAGCTGGATGAAACATTAGGACAATTATTAGTTGCCGAAGGATTTTCAACTATTGATGACATAAAAGATAGTTCAGTAGAAAATTTACTGAAGATAGAGGGTATTGAAGAAGACACTGCAAAAGCCCTTATTGAAAGAGCAAAAGAATTTTATGAAAAAGATCAAGAGGATATATCAAAAAGAATTAAAGAACTTGGGCTTGATGAGTCTTTAATTAATTTAAAGGGTTTAACTCCTGGTATGTTGGTTACTCTAGGTGAAAAAAAAATCCTTAAGTTGGAGGATTTTGCTGATTTAGCTTCTGATGAATTAACAGGGGGATATGATGTTATTAAAGGCTCTAAAATTAAAATTGAAGGTTATCTCGAAGATTTTGCATTAACAAAAGACGAGGCAGATTCTTTAATAATGTCTGCTAGAAATATAGTATATAAAGATTGAGAGATGAGATATGGAGAACAAAAAAATAAAACTAACAATATCAGGAAAACCCAAAAAGCCTTTAAATAATTTTGAGTCACCTAATTCACATCCAAATAAAACAGTTACGTCTAGTAAACCACAAAATAGATTTAATAAGAAAGGAAGTTCTTTTAGACCAAATAAGCCTTTATTTACATCAAAAAAACAATCAACACCCAACGACTTTGAAAAAAGAAAACTTGCAGAGCAAAGGGCCACTAAAAGATTAAAAGATGAAGGAGATTTAAAAGATAAAAAAGTTAAACTAGGAACTAAAAAGAGAGAGATAAAATTAACCGTTTCTAGAGCGCTAAGTGACGAGATAGAGGCGAGGGAAAGAAGTTTAGCATCAGTTAAAAGAGCAAGAGAAAAAGAGAATAAAAATCTAAACAAAAATATTAAAAAAGAGGATTTAAAGCCTGTAAAAAGGGATGTGAACATTCCTGAGGCAATTACAGTAAGAGAATTAGCAAACAGAATGGCAGAACAATCAAGCAATGTGATTAAATATCTTTTTGGAATGGGTGTGACTGTTACAATAAATCAGACTTTAGCTGCTGATACAGCAGAATTTTTAGTTAAAGAATTTGGCCATAATCCGATTAGAGAGGAAAAAGCTGAGGAAATCATTCAAAAGAAAAAAGCATTAAGGACTGAAAATTTAAGAAACAGACCTGCAATTGTTACTGTAATGGGCCATGTAGATCATGGTAAAACTTCATTATTAGATGTTTTAAGAAGCGCGAATGTTGTTTCAGGCGAGTTTGGCGGAATAACTCAACATATAGGAGCATATCAAATTGAAGGTCAGGGAAATAAATTAACATTCATTGATACTCCTGGTCATGCTGCATTTACAGAAATGAGAGCGAGAGGGTCAAAACTGACTGATATAGTGGTTTTGGTAGTTGCTGCAGATGATGGCGTAAAACCTCAGACTATAGAGTCAATTAAACATGCTAAAGCTGCAAATGTACCAATTGTTGTTGCAATTAATAAGTGTGATCTACCTGAGGCTGATCCTCAAAAGATTAAAAACCAATTGCTTGAGCATGAATTAATTGCAGAAGATTTGTCAGGTGACACTTTAATGGTGGAAATTTCAACAAAAACAAAAAAGAATTTAGATAAATTAGTTGAGTCAATAATACTTCAAGCTGAGATTCTAGATCTCAAAACAGATTATGAGTCCAGAGCTACTGGTATAGTTTTAGAGTCAAAAATTGATGCTGGTAGGGGTCCAGTTGTTAGCATAGTTGTTACAAGTGGAACACTCAAAAAAGGAGATTATTTTGTAAGTGGTTTAAAATGGGGAAAAATAAGAGCAATAATAAATGATAAAGGTCAAAATATAAATGAAGCATTTCCATCTACTCCTGTTGAAGTTTTAGGGATCAATGGTGCATCTAAAGCGGGGGATGATTTCATAGTGTTTGAAAATGAAAAAGAGGTAAAAACGTTAAGTGAGACTCGAGCTCAAGAGAAAAAGCAAGGTCAAAATCCACTTACATTTGCAACACAAGAATCTGCGTTCTCTAATAATTCATCAAAAGTGCTGAATATGATAATTAAGTCTGACGTACATGGTTCATCTGAAGCGATTAAAAATGCGATTAGTCAAATTAAACACGATGAGGTTAATGCAAAAATAATTTTAGCTGACATTGGAATGGTAACAGAAACAGATGTGACATTGGCTAAGGCCTCTGATGCACTTTTAATAGCTTTTAATGTTAAACCTAGTAAAGAAGCAAAAAAGCTTGCAGAAAATGAAAATATAAAAATTTCTTCTTATAATATTATTTATGAAGTGTTAGACTTTATAAAACAAAGAATGTCAGGATTGTTAACACCTGATATTGAAGAAAAGATTACTGGAACAGCTCAAATTTTGGAAATTTTTAAAGTCTCTGGAGCAGGAAAGGTAGCTGGTTCAAAAGTTACTGAGGGTGAAATAAGTAGCTCATCTGATGTAAGGATTATCAGAGATGGAGCAATTATTTATACTGGAAAAGTTTCAACGATATTCAGAGAAAAAAACCAAGTGAAGCAAGTTAGCGGTGGTCAAGAATGTGGAATAACGGTCAAAGATTATATGGATTTTCAAAAAAATGATACTATTGAAGCTTTTAGTGTCACATCTACAGAGAGGTCAATATAATGGCAGATAGAATAGGAAAAACAGTATCCCAAAGACAGCTTAGAGTTGGAGAGATGATTAAACAGTCTTTAAGCATGATTTTTATTAGAAATGAGGCTAAAGTGCCAAATTTAGAGACTAATACTATAACAGTGACAGAGGTTAGAATGAGCCCAGATTTGAAAATTGCTAAAGCATATGTTCTTCCACTAGGAGGAAAGGATGCTGAAGAAACAATTCAAGTTTTAAAGGAATATTCATTTTTAATTAGAAAAATTTTATCACAAAAAGTTGTTATGAAATTTTTACCAAAATTACTTTTTAGAAAAGACGAATCTTTTGAATATGCAGAAAAAATAGAGAACTTAATCAAACAAACTAATAAATAGAAAGAAAATAGTATGAATAAAAAAATACAAGAATTAGCAATGCATGATAAGGATACAGGTTCATCTGAAATACAGATTGCTTTGCTTACAGAAAAGATTGAAAATCTCTCTAAGCACATAAAACAATTCAAAAAAGACAAACATTCATCTGTTGGATTGTTGAGAGCAGTCAATAGAAGAAAAAAATTGTTAGAATACCTTAAGAAGAACAAAATAGATTCTTACAAAAATGTACTGTCGAAATTGAATTTAAGAAAATAGAAGTCAAGATAGATAGAACGGAACGAAACGAAACGAAATGGAAATGAAATGTTTAAAGTATATAAGAAGGAAATTGAAGTAGCAGGAAAGAAGTTAAGTTTAGAAACAGGTAAAGTAGCAAGACAGGCAGACGGCGCAATAATCGCAACATGTGGTGAGACAGTTGTTTTAGCAACAGTGGTGGGAGCAAAAAAAGTAAATCCAGATATGGATTATTTTCCATTATCTGTGAACTATCAAGAAAAGTATTATGCAGCTGGAAAAATTCCAGGTGGATATTTCAAAAGAGAGGCAAGGCCAACTGAAAGTGAAACGTTAATTTCAAGATTAATTGACAGACCTATTAGACCATTATTCCCAGATGAATTTAAAAATGAGGTTCAGTTGTTACCAACTGTAATTTCTTATGATAAAGAAAATGAAGCTGATATTTTATCTATTACAGCGTCTTCAGCAGCATTAGCAATTTCAGGCATGCCATTTATGGGGCCGGTAGGAGCTTCTAGAGTTGGATATATTGATGGCAAGTATGTTTTGAACCCGTCAAAAACAGACTTAGAAAAATCAAAATTAGATTTAGTCGTAGCAGGTACAAAAGATGCTGTGCTAATGGTTGAATCAGAGGCAAGTGGTTTAACAGAGGAAGAAATGTTAAATGCAGTTAAATTTGGTCATGAAGGTTTTGTTCCTGTGATTGAAATGATTGAGGAACTTGCAAAAGAATGTAGAAAACCTGAATGGTCTGTTGAAAAGAAAGATCTTTCGGAAGTGAAGAAAAAACTTGAAGAAACATTTACTGAAGATCTTAAAAAAGCTTTTGCGACTAGAGATAAACAAGATAGATCAAACCAAATTTCAGAGATCACTGATAAAGCAAAAAAACTTTATGAGGAGGATGAAAATTATACTGATCTTGATGTGAATTCTGAGCTTAAAAATCTTGAAAAAACAATAGTAAGGACTGACATTCTTAAAAATAAAAATAGAATTGATGGTAGAGGATTATCTGATGTAAGACCTATTTCTTGTGAGGTAGGAATTTTACCAAGATCTCATGGCTCGGCTTTATTCACTAGGGGAGAAACACAGGCAATTGTAACTGCAACTTTAGGAACCTCAGATGATGAACAAAGAATCGAAAGCTTAGATGGATTACAAAGAGAAAGGTTTATGCTTCATTATAATTTTCCACCGTTCTCAGTTGGTGAAACAGGTAGAATAGGAACTGGTAGAAGAGAAATAGGACATGGTAAATTAGCTTGGAGAGCCATCCACTCTTCATTACCATCAAGTGAATCATTTCCTTACACATTTAGAGTTGTTTCAGAAATTACAGAGTCTAACGGTTCTTCCTCAATGGCTACAGTTTGTGGAACATCACTTGCATTAATGGATGCGGGTGTGCCTATCAAAGAACCTGTTGCGGGTATTGCGATGGGATTGATTAAAGAAGGAGATAAGTTTAGCGTCTTATCAGATATTTTAGGTGATGAAGATCATCTTGGGGATATGGATTTTAAAGTTGCTGGAACTAAAAATGGAATTACTTCACTTCAAATGGATATTAAAATCACTGGTATTACATTTGAGATTATGGAACAGGCATTAAGCCAAGCTAAAGATGGAAGAATTCATATTTTAGGTGAAATGAATAAAGCATTATCAGCTTCAAGATCAGATGTTGGAAAACATACTCCAAAGATGGAAAAAATCTCTGTTGATAAAAAAGATATTGCTGCTGTGATCGGAAAAGGTGGAGCAACAATAAGAGAGATTGTAGAAAAATCAGGTGCAAAAGTTGATGTAAATGATGAAGGCATAGTTACAGTTGCTGCTCCAGATGAAGAATCGAGAAATATTGCAATGCAAATGATCAAAGACATAACTGCAAAAGCTGAACTAAATAAAATTTATTCAGGAAAAGTTATGAAAATTATGGAATTTGGTGCATTTGTAAACTTTTTAGGCAAACAAGATGGACTTGTTCATATTTCAGAGCTTGCAGATAAAAGAGTAGCTAAAGTAACTGACGTTATCAAAGAAGGTGACGAGGTAAAAGTTAAAGTGATTGGTTTCGATAGAGGTAAAGTCAAGTTATCTATGAAACAAGCAGCTGAATAGATTTAAAAATTATGGAGATATTTATATTTTTAGTTTGTTTAGTATTTGTGATTTATTATTTATTTAGGCCCACTTCTAAAAAAGAAAAGGATCAATTTAATGATAAAAGTAATTGGCGAGGTGGGTTTTAAACTAAAAATTTAACTTATATTTTTAGGATCTGGCATTCCAACTTTATTATATCCGGCATCTACATAGTGGATTTCACCTGTTACACCATTCGCGAGTTCACTAAGTAAATATAATGCTGAATTACCAACATCATGAATATCTACATTTCTTTTTAAAAAAGAATGATCTTCGTTCCATTTATATAAAAATTTTGCATCTCCTATTGCTGATGCTGCTAGTGTTTTGATAGGCCCAGCACTTATTGCATTGACCCTTACTCCTTTTGCACCTAAATCTCTTGCAAGGTATTTAACACTCGCTTCAAGAGCAGATTTACAAACACCCATCACATTATAATTTGGAATAGCTTTAGTGGACTCGTAAGTCAAAGTTAACATACTACCACCACTTTTCATCACTTTTGATGCCTCTCTAGCGACTTCAGTAAACGAAAAGCAAGAAATTAACATACTTCTCAAAAAATTTTCTCTAGTCGTATTTAAATATTCACCAGATAACTCTGATTTATCAGAAAAAGCAACGGCATGAACTACAAAATCAATTTCTCCCCATTGTGATTTAATATCCTCAAATAATTTTATTATTTCCTCTTTTTTTTCGACATCACAGCTAAATGTCACTTTTGAATTTAATTTTTCTGCCAAAGGTATTACTCTTTTTTTAAGTGCATCACCCAAATAAGTAAATGCTAATTCCGCTCCTGCATCGGCTAATTTTTGAGAGATACCCCATGCAATAGATCTTTCATTGGCAACACCCATTATTAATCCCTTTTTACCTTTCATTAAACTCATTATTAAACCTTTTCAAAAATTAAAGCAGCATTTGTTCCACCAAAACCAAAACTATTTGACATAACCGAATTTAAGTTCACTCCAGTTTCTGTTTTAGAAACTATTGGGAATTTTTTAGCTTCTTCATCCATCTCGTTTATGTTTGCTGAGCCTGCAATAAAATTATTTTTCATCATAATTAAACAATAAATTGCCTCGTGAACAGAAGCAGCACCTAACGGGTGACCAGACAAAGATTTTGTTGAACTTATTTTTGGAATATTGTCTCCAAAAGTATTTTTTACTGCATTTAGTTCTGTAATATCTCCAACTGGAGTAGATGTCCCATGAGTATTGATATAATCAATTTTGTTTTTTGTTGTAGCCATTGCCATTTGCATACATCTTACTGCCCCTTCTCCTGATGGTGCTACCATATCATATCCATCAGAGGTAGCTCCATAACCTGTCAATTCTGCATAAATTTTAGCTCCTCTAGCCTTAGCATGTTCGTATTCCTCAAGTACCAAAACTCCACCACCTCCAGCTATTACAAATCCATCTCTAGTTTTATCATAGGCTCTTGAAGCCGTTTCTGGTGTATCATTATATTTTGATGATAAAGCAGTCATAGCATCAAACATAGCAGTCATTGCCCAATGGATTTCTTCACTACCACCAGCGAATACAACATCCTGTTTACCCATTTGAATTAATTCCATAGAGTTTCCGATACAGTGTCCACTAGTTGCACAAGCAGAGCTCATTGTATAATTTGTTCCTTTGATTTTAAAAGGCACTGCAAGTGTTGCAGAAGCAGTACTAGCCATTGTTCTTGGAACAATAAATGGGCCCATTAATTTTGGAGTTTTTGCTCTAGTTTTATCTGCAGCCAAAATTACGTTTTCTATAGAGGGACCCCCAGAACCCATTACTATCCCAGTTTTGAAATTGCTGACTTCTTTTTCCTCTAAGCCCGAGTCCTTAATTGCCTCTTCCATTGCAATATAATTATAAGCTGAGCCCGAACCCATAAATCTTATAGTTTTTCTATCTACATGATCTTCGAGTTTAATATTAGGTTTTCCATGAACGTGGCTTTTAAGATTATGTTCTTTATATTCTTCACAAAAAGTAATTCCTGATTTTGAGTTTAAAAGAGATTGGTGGACTTCTTCTTGATTATTACCCAAACAAGAAACAATACCCAATCCTGTGATTACTACCCTTCTCATTATTTAAATAATCCTACTTTTAAACTATCTGCTGAATAAATTTTTTTTCCATCAGCCAATACCACTCCATTAGCTAGACCAACAGTTGTTCCACCTGGGGACATAATTTTTTTCATATCAATTTCATACGTTACCAGTTTAACGTTTTGTAATACTTCACCTGTGAACTTTACCGTTCCAACTCCTAATGCCCTTCCTTTTCCAGGATTTCCTATCCAGCCTAGATAAAACCCAACTAATTGCCACATAGCATCTAATCCTAAACATCCTGGCATAACAGGATCTTCTTTAAAGTGACAATCAAAAAACCAAAGATCATTTTTAATATCTAATTCAGCTTTTAATAAACCTTTTTTAAAAGCTCCCTTGTCTTCATTAATTTCTGTAATTCTATCAAACATAAGCATTGGTGGAAGAGGTAATTTAGCGTTACCTGGACCAAATAGTTTCCCTTCACCACAATTTATTAGTTCATTGTATGAGTAAGAGTTTTTTTTCATAAAATTGAATACTCTTATTTACTTGATTTTGTAACTATATAATATAATTATAATGTTGTTTAGAATAATTTTAACTAACAATTTGGTTAAAAAGTGAAATATATAGAAAAATTAAGAAATTCTGGATTAAGACCCACCAAGCAAAGACTTCAAATATGCGAGGTATTATTTAATACTGAAAGAACATTTCATTTCACAATAAATGATTTAGAGCGAAAAATTAAAGATAAAATAGATAACAAAATATCTTTAGCAACAATCTATAATACAGTTCATGCTTTTGAAAAAAAAGGATATTTAAAGCAAATCCCTATAAACTCAAACCAAATTTATTTTGACACAAACATTACTGATCATCATCATTTTTATAATTTGAAAGATGGAAAGTTGATTGACTTAGAAAACTCTGATGTAGGACCCATAAATATCAAAAGAAAAATTGATGGGAAAAAAATCAAATCCATTGAAGTTCTTGTCAAACTCGAAGATTAATTTATCAATTTATTAAGCGTCATTATTAACCAATTGACAGCTATTTAGAACCATTATAAACTGTAAAAATTACCAACATATAACATGGGGAAATAATAAATGAGTACTGAAAATTTTAAAAATAAATCTTTTAAAGCGAATGAGCTAAGTAAATGTCCTTTTACAGGAGCAGGCACACCTGCAAAGTTTTCTGCAGGAAGAGGTCAAACAGTAAGAGACTTCTGGCCAAATAGTTTAAATTTAAAAATTCTTAGTCAGCATTCTAATTTATCAAACCCTATGGACAAAAAATTTAATTATGCAAAAGAATTTAAAAAACTTAATTTCAAGGCGTTAAAAAAAGATTTAAAAAAATTAATGACAGACTCACAAGAATGGTGGCCTGCAGATTATGGTCATTATGGTCCTCTATTTATCCGATTAGCTTGGCACGCTGCAGGAACTTACAGGACCGGTGATGGAAGAGGTGGTGCAGGTACTGGTAATCAAAGATTCGCTCCACTCAATTCTTGGCCAGATAACGTGAATTTAGATAAAGCAAGGTTACTTTTATGGCCAATCAAAAAAAAATATGGAAGAAAAATTTCATGGGCAGATCTATTTATATTAGTTGGAAACGTTGCATTAGACTCCATGGGTTTTAAAACTTTCGGTTTTGGTGCAGGTAGAACAGATATCTGGGAACCAGAAGATGATATTTATTGGGGTTCAGAAAAAGAAATGCTAGGTGTTGAGAGATACAGTGGAAAAAGAGATTTAGAGCAGCCGTTAGGTGCTTCACACATGGGCTTAATTTATGTGAATCCACAAGGTCCAGACGCAAATCCAGATCCACTATTAGCAGCACACGATATTAGAGAAACATTTGGACGAATGGCTATGAACGATTATGAGACAGCAGCTTTAGTTGCTGGAGGACACACATTTGGAAAATCTCATGGAGCAGCATCAGAAACTTACAAAGGTCCAGATCCAGAAGCTTCAAAACTTCAAGAGCAATCTACTGGATGGAATAGTGGATATAAATCTGGAAAAGGTGTCGATACAATAAGTAGTGGTATCGAAGGTGCTTGGACTCAAAATCCTACTAAGTGGGACATGGGTTATTTAGATTGTTTATACGGTCATGATTGGGAATTAACAAAAAGTCCAGCAGGAGCTCATCAGTGGACCCCAAAGAAAAATGGTCAAAAAATCAAAATGGTTCCAGACGCGCATCAAAAAGGTGTGCTTCATCCACCAATGATGCAAACAACAGATATATCAATGAAAGTTGACCCAAGTTACGGACCAATTACAAAGCATTTTCATCAAAATCCTAAAGAGTTTCATGATGCATTTGCTAGGGCGTGGTTTAAATTAACTCACAGAGATATGGGCCCAAGAGTTTGCTACTTGGGTAGTGAAGTTCCAAAAGAGCAATTAATTTGGCAAGATCCAATTGATAAACCAAAGTACAAACTTAAATCAAAAGATATAAAAGATTTAAAAAACAAAATCTTTAAATCAAAAATATCAATTTCAGATTTAGTTTCTACTGCATGGGCATCAGCCTCAACTTTTAGAGGATCAGATAAAAGAGGTGGTGCTAACGGTGCAAGAATAATCCTAGAACCACAAAAAAATTGGACTGTGAATAATCCTAAGAAATTATCAACTGTGATTAAAGGTCTAAATAAAATTAAAGACCAATTTGATAATAAAAAGAAAAGTGTATCAATGGCAGACTTAATTGTCTTAGCAGGTGGTGTTGGTATTGAGATGGCTGCTAAAAAAGCAGGCCATAAGGTTAACGTTCCATTTTCAGCAGGTAGAGGAGATGCAAGACAAGACCAGACTGATATTCATTCTTTTGGTCTTCTTGAGCCTTTGGCAGATGGTTTTAGAAACTATTTGAATGGAGGAACTTCCAATGTTTCAGCAGAGGAAAAATTGGTTGATAAAGCACAACTAATGGGTCTGACCGCACCAGAAATGACAGCACTTATAGGAGGTATGAGAGTTTTAAATACTAACTATGATGGTTCAAATTATGGAGTTTTTACAAATAAACCTGGTTCTCTTACTAACGATTATTTCGTAAATTTATTGGACATGAATACTACATGGAAAGAGGAAGACAAATCAGAACAAACATTTGTAGGAAGAGATAGAAAAACTCAAAAAACTAAATGGAAAGCAACAAGGGTTGATTTGATTTTTGGATCAAATTCTCAACTAAGAGCTCTTGCAGAAGTTTATGCCTGCGAGGACTCAAGTGAAAAATTTGTTAAAGATTTTATAGCTGCATGGGTGAAAGTTATGAATTCTGATCGATTTGATTTGAAATTAAATTAAATTTGAAAAAAATATAAAGTTATATGGCAACAGCAAATTTTGAGGATTTTTACGAAGTTCCAAATCTAAATTTTGACATTTCAAAGTTAAAAGATGACTTAGATAAAATTTTGAAATTAAAAAAATTTAATACACCAGGTGTTACACATTTTGGTGCAATTCCATTAAACCAAATTCCAAACGATAAGAGCTCAATTGAAGGGAGCAATATTAGAGGAAAATATTGGACAATTGCAGATGAAACTGGAAAAGAGGTTTCAAGAGATGTTGATATAGATGAGTCTAAATATACACAATTAATACCTGAATTTGAAAATACATACTTTGCAGAAGTTTACAAAGTTCTTAGTAAGAGATTTAAATTGGGAAGGGTCAGGCTCTTATTAAAAGAACCTAGATCAACCTTGAGTTGGCACAAAGATCCAGAATGCAGGCTTCATGTGCCTATAATAACAAACAAAGGGTGTTCAATGGTTATAGAGAATGTTGCTAAACATTTACCCGCAGATGGGAAAGTTTGGATTACAAATAACACTAAATATCATAATTTTTTTAATGGAGGTGAACAGGCTAGAATACACCTTGTTGCTTGTGTTCTTGAGAGTCCTTTTAAAAACTGATGGAAATTACTAAAGGCATTTTTCAAGCATCACAAAATATTTATCAAAATAATAAGGGTTCTTTACTCAGAACAGTAATTTATACGATTGGTCACTTTGCAATTGCGATTACAGTTTTAATGATAGTAGCAGATGTTTCTTTTAAAATTGCACTGACGGATGCAATTGTTGAACCAATTGCAAATTCAATTTGGTATTTTATTTTAGATAAATGGTGGACAAGTAAGTCAAAAAAATAAGAAGACACTATATCCCCAAAAAAAAAAGCAATTAGTAATCATTCGCAAAAAAGTTTCGATAATAATAATCATTCGCAGGGATAGTTATTGAAATAAATTTATTTATGATTAATTTTTCATCATGCAAACAGAAAATTATAATTGTAAAAAATGTGGACTAACAATTTCCTCAACTTGTTCCAAGTGTGATAAAATTGTTGATGTTGAAGTTCTTGATGATGGTTGTATTGTTCAGAAAACAAAATGTTTAGATTGTGCAAATGCTCCCGTAATCAAGGATGTTTGTGAGCAACAAAAGTAGTTTAACATTAAAAAATATAAGTCCAGTAGATTAAGATTAATTAACACCCCAGGAATTTTCTATTTTTACCCAACCCTTAAAATTTCCAGTTTTCACCTTACACCAATCATCATTACAATTCTGTATTAACAAAACTCTACCTTTTTCTATTTTTGCTAAAGGTTTTGAAAAATTTGTTGGCTTGCTAAACAAAATTTTATCGACCTTTGGTATTAAAGAATTAACTTTTTTGAGTTGAGAGACATGTATCCATCCACTATTATTTTTGAGATCAATAATCCTTCTAAAATTTTCCTTCTTATCAATTTGCTTAATAGGTAAATTTATTTTTTTATAAATATATTTGATAGGGTACTCAAACCCTGGACCATATCTTACATTTACTTTATTTTTTTTTAATGAAAGGAAAGTATTATTTGCAAAAACACTTAATGGAAAAAAAATCCAGAGCAGAATTAAAAAATATAACTTTTTCATTACTAAGCTACACCTTAGTTTTTATTAAATTTAACTTTTCTAAAATTGAGATTTAAAAGATCAATAATTAATATCTGATTTTTTAAAGTTTGCCCAATTTTCATAATCATTTTTAAAGCCTCATTAGCTTGGGTTGTTCCTACAATTGATGCAGTTGTGCCTAGAACTCCCTCAAATTCACAATTTAGGTTATTATCTGAAATTTCATTTTCTTGGTAGAAACTTTTTAAAGAAGCTGTTTTTTTATCGTTAAAATCAAATGTAAATACATGACCATCAAATTTACTGATTGCCCCTGTCACTAATTTTTTTTTTAATTTTACACAGAAATCATTAATTAAAAATTTTGTCTTAAAATTATCTGACCCATCAATTATTATTTCATAATCTTTAATTATATTTTTGATATTATTCTTATTGAGTTTTAATTTATAAGTTTTAATTTTAGTAGATGGATTTATTTCCCTCAGTTTTTTTGCGGCTACACTAACTTTTAATTTTTTTATATCTTTAGAAGTAAATAAGCTTTGCCTATGTATGTTGGAAATATTTACGATATCATTATCAACAAGACCAATAGTTCCAATACCAGCTCTTACAAGATTTTCTGCAGCTGGACAACCTAAACCTCCAACACCAACAATTAAAATTTTAGAGGATAAAATTTTCTTTTGACCTCTCGCACCTATATTTTTTAAAACTAATTGTCTTGAGAATCTTTCGATTTGAGATTTGTTAAGATTTTCTCTCATTTACCAGTTGAACCAAAACCACCTGATCCTCTTATTGACTCCGGAAGTTCATTTGTTTCTTCTAGATCCATTTTCATAATTGGAGTTAAAATCATTTGAGCGACTCTATCGTTGTTATTGATCTTAAAACTTTTATTACCATGATTAAATAAAATAACTTTTATTTCCCCTCTATAATCACTATCAATTGTACCAGGTGTATTTAAAACACTAATATTGTTTTTTGCCGATAATCCTGATCTTGGTCTAATTTGAATTTCATATTCTTTGGGAAATGCAACTGATAATCCAGTTGGTACTAGGCATGATTCCCCTGGCTTTAATTCAATTGATTTATTTATATATGCCATTAGGTCCATACCAGATGCACCATCAGTTTTATATGATGGTAATTTTACAGAAGGTTTTAATTTTTTTACTAAAACTTTAATCATTAGTTTAAATGATCAATGATTTTTTCAACTAACTCGTCTGAAATTTCTGATTTAGATTTATATTTAAGTCTTTCTGTTTTTTTATTTTTATAAAGAATTGATACTTCATTAAAATCTGACTCAAAACCAATTGATTTATTTGATACATCATTTGCAACTATCCAGTCACAGTTTTTATCACTTAGTTTTTTACTAGCATAGTTTTCTAAATCATTCGTCTCAGCAGCGAAGCCTACCACAAGTTTTGGTCTTAAGTAATTATGTTTGGAGACATAATCAAGAATATCTATATTCATTTCTAATTCTAAACTAATTTCATCTTGTTTTTTTATTTTAATTTTTGAAGTCTCTTTTGACTTATAGTCACACACTGCTGCTGAAAATATTGCAACATCAGCTGGTAAACTTTTAAGCGTTGATTGAAACATTTCTTCAGCCGTTTCAACCTTTATCAAATTAATATCATTATTTATTTCTAAATTTGTTGGGCCTGAAATCAAAGTTGTCTCAAAACCTTTTTTTACTAACGATTTAGCAATTTCATATCCTTGTTTACCACTGGATTTATTAGATATATATCTTACTGGATCAATGTACTCCTTGGTTGGTCCTGCAGTAACGATCGCCTTTAATTTATTTTTTATTTTTAGGTTTTTGAAGTAAACATTTATCTTATCTATTATCTCCTTCGGTTCTGACATTTTTCCCTCTCCATATTCTCCACATGCCATATCTCCAATTTCAGGACCAATTAATTCATAGTTGTAGTCCTTAAGTTTTGTTACATTTTGTTTAGTAGACTGATGCTCCCACATTCTTACATTCATAGCAGGAGCAATAAAAATTTTTTTATTTGACGCAAGAGCAACAGTTGAAGCTAAATCGTCTGAAATTCCATTAGCAAGTTTAGATATTGTATTAGCTGTTGCAGGTGCAATTAAGATGAGGTCTGCCCATCTAGAAAGACTAATGTGATCCATTTCTGCTTCATTTTCTATACTAAAAAGATCCTGATAAACTTTAGATTGAGACAATGAGGTAATTGAAAGAGGCGTTACAAATTCAGCACCACTCTTAGTAAGAATTGTTTTTATACTTACGCCATCTTTTTTTAAAAGCCTGATTAATTCAAGACTTTTATAGGCAGCTATACCTCCACAAATTATTAATAAAATTTTTTTATTATCTAAGTTACTCATCGTATGAATTAAAATACCAATAGACCAAAAATTACAAGGACTAAAAAGCCAATAATAGATTGATTTCTAAAAGTGGTCATTTCTGATTTTTTTGTATTCAAAGCGGTATAGGAGTTTGAATTTTGTGGAATTTGTCCACTAGCTAAATATGTTAGAGCTTGATTAGCTTTATCCATTATTTCTGGGAATTCTGGTAATCTTTTAATCACTTCAGAGGTACTTTGAATTGTTTCATTAATTGTGTTCATAGGATCTTTTGTATCTCTTAACCAATTTTCTAGAACAGGTTTAGATGTAGTCCAAATGTTTGTATTTGGATTTAATTTTCTGGCTACACCCTCCACAACAACCATTGTTTTTTGGAGCATCAGAAGTTGAGGTTGTGTTTGCATGTTAAATTTTTCTGTAACATCAAATAATTGCTTTAATAATTTTCCACCAGAAATATCTTTAACTGTTTGGCCAAAAATTGGTTCACCAATTGATCTTAGGGCTTGAGCAAGGTCATCAATTGGAACTTCTTTAGGAACCAGTCCAGCAATTAAGTGCACCTCTGCTACTTTACGATAATCTCTTTGGATAAAACCAAATAGTATTTCTGCTAAAAATCTTTTACTCATTTTATCAAGTCTGCCCATTATTCCAAAATCAATTGGAACTATATGACCATTATTATCTATAAATATATTTCCTTGATGCATATCAGCATGAAAAAATCCATCTCGTACTGCATGTCTTAGAAAATTTTGAATAATGTCGTTTGCAATTTTTTCAGTATTTAAATTTCTTTTTTTTAGTTCCTCAGTTTCTCTAATAGAAATTCCATCAACCCAATCTAATGTCATTACATTTTCGCTTGTATAATTCCAATAAATTTCAGGAACTCTAAATCCAACATCATTTTTAGTGTTTTCAGCGTATTCATTAGCTGCAGCTGCTTCGAATCTTAAATCCATTTCTAAATTTGTTATTTCTTTAAGTAAAAAAACTACCTCTACCAACTTTAATCTTTTTGTTTTTTTAATAAATGACTCCACTAAAAAAGCAAAAAGCATAATTGCATCAATCTCATCATTAAAAATTTTTTTTATGTCTGGGCGTAAAATCTTTATTGCAACATCCTTGATAGTCCCATTATCGTTGATTTGAGCCTTATGAACTTGAGCTATAGAGGCTGCTGCAACCGGCTCACTTAAATTGATAATTGAGTTATATGTCTCATTTCCTAAATCATTTTTTATGATTTCTTTAGCTCGTATAAGTGAAAAAGGTGGCAACTTATCCTGAAGATTTTCAAGTTGTTTGGAGAGGCTTTCTCCAATTATGTCTGGTCGCGTAGCTAAGAATTGCCCCAGTTTTATAAAAGTTGTACCCATAGACTCTAAGGAGTCTGCTAAGCTCTCGCCTTCACTTTTATCAATTTTTTTTTTTTTAGGTGTAAAAGATATTGATAAAAATTTAAATAGCAATGTGATTGCTAATGGCGGCTTTTGAAATTTTGAGATTATCTCTAAGATATTTGAATTAGCTATTTTTCGTCCAAGTTTAAATAAAGTAATAAATTTTTTTATCATTAAACTTTCCAACCACTATGTATAGATATTATTCCATTAGAGAAATTCCTATAATTGCATTTTTGAAATTTATTCATTTTCATATATTCTAAAAGCTCTTCTTGATTGACAAAATTATCAATACTTTCAACAAGATAATCATATGGTTCTCTTTGTCCAACAACGTATTTTCCAATTAAAGGAATTAATTTTGAATATTTTTTGTAGATAAATTCCAAGTTTTTATTTTGTATTTTGGAAAATTCTAAACAAAAAAATCTTCCACCTTTTTTTAAAACTCTATATGCCTCTGATAGGGATCTATTTAAATCTTTAGTATTTCTTAGTCCAAAACTAATTGTATAAAAATCAAATGTATTATTTTCAATGGGAAGTTTTTCTGCGCTAGAGATTATCCACTTTACATTTTTGTAATTTTTGAGCTTTTCTTTTCCTTTGGCCACCATTCCTTTATTTGGATCAATACAAATAATATGATTATTAATATCTGTGTTATCTAAATAAAGTTTTCCTATATCTCCAGTACCACAAGCAACATCAACCAAGCTTTTATTTTTTGATGGCCCCATCATATTAATTAAATTTTTTTTCCAAAGCCTATGTATTCCTAATGACATAAAATCATTCATTAAATCATATTTATCAAAAACTTGATCAAATACGCCTTGAACTAGTCCTTTTTTATTTTGAAGATATTGTTGCATTTTTAAATAATTATTTATTTAATATAATAGTAAATGCCAGAATTACCAGAAGTAGAAATAGTCCGACAATCTTTATTAAAAAATATAAAAGGTAAAAAAATCAACAAAGTTTTGGTTAGAAACAGAAACTTAAGATTTAAATTGGAAAATTCTTTCGAAAAGAAGCTCAAAAATAAATTCATTTTAAATATTAAAAGATTCTCAAAATATTTGATTATTGAGCTGGAAAATAAAAGTTTTTGTATAGTTCATTTAGGAATGTCAGGAACAATTCATATTCTTAAAAAAAGAAGAGACAATCTTCCAACCAATACCAGTTTCTATAATTCACCAAATTTGCCTAAAAATCACAACCACGTTGAACTTTTCTTTAAGAACATGAAGTTAATTTATAATGATCCAAGAAGATTTGGTTACTTTCAGTTTTTAAATAATTTTAACAGTTTAAAAAAAAAGTTTAAAAATTTTGGTCCAGAACCTTTTGATAAAAAATTTAATTCAAAGTATCTAATCAATTATTTTAAAAAAAAGGACAAGAATATAAAAAATTTTTTATTAGATCAAAATTTTGTATCTGGAATTGGAAATATATATGCAAGCGAAATTTTATATTTATCAAAAATTAATCCTTCGCTACCAGCTAAATATCTGAAAAAAAATCAATGCAAAAATATAGTTATAAACTCAAGAAAAATTTTAAAAAATGCTATAAAAAAAGGTGGATCAACCATAAGAGATTTTAAAAATATTAAAGGTGATCAAGGTAATTTTCAAAAAGAGTTCAAGGTTTATGGTAGAGATAAACAAAATTGTAAAAGATTTAGTTGTTCGGGAACAATTAATAAAATAACTCAATCAAATAGATCAACATTCTGGTGTGAAATATGTCAAAAATGATAAATATAACATTGACCAGGCCTATTTAAGCAGTTATACCCCTGCAAAATTATGGCCAATACAAAATCAGCAATAAAAAGAATAAGACGAATATCAAAGCAAACAGTGGTCAACAAAGCCAGAAAAAGTAGATATAAAAATGCGTTAAAAAAAATGAACGTACTGATAGAAAATAAAAACAAAACAGAGGCATTAAAATTCTTACCCAAGTTGAATTCTGAACTAATGAAAGTTGCAAAAACCGGAATTGTAAAAAAACAAAATGCTTCAAGAAATGTTTCTAGAATAACAAGAAAAATCGCCTCATTGTAGTTGCTCTATACCTCAAGTTGATTCAACTCAAAGCATACGCATCATATATAAGGTATGTACTTTAATTTACAATATTTAGAATTGGTAAAAAAATAATATATTTTATTCAATTGTAAATTTTATTTTTTTTTTGATGCATAAAAATTCTTTTTGTCAAAGAAATTTTTAAAAAAAAATTTTTACACAATCATAGATTTTATTTTTTTTTACCAAATAGAAATAATTTGTTGCAATAATTTTATTATAGATCTAACTGGAGTCTCCCCAAAAAAAAAGAATGATTAACACATTTACTAATAAAAACTTAGAAACATTAAGTTTAGATTGGGAAATTATTCAGTCTGAATTGAGATTAAAATTAGGTACAGAAGTTTATGAAAGCTGGATTAAAAAAATCAACTTAGTAGAAGAATATGATAATTATATTTTGTTGTCTGTACCAACTAGATTTATTAGAGATTGGATTACATCTAGGTATTTAGATCAAATATTACAAAATATAAAAAAACATAAAAAAGAAATTATAAGGATAGAATTTAAGATTATCGAAAATAGAGATAAAAAATCTGAAACTTCAATTGATCTAAGCCAAACAGTTAAAGATGAAAAAGTTTCTTTTATAAAAGATACTCATCTTCAATATACTCGAATAGATCCTAATAAAAGATTTGAAAATTTCTTAACTGGGTCGAGTAACAAAATAGCATTTGAAGCTTCATTAAAAGTTTCTGAAAATTTTTCATATTATAATCCACTTTATATCTATGGAGGTGTAGGACTTGGTAAAACACACTTATTAAATTCTATTGGTCATGAAATGAACAAAAATAAAAAAGTTATGTTTATTTCTGCTGAACGTTTTATGTACCAATTTGTTAAGTCAATTAAATCTAATGATATGGTTAAATTTAAAGAATATTTCAGAAATACAGATGTATTATTAATAGATGATATTCAATTTATGAATGGAAAAGAGGCTATGCAAGAAGAGTTTTTTCACACTTTCAATGCACTTTTAGAAAAAGGGTCACAAATAATTGTTTCTGCAGATAGACCTCCAAATAAGTTATCGAGAATACAAGAAAGGATTAAATCTCGCTTCTCTGGAGGGTTGGTAGTTGATATTCAAAAACCTGAATACGATCTTAGAAAAAAAATTTTAAATCATAAAATTAATGAATTAACTACTTTGTATTCAGAGAAATTAAATATTTCGGATGAAATTCAAGATCTTATAAGCACAAAAATAAAAACAAATATTAGAGAATTAATTGGAGCAATAAATCGTATTGCATCCTTTTCAAGAATTTATAATAAATTGCCAAGTTTAGCCGAAACAAAAGTTGTTTTAAAAGACTTGCTAAACTTGAGTGAAAATAGTGTGAATATTGATATAATTCAAACAGTTGTTTGTAAATTTTTTAAAATCAGTAAAAATGAAATGTTATCCTCAAGAAGATCTAGATATTTAGTTAGACCGAGACAAACAGCAATATATTTAACTAAAATTTTAACTACAAAATCTTTACCTGAGATAGGACGGGAATTTTCTAATAGAGATCATACGACAATAATCCATTCTGTAAAAACTATTGAAAAGTTAAAGGAAAATAATCCTGAGATGAATGATAACATTAATAAATTAAAAAATATAATTTTATATAACAAGCAAGATGAAATTTAATGTTAATCAAAAAGATCTTCAAGAGGCATTAAGTTACTGCCAGGGAGTTATTGAGAAAAGAAGCACTCTTCCTATATTATCAAATGTTTTATTGGACGCAGGAAATTCAAAATTAATAATAACTGCAACAGATTTGGATTTGATATTTGTTCATCAAATAAATAACGTTGAGATTTTAGAAAATGGTAAAACAACCACAACTTCATCTATAATGTTTGATATTGTGAGAAAATTTTCCTCTGACAAAAAGATAAATTTAACAATGAATAATGATAGTAAACTTCAATTAGAGTCTGATAAATCAATATTTAATTTAAATTGTATTAGTTCATCAGAGTTTCCCTTAACGGATGAAAATTTTAATCAAAATGAGTTCATAATTAATTCAAAAGATTTTTTAAAACTTTTAAACAAATGTAAATTTTCAATATCAAGTGATGAAACCAGACATTACTTGAGTGGAATATACTTTCATCAAACAGAGGTTGAAGACAAAATTTACCTTACTGCCGTGGCGACTGATAGTCATAGAATGTCTATTTCAAAAATAAGATTAAACGAAAAAATAAACTTTGATCCAATCATTTTGCCAAAAAAAACTATTTATCAACTTTGTAATTTACTTGAAAATTATGATGGAGATCTAAAAATATCAAATCTGAAATCAAAAATTAAATTTGAGTTAAGCAATAGCATCTTAATTTCAAAGTTAATTGATGGAAAATTTCCAAACTACATTCAAGTAATTCCAAAAAATAATCAAAAAAAAATGGAAACAGATCTTAAAGTGTTTTTAGGATCTATAGATAGAGTAGCTTCGGTCTCACTTGATAAAAAAGATGGTGTAAAATTTCAATTATCTAAGGATAATCTAAATCTCTCAGTTAACAATACTAACTCTGGAGATGGTAAAGAGACATTGAATGTTAAATTTGATCATGATTTAGAAATTAGTTTTAATTCAAGATATTTAATTGATGTTGCATCCCAGCTTGAAGGAGAAAAAATAGAGCTATATTTTAACGATACTGGATCCCCAGCACTAATAAAGGATCCAAGCGATTTTGATAGTATTTATGTTGTAATGCCGATGAAAGGTTAATTTATAAGATCTAATTCTGAGTAAATTCTATTTTCTAAAGTTTTAAGAAATTCCTCTTTTTCTACGTTTTTATTTATCTTAGGCATGATTGATACTGTAATAATTTTATTATAACCTTTTTTTCCTAATTTAGGCCAAACATGTCCTGAGTTTATTGCAATAGGTTGACATGCAATATTAAGTTTCTCATAAATTCTAGATACTCCTTTTTTAAAAGGCGGCCTCTCATATGGCAAAACTCTAGTTCCTTGAGGAAAAATTATTAGAGGTCTGTTCGAACTTTTAACTACATTTAAAATTTCATCATAAAAGCCAAGATTATCTTTTGTAATCTGCCCTCTCTTTATTGATATAGAACCAATTTTTTTTAGATACCATCCAAATATAGGTATTAGTAATAATTCTCTCTTGAGGATAAATACTGGTGAGTTAAATAAAGTTTGAAGAAAAAAAGTTTCAAACATTGATTGATGTGTCGCAGCTATAAAAAATTTTTCGTTTTTAATAATATTTTCATTTCCTTTTATTATAATTTTTGTTGAGAGAAAAAATTTTAAGCAAAAAACGGTCCAGTGACCCATTAACTTGCCACCATATAAAACTACTTTTTTTGGTAAGATAAATGAGGGTAAAAAAAATATTAAAATAATAATAATCCCAGTAAAAAAAAATGATGAAAATAAAAAGTTTCTTAACATTTTATCAAAAGCTAGATTATTTCTGTGTGCTTTTGTCTTTTTCTAATTACACTAATTTTTGAACCTTTAATTAATAATTCTATTGATTTAGGTCTAAGATTGTAATTAGAGCTTAACGACATACCATAAGCACCAACATCACATATAGCTATTAAATCTTTTTCTTCTAATTTTTGAAATTTTTTTAAGGTTATAAATTTATCGGTGCTTTCACAAATTGGACCAACAAACTCATAAGTTTTATTTGACATCTTGTTAGATTTTATTACTGGCAATGTTCTATGAAATGCTCCATATAGTGCGGGTCTCATTAAATCATTCATAGCAGCATCTAAAATTATAAATTTCTTTCTACCGCTATCTTTAATATAAATGACTCTACTTATTAGTATACCGGTGTTGCCAATTATAGATCTACCTGGTTCGAATATAATTTTTACTTTATGTTTTTTAAGAAAATTGTTTATTGCGGAGTTGTACTTTTTGTAATTAAGTGTCTTATTTCTATTAGAATAGCTAATACCCATACCTCCACCTAAATCTACAAATTCAAATTGATGATTAGTTTTATCTAAGATAAAGCTAACAGCTTTAAGCATTTTTCCATAAGGCTTATGATCTAAAATTTGACTCCCTATATGAACACTTAAACATTTTAAGTCTATATTTTTTGAATTTTTACAAAAATCTACAATTTTATGAAATGTATTTTTATTTACTCCAAATTTGTTCTCTTTTTTTCCAGTGGAAATTTGATTAAGTGTTTTTGCGTCTGTGTTAGGATTAAGTCTAATTCCAACTCTAACTTTTTTATTTTTTAATTTAGCAATTCTACTAATTTCAATTATTTCACTCAATGACTCAGCATTAATAAGCAGTATTTTTTTATTTATTGCAAAATTTAATTCACTAGAAGTTTTCCCAACTCCAGAAAATACTATTTTATTTGGTTTAATTCCTGCTTTTAACGCTATCATAAGTTCACCTAAAGAAACTACATCAGCCCCTAAACCAAATTTTTTAATTTCTCTAATTAAATTAACATTGGTATTAGATTTAACTGCAAAACAAATTAAAGGTGAAAAAGATTTAAAATTTTGTTTAAATCTATTTACATTTTCTTTTAATTTTGAATATGAATAACAATAAAAAGGTGTTCCAAATTTTTTGGCTATTCGTTGAAAATTGACTTTCTCTACTGTCAGTTTTTTGTTTATATATTTCATGAAACTTTGTTAATTAAAATTGTTGATACTTTAATTTCTTTAATTGACGATTTATATTCAGGATCACCTTTCTTTCCACAAGAAACTAAAATACAGCAAACTAAAATAACAAATGTAATTTTTTTAATCATTTTGACTTTTTATATTTCCTTATCATTTTTTTGATATTATCAAAAGATGTTCCACCATAAGATTTTTTAGAATTAACAGAATTCTTTAAATCAAACACTTTTAGTACATCATTTGTTAATGTTGGTTCTATCTTTTTTAAGTCTTGTAAGGATAATTCATTCAGTTTTTTCTTTTTTTTTTCAGCTAAATTCACCAGCAAAGCTGTTTTTTGGTAAGCTTTTCGAAAAGACATTGAATTATTTTTAACAAGATAATCAGCTAAGTCTGTTGCAGTAATGTATCCAGAGTATGCTAATTCAAGCATTCTTTTTTTATTAGGACTTACATTTTTAAGTATTTCATTAAATATTTTTAAACTTTCAAAAAGTATATCATAAGATTTAAAAATGATTTCTTTATCATCTTGAAGGTCTTTGAAGTATGAAAGAGGCAATCCTTTTAATATAGTAAACATTGAAAATAAATTACCGAAAGTAGTTCCTGATTTTCCTCTTAAGTATTCTAAAAGATCAGGATTTTTTTTTTGTGGCATTATTGAGGAACCAGTTACTATTTTATCTGAAAGATTAATTAGATTGAAGCCATCAGAATTCCAGATAATCAATTCCTCAGCTATTCTTGATAAATGCAATGAACAAACAGAAACACTGTAAAGAAAATCCAAAACAAAATCTCTATCTGCTACAGTATCAATTGAATTATTTGTTGGCCTTTCAAAACCGAGTTTTTTTGTTGTATAATTTCTGTCAATATTAAATGAAGTTCCAGTTAATGCAGCAACACCTAATGGGTTTTCATTTAAACTGTTTAGATTACTCTTAAATCTGTCTTTGTCTCTTTTAAACATCTCCACGTATGCCATTAGATAATGTGCAAATGAAACTGCTTGTGCATTTTTCAAATGAGTAAAACCCGGCATAATAGTATCTACATTTTTTTCAGCTAAATTAATTGAGCTGTTGATTATGTTATTTAACATAACGCTTATTTTATGATTTGCAGATTTAATCCAGATTTTAAAGTCGGTAATTACTTGGTCATTTCTAGATCTGGCTGTGTGAACATATCCAGCTTCTTCACCGATTATTTCAAATAATCGTTTTTCAATATTTATATGAATGTCCTCATATTTTTTACTAAATTCAAATTTTTTATTAGATATTTCTTTTTCAATTTTATTTAGTCCATAAACTATTTTATTTTTTGTTCTAAAAGAAATAATTTTTTGTTTAAACAACATTTCTACATGAACAATAGAACCATTTATGTCTTCTTTATAAAGTCTTTTATCTACATCAATAGAGCTACCTATTTTTTGTGAGAGATTAGACGAATTATTTCTAATTCTTGTATTCCATATTGTCTGGTTGTTTTTATTTTTTACCATGATAATTAATTATACCTTTTTAAAATGAGATTATTAATAATATTTATTTTAATGCTATCAAATTCTTTTGCTAGTGATGCTACTGGCATAAAAAATTTAGTCATAAATAAAGAGTTGAAAAATTACAGTGATATAACGTTTTTAGACATCAAAAATAAAGAATTAAACTTAAATGATTATAAGGGAAATCTAGTTTTATTGAATTTTTGGGCAACCTGGTGTGCTCCATGCAAAGATGAAATGCCATCTTTGGATTTATTAACTGAAAATCCTAATTTTGATAATCTTAAAATATTTCCTATAAACATTGGTAAGGATACTGATCGAAAATCTTTAACTTTCTTTGAAGATTTGAAAATAAAAAATTTAGAAATATATTTTGACTCCCCTAATACATTGGCTAAGAAATTCAAATTGAGAGGTCTTCCTACAACTATTTTTTTTAATAAAGAAGGACAAGAGTTTGCAAGAATAATTGGATCAATCGACTTTATGGATGAAAAATTTATAAATTGGTTAAGTGATTATAATTAATTTTTAAAAAAATATGCAAAAGCTACTAAGGCTATAATTGCAATAAATTGTAGCAAGACTCTTAATTGCATTAATTTATTAGAGTATTTTTTACTTGTTTCTCCACCTTTAAATAAAGTTCCAATACCAAGAATTAAAACCAAACCAACTGCTACCAGCAAGATTATAGATAAAATTTTAACTAATATTCCAGAAATCATAAAATTATAGTAGGCTGTTTTATAGATAAAAAAACATAAATCAATTACTATGACATTTTGCCTTGATACAACCATTATAAAACCAGAAAAAGATGTGGAAATTGAAAACGCAGTTATTTTACTTCACGGGTATGGAGGCGATGGTAAAGATATAAGCATGCTTTCATTAAACTGGAAAAGGCACCTTGCAAATACAATTTTTCTCTGTCCAAATGGTCACGAACCTTGTCCAATAAATCCATCTGGATATCAATGGTTTGATCTTACAAAAGATGATCCAAAGTATATCTTAGAGGAGTCAATTAAGGCTGAAAAAAAACTCAATCAATTCATAAATGAAATAAAGATTAAATATAATTTGGAAAATAATAAGATATGTTTGTCTGGTTTTAGCCAAGGATGTATGATGTCAATTAACCTAGGACTTACATCTAAAAGCAAGTTTAGTTGTGTAGTAGGTTTTTCTGGTAAGATCATAAATCAAGAGAACCTCAAGCAAAGAAAGAAAACGCCAACAAGTATCTTATTAATTCATGGCGACTCGGATCAAGTTGTCTCACCTAACTATATGTTAGAGGCAAAAGATTTCTTTATTAGATCAAATATTGAAATAGAGACCCATTTAATCAAAAATTGTGATCATCATATTCCAATAGAGGCCTCTAGTATAGCATTAAATTATATTTTAAAAAAATTTAAATGAATGCTAAATATTGAATTCATTTTTTATTTAAGTTAAAATTAAATTGTGAATAATTTTATTGAACAAGATGTGTCATTAGAAAAATGCCCTGCGTTGGTTTTAAACGCAGATTATAGACCTTTAAGCTATTACCCTTTATCATTATGGTCTTGGCAAGATACAGTAAAGTCAGTTTTTTTAGATAGAGTAATTATAGTTAGTAGTTATGATAGAATTGTTAGAAGTCCATCCTTTAAAATGCAGCTTCCAAGCGTTATTGCTCTCAAAGATTATATAGTCCCACAATCTCAACCAAGTTTTACAAGATTTAATGTCTTTCTAAGAGATAAATTTTCCTGTCAATATTGCGGAAGTGGGGAGGAATTAACTTTTGACCATCTTTTACCAAGATCAAAAGGTGGAGAAACACACTGGGATAATGTTGTAACAGCATGTTCTGCATGTAATGTTAAAAAAGGTGGAAAATTATTAAAATCTTCGGGAATGAAACTTAATCAGTATCCTTATCAACCGTCTACAGAGGACTTACATAGAAATGGTAAGAATTTTCCCCCAAATTATTTACACAAAAGTTGGATGGACTATTTATATTGGGATGTTGAGCTGGAAGCTTAAATTCAAATTTTTTCAGAAATATTTATTGCTAATTTAGATCCGGTTTTAATAATTCTATCCATTATAAAGTAAAAACCTTTTTTTGTTGCACCCTCCTTATAAGCAATGTCCTTATGATCTAATTCATCTTGTCTAAATTTTGTAATTTTCTTCTTTAATTCTTCTTCTTCAGGACCTAGCTGATTAATTTGATCTAAATAATGTTTATCAATAACTTCTTCAACAGATGCGGTACACAGCATTGCGGCTTTTTTACCTAATAAAGTAGAGCCAAATCCTAATCCAACTCCTAATAAATCCCATAAAGGTAAAAATTTTGTTGGTTCAATGTTTCTTTTTTTTATTTCGTTTTCAAAAAATTGACAATGTTCAATCTCATGCTCTTTCATATCTTCAATTTTTTTTTTTAGATCATCATTTTTAACAATAGTATTTAAAGCTAATAATTGACCCTCATATATTTTCACAGCACCTCTCTCACCAGCATGGTCAACTCTAATAAACTCCTGCACCCTTTTATTTGTATTTTTCATATTTATTAAAGATTTTTAAAAGTGTTATAATAATCAATAAACTAATAACAATATTAATACTTGTGAGTGATAATCCAAAAATCCTAAATGTCACATCCCTGCAGCTTATTGTTTTCTCACTTAATTGTTTAAGCAAATCTTCTTTGGCGATACTTTCAGTTAAACTCTTTACTCCACAAACAGATGACTCCTGAAAAAACCCCTGTTCAATTCCAAAATGGTAGAATGAAATTGCAAAGGAGAATGCAAAAGTAAGAATTAATAATAAAACAAAGAATTTTTGATTTTTTTTAATTAAAAATACCGATATTATTATCATGATACTTAATCCATAAGGAATTCTCTCTATCAAACATAAATTACAAGGCTGATGTCCAAGAACGTATTCTATAAAAAAAGCAGAAATTAAAGCAATAAGGCTAAATAAAAGAATTATCTTTAAATAAAATTCAGCTTTTAAATTAAACATTAGATTTAAAAATTAGATAAACTACTAATCCAACAATAACAATTAATATTCCAATTATCGTAAACCATTTTGACCCATGTTTATCCATAAATTCATTAAATAGATCTCCAAACTTATAAGAGAGATATGACACTAAAAAAAATCTTAATCCTCTAGAAATTAAGCTTATTAAAACAAAAATTAAAAAGTTAAAACCTATGAGACCACTCGCAATCGTAAAAACTTTATAAGGAAGAGGTGTAAAACCTGCTAAAAAAAGTATTCCTAGCCAAGCATAAAAACCGTCATTTCTAATTAAGCTTTCTTTAATATTATTTAGTTTATTCTCATAACCATAAAAATTCATGATTTGAGCTCCAAACTCAAAAAAGAATGCTCCAATTATATAACCGAGCATGCCACCTAAAACTGAAAATATTGTTGTTATTAGAAAAATTTTTTTAAAATCAGTTTTTTTGGAGATTACCATTGGAATAACCATAACGTCAGGAGGAATAGGAAAAAATGAACTTTCAACAAATGACACAATCGCTAAATAATATTTAGAACTTTTGTGACCTGCTAAATCTAAACATTTTTTGTAAAGATTTTTAAACATTTTTTGGTTTTAATATAATTTTAGTTCTTATACTATTTAATATATTATTTAACAATCGGGGCGAATGGCGGAACTGGTAGACGCGCACGACTCAAAATCGTGTTTCGCAAGAAGTGAGAGTTCGATTCTCTCTTCGCCCACCAAATTATGCAATTAAATAGAATAAATAGTTTAGTAGAACTTTTTTTTACAAAGTATAAAGAAATAAACTCAGTTACTGATAAGCCATTTTTAAAATGGTTAAAAGAAAACAAAAATGATTTTTTGACTTGGGAGCAAGTTTCAACAAAAATCCAAATTTTATCTGAGTACTTAAAAGCAAATTTAGCTGATGGAGACCGATGTATCCTATTATCTGAAAATCGACCTGAGTGGCTTATTTCTGACATATCAATTATGAACGCAGGTGGGATTACGGTGCCTTTATTTACAACCTATTCAGAGAAAGATTATGAATACATCATTAATGATTGTAAGCCAAAAATTTGTATCGTCTCCAATGAAACCCAATTAAACAAAATACAAAAATTTATCTCGGATGAAATAAAAGTTTTATCTATTGAAAACATAAATGAAAGAGTCGAGAATATAGAAAATATATTCGACGAGTACTCAAAAAAAAAGAGATCAGGCACTGATTTAATTTTTAATCAAAACCTTGAAAGGAAAGACCTTGCTTGTATAATTTATACATCTGGAACAACTGGCAATCCTAAAGGAGTAATGCTCAGTCATGGAGGAATTCTATCAAATTGTGAGGGAGCTCAAGAAATATTAAATAAATTAGTTCAAAATAGTCAACCTACTTTTTTAACATGGTTACCATTATCTCATTCTTATGAGCACGCAGTTCAATTTGTTCAAATCTCGCTTGGTGCAAAAATTTATTATGCTGAAAGTCTAGAGAAGTTATTATCAAACATGTCTATCGCAAAACCCACCATTATGACAGCAGTGCCAAGATTTTATCAAAATTTGTACAGTAAAATTTCAATGAACTTTTCAAAACAAAAAGGTTTCAAGAAAAAACTGATAGCATCCACTATCTCAATTGGAACTAAAAAACTGAATAGTGAGAATTTAACATTAAAAGAAAAATTAATTAATTTTCTTTGTGAAAAACTGGTAAGAAAAAAGATTAAAAATCAATTTGGTGGCGAACTAAAGGCCTTTGTATCTGGGGGTGGCGCTTTGGAGCAAAAAATTGGAGAATTTTTAAATGCTATAGGATTGCCAACTCTCCAAGGCTACGGTCTTACTGAAGCTTCACCTGTGGTAAGTTGTAATATTCCAGGAAAAATCAAAATTGACACAGTGGGGCCTCCTTTTAAAACAAACCAAGTAAATATAGCTGAAGATGGTGAAATTTTAGTCAAAGGTGAAAATGTAATGCTTGGTTATTGGAACATGGTAAAAGAGACAGATGATGTCATAAAAAATGGCTGGTTGCATACTGGTGATATTGGAGAGATTACAGAAGACGGAAATTTAAAGATTACTGATAGAAAGAAAGAAATCATTGTTAGTCTTGGAGGAGATAACATTTCACCATCTAAAATTGAAAATTTATTGTGTTTAAATGAAAAAATTAAACAAAGTTTTGTTTATGGAGATAAAAAAACTTATTTAGTTGCATTAATTGTTTCTGAAAGTAATGAAAATAGAAAAGATATTGAAATTTATTTAGAAAACTTAAATAAAACTTTATCTTTGGTTGAAAAAGTTAAAAAATTTAAATTAATTGAAGAAGAATTTACAATTGACAATGGTATGTTAACACCAACATTAAAATTAAAAAGAAAAAAAATCTTGGACAATTATAAAGATGATTTGGAAAAACTTTATTAAATTAATAAATTGTTTGATTAGAAAGCGCATAAACGCTAACTTTTTTGCACTTTAGATTGTAAAAAAATTTTTATTTTAAATTTTATTTTTTTTTAAATTAAAACTTTAATTAAAGAATTGACATAACGTATATAAAAAAATAAAAATAAGTTAATTACGAATCATTTTGATTCGTTTAACTAAAAAAAGGGAGCTAAAGATGCCTAAGAGAAGAAAAAAAGCAAAGAAGGCTAAGAAAAAAGCTAAGAAAAAAGCTAAAAAAAGAAGAAGAAGATAATAACTTAGTATTCTTTATAAAAAACGCTTCTCATAACTTTTTGTGTGAGAGGCGTTTTTTTTATTCTTCAACTTGCTCGTCTTCATCTGGAATTGATTCTTCTACAGGTAAATCGTTATTATTTGAAGTTTTTGGAGTTTTATTTTCCTCCTTAATTTCTTTATTTACATTTCTTTTTAAAGCTTTGTCCAATTTTTTTTGTGTATCATCTTTTGATAAATTCAAAACAATTTGAAACTCTGTGATAATTCTTTCATAAGCTTTTTCAAAAAGTTGTCTTTCACTATAAGACTGATCAATCATTATATCATCACCTTTATTTAAATCTCTTACAACTTCAGCAAGTTCATAGATTTTACCAGATGAAATTTTTGCTTCATATTCCTGTGCTCTCCTACTCCACATAGATCTTTTTATTTTAGGTTTGCTTTTTAGAATAGATATACTTTTATTAACTTGATTAATTGTAGATAATGGACGTAAATGAGATTGTTTGTTAACAGGTACCATCCCATTTGCTTTATCTTTTTCAAATTTTATGATGTATGTTTCTACATCAATCCCACCTATATTAATTTTTTTGAATTCAGTAATTTGTCCTACCCCATGTTTAGGATATACAATGTAGTCTTTTATTTTGTATTCTCTTTTTTCTGTGCTTTGCTTTTTAACTTTTTTAATTTCAGGTTTTAATTCGTTATTTTTAGGAATTCTTAAATTTTCTGTCTTAGTTTCAATTTTTTTTTCACTTTTTTTTATTAATTTTTTTGAAGATTTTAAGATTACTTTTGGGTGTTTTTTATTTTTTTTAGTTTTTTTAATTTTTGGCTTTTTGGCTTTTATTACTTTTTTTATTTTTTTTGTTTTGGATTTTGTTTTAAAGGTTTTCTTTAAAATATTTTTCAAACTTATTTTGCTCATTTTTATATTTTTCATGATCCGAAGGTGGATCTTTTTTCTCACTTATATTGGGCCAGATTTCAGAATATTGACTATTGATTTCTAACCACTTTTCGCTCCCAGGTTCTGTATCAGCTTTAATTGCATCCACTGGACACTCTGGCTCACAAACGCCACAATCTATACACTCATCAGGTTTAATTACAAGCATATTTTTTCCCTCATAAAAACAATCAACGGGACAAACTTCAACACAATCCATTAGTTTACATTTAATACATTTATCATTTACTATGTAAGTCATTTAATTTTTTCTTTTCTAATTTTTTCTTTAATATCGCCCATTGATTTACTGTCAATATATAATAGTCCACCCAGTCTTCTCATTAAGCTTGTCTCATAGATATCTGCCTCTTTATTTGAGTAAATTATTCTCCAGAGTGTCTCAACTATTTTAATTTTATCATTTTCATCCATATTTTTAACTTCTTTTGTAAACTCTAGAATTTGATTTGAGTTTTCCTCAATTTTTTTTCCATCTGAAAATATTTTTTCTAAATTTTCATTGCTCACTCCTATTTGTAAAAGAGCTTGTTTTATTATTGCCTCCTCGCTTTTTGAAAAGTTTTCATCTATTTTAGCTGCATGAATTAAAAGTGCAGCTACTTTAGATATATTATTATCTTCATTCTTATCTTTTTTAAAAAACATACTTTTAATTAAGATTTAAATTTTTTAGGATACCAAAAGGATTTTCTTTAATATTCTCCTTATTTTGAGACCTTTCCTTCTTTTTTGGAATATATTTAAAGAAAACTTCATTGTTTTTTTCAAAAATCTTATAACTCATAGCTTTAAGCAGTTTTTTAAAGTCATCTTTATTACATCCCAATAAATTTAACATTTCTGGTATCATCTTTATTTCCTTCATATCCTTTTTATCTGAGTTTATTATTTGTACAAATAATCTTTCTAAAATATCTATTCTAATATAGAAATTTTTAAATTTTTCAAATCCGCAAAGTAACATAAAGTTTTTATTTTGAATTTTTTTATCATTTAAAAAATTTAAACCAAAAGTCGGCGGTTCTAAATTAAAGTATTTTTGATTATGGTTTTTCCACAAAAGAGTTCTTAATGAAACTGGCTCTGGTTTTATCAATTTAAATAAAAAAACATGGTATCTGCCAAATTTTACACCAAGATCTCTTAAAATTTTTCTATCATTTTGGTCTAATTTCTTTAAATACTCAGAAACCTTATCTCTCTTAATAACACCATTATTTTCATAAAGTTGAAAAGCTAAAGCTTTTATCGATGAGTTATTATCCTTTAAATCTTTTAAATCATAGAGACTTTTTAAAACTGTTGAAATTTTATTTTTTAGCCATTTTTCTAAAAAAGTAATTAATTTGTTTTTTTGATTTTGCTCTAACATTTCATCCACTAATAATTCTATGTTAGGGCTCAAATAATCTTTACCTGGAATTAGTCTACCAATTGATGCATTATTCCAATATATCTTAGAGTCATTTTTTAACTCAACTAAACCTGAATCGATTATAATTTGGATTCTATTTTCAAGTTCAGGTCCTATAGTTTTTCTAGCAGCTTTTTTTAGAGACTTAATATCGGTCTCTAAAGCACCTTGCTTAAGATCAAGCTCTAATTTAAGTCCATTTATTTTACCTATGAATTGATCATCGATCATAACATTATTATTTTCTAAAATTTTGGTATCAAATTCCATATCTTGTTTTAAACCTCTAGCAAGCACACTCGCTCTTTTATCAATAAATGTTTTTGTGAGTTCTTCATGAAGTCTATCTGAAAGTTTGTCCTCTAAGAATTTAGTTTTTTCAATCCAGTATTTTTGATTTTCAACCCAATTGTTTTTATTTGAAACATATGACCAAGTTCTCACATTTGCAATTCTATTTGCTAAAGAATCTACATTTCCCTCCAATTTATCTAGTTTCATAAGCTGTAAATGCATAAAATTATCTGTTATTTTCCCCTTATAACTGTTTAAAAAATTAAATACTTTTTCAACGACATCGATGTGATTACCGTAGGTTTTTTTAACAAAGTCTGGAATTTGACAGCATTCCCATAGCAGTGTCAGAGTATCTTTTACATCTGACAAATTATATAAGTCCAACTTCTTTATGAAATATTTTAACACTTTCTCATCTTCACACTCATGAGTCTTTCTAAGCCAATCTTTATTTGGTCTCTCTTCAAGTGATTTTAATAGCGAGTTGGCATTGTTAAAATTTAAATCTGAATTCCTCCAAAATAATGTTCTTATATTTTCAAATTTATGATTTTCTAAAAGCTCAACTTCCTCAGCTGTAATTTCTTTACAATCACCTGTGATACCGAAATTACCATCATTGAGATATCTACCTGCTCTTCCAGCAATTTGGCCTATCTCGGATAAATTCAGTTTCCTTAATTTTTTTCCATCAAACTTTTTTAGATTTGAAAAATATACTTGATCTAAATCCATATTTATACCCATTCCAATTGCATCAGTTGCCACTAAAAAATCAACATCACCTGATTGGTATAAGTCTACTTGTGCATTCCTTGTTTTTGGACTCAAAGATCCCATAACAATTGCAGCTCCACCTTTTTGTCTTCGTATTAATTCTGCTATTGCATAAACTTCTTCTGTTGAAAAAGCTATAATTGCTGTTTTTCTATTAATACGTGAAATTTTTTTGTGACCCGAGTAAGTTAATTTAGATAACCTTTTTCTATCTATGAATTCTATATCGTCATTTAATTTTGAAATTATTCCTTTAATTGTATTTGAACCCATAAACATTGTAAGTTTACTACCTCTAATATTAAGTAATCTGTCAGTAAAAATATGACCTCGCTCGTGGTCTGCACACATTTGAATTTCATCAACACCTACAAATTCTAAATCTTTATCTATTGGCATTGACTCTACTGTGCACAAAAAATATTTTGCATTCGAGGGTATAATTTTTTCTTCACCAGTTATTAAAGCAACTTCATCATATTTAGTTTTTTTGATAACTTTGTCATAGACTTCTCTAGCTAAAAGTCTTAATGGAAAACCAATCATCCCAGTATCAAAAGAGAGCATCGTTTCTATTGCTAAGTGGGTTTTGCCAGTATTTGTTGGACCAAGCACTGCCGTAATTTTATTTTTAATCATTTCTATCTTTGGTATGTTAAATATTTTACCTACAAGATGTAGTTGCTCTTAAAGAACAAAAATAGACTAAAACATGACCGAATCGTACTAGTAAAAGTTCTCATTGCAAGTTATTGAGAGGTTAGTTTAACATAATACGATCTATTGTCCAAATTACCTTGAACACAAAATCTCAAGATTTTATCTTGAGAATTTTCCAAACTCCAGAAGCAGATGTGATTACTTTGTTATTACATTTTAATTCACAAAATAAAAATACTAAAGTTTTTGTTTTTTTTAAAATTTTTACATACCCCATAATTTCATCACCAATTTTTGAAGCACCGATATATTTAAGATCCAATGAAATTGTTACACATGGTGCATTTTGAGCACTACGATGTGCTGCTGTCCCTGCTCCAGCGTCTATCAAAGCTGCCAAATATCCTCCATGAGTAATGCCTGCTGCGTTCAAATGATTTTCATTAATAACCGATTTAAATTCATATTCACTTTCAGAGATATTTCTAAACATAACACCACCATTATGTTTCATAAAACCATGCTTTAAACTTATTTGTTCAAATGAATTAGACATAATTTGTTAAAGTATAAAAGTTAAAATAAGTAAAACTATAAGAATAATCACAAAAAAATAAATAACTGACATTTGAAGAGAAGATTTAATCAGCCATTTCATCATAATTTATCTTAATAATGGTGCGCCTGCTAGGAGTCGAACCCAGAACCTCCTGGTCCGTAGCCAAGCGCTCTATCCAGTTGAGCTACAGGCGCATTTTTAAATTTTATTTATTATTCTATATCATTTTTTAGTGTATTTTAATTCTAAGATAAATTTAAATTATTATGAACAATTCAATGAATGAAGTTGTAGTTGTAGAGGCTATTAGAACTCCAATTGGAGCTTACAAAGGGTCTCTTAAAGAATTAAGTGCTGATAAGCTGGGATCTATTGTTATTAGGGAAATTTTAAGAAAAAGTAAATTAGATAAAGACGATATTGATGAGGTTATTATGGGCCAAGTGCTTACAGCCGGTGGAGGCCAAAATCCCGCAAGACAAGCTGCAATAAATGCGGGTATACATATTTCTAAACCAGCCCATTTAGTAAACCAAGTTTGTGGTTCTGGACTTAGAGCCGTAATTTCAGGTTTTCAATCAATTAAATTAGGAGAGGTAAAAAATGTAATTTCTGGTGGCCAAGAAAATATGTCATTAGCTCCACATTCAATTTTTTATCGAGATGATAAAAAAATTTCAGAGAAACATTTGGTAGATACAATGATAAATGACGGATTGATAGATGCATTTAATAATTATCATATGGGTGTAACTGCAGAAAATGTTGCAAAGAAATTTAATATTTCAAGAGTCGATCAAGATAACTTTGCCTTAAATTCTCAAAAAAAAGCAGAAACTGCAATTAATACTAATAGATTTGAGGAAGAATTAATTAAAATTAATCAACCTGGTATCAATCTTGATATAGATGAACATCCAAGAAAAAAGCTAACTAAATTAGATTTAGAAAAGTTAAAAGCAGTATTTCTAAAAGATGGGACTGTAACACCTGGAAACTCATCAGGAATTAATGATGGTGCTGCTGCTTTACTATTAACAACTCTAGAGGAGGCTAAAAAAAAATCAATCCAACCGTTAGTAAAGATAATCTCATGGGCTTCAGTCGGAGTTGATCCAACTGTAATGGGTCTTGGGCCAATTGAGGCTGTGCATAAAGCAGTTAAAAAAGCAAAATGGAGTCTAAATGATATAGATCTTTTCGAAATTAATGAAGCTTTTGCTGCACAAAGTATTGCAGTAATACGTGAGTTAAATATTGATGAGAATAAAGTTAATGTTAATGGAGGAGCCATAGCTTTAGGTCATCCTATAGGAGCATCAGGTGCCAGAATATTAGTCACTCTCATTCATGAAATGATAAAACAGAAAAAGAATAAAGGTTGCGCTACACTATGCATAGGTGGTGGAATGGGCATAGCCATATGTGTTGAGAGAATTTAAGAATTAATTTTTTTAAATTTCTCTTCAAGTAGAATTTTTTGTATCCAAATTTTAGCATCAATGTAAGTGCTTTCTTTTGGTTGTAGGAGAATATTTAATAACTTTTTAATCATTTTTAAAGGATACTTCAGAAGAGTGTCAAAAAATTGAGCAGAATGTGTTAAAATTAGCAATTAAGTTAAATTATATAGTGTATAAGATCTGAATATTAAATGAGCGAAAAACTATTAGTTCCTGATATAGGTGACTTTGAAAATGTGGAGGTCATTGAATTACTTGTCAAAGAAGGTCAAAAAATTGCTAAGAACGATCCAGTAGTTACTATAGAAAGTGATAAATCGAGTGTTGAAATACCTTCAACTTTATCAGGCGTAATTGAGACAATAAAAGTTAAAGTAGGTGATAAAGTTTCAAAAGGTGATTTAATTCTTAATATTTTAGGGTCAAATGCAGAACATTCTACAACGAAAACTATTCCAAAAGACACTGAAAATTTGATTAAAGAAGCAGAAAAATCGTTAGAAAAAAAACAAGAGCAAATCATCCATGCAAATAATATTGAGAAAAAAAAACCAGAAATAATTCAAGTAGTTAATGACAGCGATATTGATCCATTAGAAACTAATGAATGGTTAGAGTCACTCACTGCAGTAATTGAGAAAGATGGAAATCAAAGAGCCCATTATTTAATAAAGGAATTAATAAATAAAGCTTATATGGAGGGTGCAAATATCCCCTATACACAAAACACACCCTATATAAATACAATTCCAGTAAATGAAGAGAAAAAATCAAACGGTGATCAAAATATTGAGAGAAGAATTCGGTCATTGATAAGATGGAATTCCGCAGCAATGGTTGTTCGTGCTAATAAAAAATTTCCTGAACTTGGAGGACATATTGGAACATTTGCATCAGCAGCTACGCTTTATGATGTGGGGATGAATCATTTCTGGAGAGCAAAAAATAATAAGTTTGGTGGAGACTTAATTTACTTTCAAGGACATAGCGCTCCAGGTATGTACGCAAGGGCATTTCTTGAGGGAAGACTTAATGAAAAACAATTAGATAGTTTTAGACAGGAAGTTAATCCAGGAGGTTTATCATCTTATCCACATCCTTGGTTGATGCCAAATTTTTGGCAATTTCCCACAGTCTCAATGGGTTTAGGACCAATGTTAGCTATTTATCAAGCAAGATATATGAAATATTTGATAAACAGGGGTCTCATAAAAGATGAAGGACGAAAAGTGTGGGCTTTCTTAGGAGATGGGGAAATGGATGAACCTGAGTCTTTAGGAGCAATTGGTTTAGCAGCTAGGGAAAAATTAGATAACCTAATATTTGTGATCAATTGTAACCTTCAAAGATTGGACGGGCCTGTAAGGGGTAATGGAAAAATTATACAAGAATTAGAGGGTATTTTTAGAGGAGCTGGATGGAATGTTATCAAAGTAATTTGGGGTTCTTATTGGGATCCGCTATTGGCCAACGATAAAACTGGTCATTTAATTAAAGTTATGAATGAAACTGTAGATGGTGAATATCAAGCAATGAAAGCAAGAGATGGAGCTTATGTGCGAGAAAAGTTTTTTGGTAAGTATCCTGAAACTAAAGAGTTAATCTCAAGCCTTTCAGACAAAGATATATGGAGATTGAATAGAGGTGGACACGATCCTCACAAAGTTTTTGCAGCTTATGATAAAGCTTCAAAAAATATTGGAAGCCCGACAGTTGTGATTGCTAAGACTATAAAGGGTTATGGAATGGGCAAAAGTGGAGAGAGTGTGAATACAACCCATCAAACTAAAAAATTAGATATAGACGATTTGATGTATTACAGAGATAGGTTTGATGTTCCTCTAACTGATAAACAGGTGCAAAATATTGAATATTATAAGCCAGACCAAAACTCACCTGAAATAAAATATATCAAAGAAAGAAGACTTCAATTAGGAGGATTTATCCCAGAGAGAACTACTTACGCAAAAACCATTAAAGCCCCTCCGAAAAACATTTTTGACAATATGAAAGAGTCTACAGGTAAAAAAGAAATGTCGACTACTATGGCATTAGTAAGAATGCTTACTAATCTACTGAGAGATAAAAATGTTGCCTCAAGATTAGTACCAATCATTCCTGATGAGGCGAGAACATTTGGTATGGAGGGTTTTTTTCAAAAAATTGGTATTTATGCTCACGAAGGACAAAAATATGAACCTGAGGACTCAGCACAATTAAGTTCTTATAGAGAAGAAAAAAGCGGACAAGTTTTGGAGGAAGGAATTAACGAGGCAGGTGCAATGTCTTCATGGATTGCTGCAGGCACTTCGTACACAAATCATGATATTGAAATGATCCCTATCTATCTTTTTTACTCAATGTTTGGTTTTCAAAGAATAGGTGATTTTGCTTGGGCAGGAGCAGACAGTCAATCAAGAGGGTTTTTAATTGGAGCCACTGCAGGGAGAACAACATTAGCAGGAGAAGGTTTACAGCACCAAGATGGACATAGTCATTTAATGGCATCAACTATTCCAAACTGTAAGTCTTATGACCCAACATTTCATTATGAACTAGCAACAATCTTTAGAGAAGGATTGAAAAGAATGCATGAGAAGAAAGAAAATATTTTTTATTACATTACAACAATGAACGAAAATTATCCTCATCCTGCTATGCCAACTGAAAAATCATGCGAAGAAGGCATTTTAAAAGGAATGTATAAAATTAAAGAATTTAACAAATATAAAAAAACTAAAATTCAATTTCTAGGATCAGGCACAATTTTAAGAGAAATGATAGCTGGTGCGGAGATATTACAAAAGGAATATCAAATTGATAGTGAAGTTTGGAGCGTAACTAGTTTCAATGAATTAAGAAGAGATGGCTTAGAGGTAGAAAGATATAATTTGTTAAATCCTGAAAAAGAACCAAAAAAATCATATGTTGAAAGCTGTTTAGGCAAAACTGAAGGTCCAATTTTGGCCGCATCAGATTATATGAGAATGAATTCAGACCAAATTAGACCTTATATTAACAAGAGCTTTTACTCATTAGGAACAGATGGATTTGGTCGAAGTGATACCAGAAAAAATTTGAGGAAGTTCTTTGAGGTTGATAAAGAACATGTTGTTGCATATGGATTAAGTGTTTTATCTAAAGAACAATTAATTGCATCTAAATACGCTCAAGAGGCAATAAAGAAGTATCAAATCGATAAAGATAAACCAATGCCGACAAAATTATAATGTCAAAGAAAGATATAAAGGTTCCAAATATTGGTGAATTCAAAGATGTGGAAGTCATCGAAGTTTTAATTAAAAAAGGTCAAAAAATAAAAAAGAACGATCCACTAATAACTATAGAAAGTGATAAATCAAGTGTGGAAATACCATCCTCTGATGATGGAACCATAATTTCTTTGAATGTTAAAATTGGAGACAAGGTATCGGAAGGTGATAAAATTATTGAAATTGAAAGTGAGAAAGAAATAAAAGAAACAAGTGTACGAGAATTACCAAAAAGTCAATTACCAAAAGAAATAAAAAAAGATAATGTAAAAAAAACCAATGAGACTGAAAATATAATAGTTAAAGATTTTTCTACAAAAGCTTCTGCTTCACCAAAAGTTAGAAAATTTGCGAGAGAACTTGGAGTTAATATCAACAAAGTCCCAGGTAGCGAAAGGCAAGGTAGGGTTACCGAGAGTGATGTAAAGTTATTTGTTGCAACTAAATCTGATAAAAGTTTCAAAGATCAAAATACAACTGAACAAAAAATTGAACTAGAGTATTCTCATTCAGATTTTGGAGAAGTAGATATTAAAGACATTCCCAGAGTGAAAAAGTTGTCGTCTAAATATTTAATGAACTCTTGGACAAAAATTCCTCATGTAACCAATCATGATGAAGCTGATATAACTGAATTAGAGGAATTTAGAACTTCTCTTACGGACGTATATACTGGTGAAAAAAAAAAAATTACACCATTAGCTTTCATCGTAAAAGCATTAACAACATCATTAAAAAAATTTCCAAATTTTAATACCTCAATCGATCAAATTGAAAATGGCAAAATGACTGTTAAAAAGTATTATCATGTTGGTATAGCAGTGGATACACCACATGGTTTGATGGTTCCTAAATTAAGAAATGCAGATAATAAAAATATTTCTTTAATAAGCACAGAATTAAAAAAAATCAGTCAGCAATGTAGAGATCTTAAAATTGATAAAAAAGAGTTATTCGGAGGTTCTATGACGATAACTAGCCTAGGGGGAATTGGGGGATCTTTTTTTACCCCAATTATAAATTATCCTGAAGTTGCTATTTTAGGAGTAGGAAGAGCAGAAAAAAAACAAGTATTTATGGATGGAAAATTTGTAACGCGTACTATGTTGCCACTTTCCCTATCTTATGATCATAGAATTATTGATGGTGCAGAGGCAGCTCGATTTAATAATGATTTAAAAGAAAATCTTGGTAAAAATTTTGCTTATAAGTTAGCCGTTTAATAAAAATTATGTCTAAAAGTGTTTCATTGTTAAGTGCTTTGCTGTGTACATTTATTTGGGGAACTACATTTATTGCTCAAGACACTGGCATGGATGATATTGGTCCGTTTACATTTAATGCTGTAAGGTTTTTTGTGGGGTTTTTGGCAATTCTTCCTTTGGTATTTTTATTTGAGACTAAAAAATTTAAATTAGAATTTAAAACTGGTTTTAGATATTTTGCTATTCTATCTTTTTTAATTGGATTATCATTATTTTTAGGTTCGGCGTTGCAGCAAGTAGCTTTGCTTTATACAGATGTAGCTAATGCTGCTTTTTTTACGATTTTTTATGTTCCGATGGTACCAATTATTATTTTTATATTTAAGAGAGATTCATTGCATTGGAGTGTGTGGCCTTCAGTCATTTTATGTTTAATTGGTGGGTATCTTTTAACTAATTTTTATGATGCTACAATTAGACTTGGAGACACGTTGGTCATTCTTGGAGCATTATTCTGGAGTACTCACATCATATTTACTGGAATGATTGTTAAAACATATAACTTACCCTTAACATTAGGTGCAATTCAAACTTTATTAGTGGCTTTATTTTCTTTTATCATTGGTTTGATTTATGAAGAATTTGTAATTGAAAATATTCTAAACGAGATAGACTCTATACTCTATGCAGGAATTTTATCAGGTGGTTTTGCATTCGTTTTACAAATTTACGCTCAAAAAAACATAACACCCGCACCAGCAGCCATAATTTTTTCATTAGAAGGTGTATTTGCAACTATCGCAGCGTGGTTTTTATTAAGTCAAATTTTAGATTTTAATAATATATTAGGGTGCTTGTTCATATTGTGTGGTGTTTTAATTTCTCAATTATTACCCTTGATGAGGAAAATAAATTATCAATAATAAAACTAAAGCAATAATAATTCTATAAATTACGAATACGGTTAAAGAAAAATTCCTTACATATCTTATAAAATATTTGACTGTGATAAATGAGAAGATAAAAGAAAGAGTAACTGCAATCAATAATAAATAATTAAATTCAGTAGACTGTTGTACGGCATCTTGAAGACCTAAAAAACTTGCCCCTGCTAACGCAGGTATAGATAATAAAAAGGCAATTTTGCTAGAGTCAACTCTATTAAATTTTAAAAATCGAGCTGCTGTTAAAGTTATTCCTGCTCTACTTACACCAGGTATGAGTGCTAAAATTTGAAATAAACCTATGAATAATATTGATTTTATATTTAAGTTGGTTGATATATTTTGATCAGTATCTCTTTTATCTGATAAAAATAGGACTAAACCAAAAAATAGAGTTGTCCATGCAATAATTTCTATATTTCTTAAAAGATTAATTATTTCGATCGAATATATTATATATCCAAAAATTATAAGAGGTATTGATCCAACTAAAATCAAAACCAATAGTTTTTGATTGTTTCTTAAATTTAGTAAATCTTTTTTAAAGAAATAGATTATTGCAAATAAAGAACCCAAGTGCAGACCAATATCAATGAATAAAGAACTTGAGCTAAAATCATAAAAATTTGATATTAAGATCAGATGGGCTGAAGAGCTAATAGGTAAAAATTCAGAAATACCTTGGACCGCAGAAAGAATTAGTATTTCTATAAAATCTTGAAGCATAAAGATGTCGTAACTTAAAAAATATTCATTTTAAACAATTCGATTTAATCATAATAGGTATGCAAAAAATAAATTTCCCACATTTTATGCTAAATAAAGTTAATTATAGGTCATAACTATTGACCTAAATAATACTTTTATTGCTAAAAACAATGTATAATTTGCCGAAAATTTAAAGATTCTATGACTGATAAAATGTTAAAATTTGTAAAAATAGGTCAACAAACTCCACCTAAAAGAAAGATTGGCACAAGAAAAGAGGATTTTAATGAGATCTATGACGAGTTTGTAACTAAAAAAGCTGAAGAGCAATCAAGCAGATGCTCTCAATGTGGAGTTCCATTTTGCCAAGTACATTGTCCTTTAAGCAACAACATTCCAGATTGGTTAAAACTTACAGCTGAGGGAAGATTAAAAGAGGCCTACGAATTATCTCAAAGCACTAACAATATGCCAGAAGTGTGTGGAAGAATTTGTCCTCAGGATAGATTATGTGAGGGTAACTGCGTTATTGAGCAATCAGGACATGGAACAGTCACTATTGGTTCAGTTGAGAAATATATTAATGATAAAGCGTGGGAACAAGGCTGGGTTAAACCAATTTCTTTAAAATATGAAAAAGATCAAAGCGTTGGAATAATTGGAGCCGGTCCCGCAGGATTAGCAGCTGCTGAGCAGCTAAGGAAAAATGGTTATAAGATTACTGTTTATGATAGATATGATCGTGCAGGTGGATTGTTAATTTATGGTATTCCAAATTTTAAACTTGAAAAACATGTAGTTGAGCGAAGAACAAAATTGTTAAAGGATGGTGGGATAAAATTTATTCAAAATTTTGAAGTTGGTAAAGATGCAAGTCTAGAACAGTTGCGAAAAAAACATGATGCAATTTTAATAGCGACGGGTGTATATAAACCAAGAGAAGTTGAATTACCTGGTAATGATTTAGGTAATATTTTTCCTGCAATGGAGTTTTTGACAGCATCAAATAAAAAAGGCCTAGGAGATAAAGTAGAGTTATTTGATAAAGGAATTTTAAACGCTGAGGGAAAAGATGTTGTAGTAATAGGTGGCGGTGACACAGCAATGGATTGTGTCAGAACTTCTGTAAGACAAAAAGCTAAGTCGGTAAAATGTTTATATAGAAGAGATAAAGAAAATATGCCTGGATCTGCTAGAGAAGTTGCTAATGCTGAGGAGGAGGGTGTAGAATTTGTTTGGCTTTCTAGTCCAAAAGAATTCAAAGGAAAAAATAAAATTGAAAATTTAGTTGTTAATCAAATTGAATTAGGTGAACCAGATGAGTCAGGAAGACGAAAACCAGAAATTAAAGAAGGTTCGGAATTTACGGTAAAAGCCGATATGGTAATCAAAGCTCTTGGATTTGATCCAGAAAATTTACCATTATTATTTGATGCACAAGAGTTACAAGTAACAAAATGGGGAACAATTAAAACTGATTTCAATACGATGGAAACAAATCTAAAAGGTGTTTTTGCTGCAGGAGATATTGTAAGAGGAGCGTCGTTAGTAGTATGGGCAATCAAAGATGGGAGAGATGCAGCTTCTTCTATGAAAACATATTTAGAAAATATGCAATTAAAAAAAACAAAAGTAGCTTAATGAAAAATTATAAAAAAAATTTAAAGTTACTCACAAAAAATCATGTTTATTCAAAAGAGATGGAACACGATGCTTGTGGAGTTGGTTTAATCGCATCTACAGAAGGAAAAAAATCTAGGGCTATAGTTGAGTATGGAATTGAAGCTTTAAAAGCAGTTTGGCACAGAGGTGCTGTTGATGCAGATGGTAAAACGGGCGATGGAGCCGGAATACATGTTGAAATTCCGAAAGACTTTTTTATAGAAAAAATACAAGTTACCGGACACGATTATGATAATTCTGAAATCTGTGTAGGAATGATTTTTTTACCTAGAAATGATTATTCAGCGCAAGAGAGTTGTAAAACAATAGTTGAGAGTGAACTAACTAAAAATAATTTTAGTATATATGGTTGGCGACAAGTGCCAGTAAATTCAAAAGTTTTAGGGGAAAAAGCTCTTCAAACCATGCCAGAAATCATACAAGTTCTTTTTAAACCTAACGATCCAAATTTATTAGATAAGAACTTAGAGAGAAAAATTTATGAAATAAGAAAGAGAATTGAAAATAAAGCTTTTGATGCCTCATTGAATAATTTTTATATTTGTTCAATTAGTTCAAAATCTATAATTTATAAAGGGCTATATTTAGCGGAGTCTTTATCTGACTTTTATTTAGATCTTAGAGATTCAAGATTTATTTCAAGATATGCAATTTTTCATCAAAGATTTTCAACAAACACCGCACCGAGCTGGAGTTTAGCTCAACCATTTAGGGCCATAGCGCACAATGGTGAGATAAATACTTATAAAGGTAATAAAAACTGGATGAAAGTTCACGAACAAGAAATGAGTAGCCCACTTTTCGAGGACATAGAAAATTTAAAACCAGTAATCCAAAAAGGAGTCTCTGACTCTGCAGCTTTAGATAATGTATTTGAATTATTAAATAAATCAGGCCAATCTGCGCCATTAGCTAAATTAATGCTAGTACCGGACGCATGGTCAAAAAAAAATAAGACATTATCAAAAAGTCATCAGCAATTATTTAATTTTTTAAATAGCACAATGGAACCATGGGATGGACCTGCTGCTATTGCAGCTACAGACAATGAATGGGTTATAGCTGCAAACGATAGAAATGGTCTTAGGCCTTTGAGATATGCAATTACAAAAGACAAAATGATCTTCGCAGGCTCAGAAACAGGAATGATTGATTTAAATGAAAAAAAAATTTTAACCAAGGGAAGACTTGGTCCTGGTGAAATTATCGGGGTTAGAATTGAAAAAGGTAAAGTTTTTTCTAATAGTCAAATAAAAGATTATTTGGCTAAAGAATTTAAACACTTCAATTCTCAAATAATTGATCTAGATGAAAAATTATCAATTTCCAATGAAAAACATAATTTTGATGGCGAAAGTTTAAGAAGAAGGCAATATACTTTCGGAATAAGCTTAGAGGATCTAGAACTTATCTTACATCCAATGGCAGAAGATGCAAAAGAAGCAACAGGTTCCATGGGTGATGATACCCCTTTAGCAGTGTTATCTGATAAGTATAGACCACTTTACCATTTTTTTAGACAAAATTTTAGCCAAGTAACTAATCCGCCAATTGACTCTTTAAGAGAAAATAAAGTGATGAGTTTAAAAACTAGATTTGGAAATTTAGGTAACATTCTTGATTTTGATACTTTAACTAAAGAGAATATTTATGTTTTAAATAGCCCTATTCTATCAAATTCACAATTTAATAAGTTCACTAATTTTTTTGGTAAAAATTTAGTAACTATTGATTGTTCATTTTCACAAGATGACAATTTAGAAAATTCTATTAACAGGATCCAAAAAGAGTCTGAAATTGCAGTAAGACAAGGCATTACCCAACTGATTTTAAGTGACAAAAATCTCTCATCTGAAAGATTGCCAATGCCTATGTTATTATGTGTCGGAGCCATAAACACATTTTTGATACAAAAAAAATTAAGAGGTTATGTTTCTATAAATGTTCAGTCTGGAGAGGCTATAGATACTCATTCGTTTGCAACATTAATTGGAGTTGGAGCAACTACAGTAAATCCTTATCTGGCTTTTGATAGTTTATATCAAAGATATGAAAAAAAACTTTTTGGCCAATTTAGTTTTGATGAGTGTGTACAACGCTACATTAATTCAGTTAATGCGGGTTTATTGAAGATAATGTCAAAAATGGGGATTTCAGTTTTAAGTTCTTACAGAGGTGGATGTAATTTTGAAACAGTAGGATTGAGCAGAACAGTTGTAAATGAATACTTTCCTGGAGTTACCTCGAAAATTTCAGGTATTGGTTTAGTTGGAATTGAAAAAAAAATAAGAGAAATTCATAAAGAAGCATTTGAAAGTACAGAAACTATATTGCCAATTGGAGGTATTTATAGATATAGGAAAAACGGAGAAACACATCAATATCAAGGAAAGCTAATTCATTTATTACAAAGCGCTGTAGGCTCAAATTCATATGAAGCATATAAAAAATATGCTGATGGTATATATAATTTACCACCAATAAATTTGAGGGATCTAGTTGATTTTAGAAAAAAAAAATTGGGCCCATCAATTAACTTATCAGAAGTTGAACCAATAGAAAAAATATTAAAAAGATTTGGTAGTGGAAGCATGTCCCACGGTGCTTTATCTAAAGAAGCGCATGAAACACTTGCTATTGGAATGAATAGAATTAAAGGAGCTTCTTGTAGTGGTGAAGGTGGAGAAGATTCAGAAAGATTTAAAGTGATGGATAGTGGTGATAGTGCAAATTCTAGAGTTAAACAAATTGCATCTGCTAGATTTGGTGTGACTGTGAATTACTTGAATAATTGTAATGAAATAGAAATCAAAATGGCACAAGGCGCTAAACCAGGGGAAGGCGGTCAGTTACCTGGCTTTAAAGTAACAAAGGAAATTGCAAGACTACGACATTCCACACCAGGAGTAACACTAATTTCTCCACCTCCACACCACGATATTTACTCGATAGAGGATTTGGCACAACTGATTTATGATTTGAAGCAAACAAATCCAAAAGCACGAGTTGGCGTTAAGTTAGTCGCATCATCAGGAATCGGAACCATCGCTGCAGGCGTAGCTAAAGCGAAAGCAGATATTATTTTAATTTCGGGTCATAATGGAGGAACAGGTGCAACTCCTCAAACAAGTGTCAAATATGTTGGAATACCTTGGGAGATGGGTCTCACTGAGGCAAATCAGGTTTTAACATTAAACAATTTAAGACACAAAGTTACATTGAGAACTGATGGTGGTATTAAAACTGGAAGAGATGTTGTTATTGCTGCAATGATGGGAGCAGAAGAATATGGAGTTGCTACAACAGCTCTAGTGGCAATGGGATGTATAATGGTAAGACAGTGCCACTCAAATACTTGTCCAGTAGGTGTTTGTACACAAGATGAAAAATTAAGAGAAAAATTTACCGGTACTCCAGACAAGGTTGTAAATTTATTCACTTTTATTGCATCTGAAGTAAGAGAAATTTTAGCCGAACTAGGTTTTAAATCATTAAATAATATTATTGGAAGAACTGATTTATTAATGCAAGTTAATAAAGCTTCACCAAATTTAGATGATTTGGATTTAAATCCGTTGTTTGTTCAGGCAGACCCAGGAAACAATAAAAGATACTGCGAGTCGTTGGAGATCAATAAAGTACCAGAAACATTAGACCAGGAAATTTGGCCAGAAATAGAAAAATCTTTAGATAATTCAGAAAAAGTTAACAAAGAATTTATTATCAAAAATACAAACAGGGCAGTTGGTACAAGAATTTCACATCATCTTTACAAAAAATATGGTTACGAAAAACTTGATGAAAATTTTCTTACATTAAATTTTAAAGGCTCTGCGGGTCAGTCATTTGGTGCTTTTTCATCAAAAGGACTAAAATTAAATCTTAAAGGTGATGCAAATGATTATGTTGGCAAGGGATTGTCAGGCGCTACAATCTCGATAAAACTTTCAGATGAAAGTAATTTAATCTCTAATGAAAATACAATCATAGGAAATACAGTTCTGTATGGAGCTACTTCAGGTAAACTTTTTGCTGCGGGTCAAGCAGGTGATAGATTTGCTGTAAGAAATTCTGGTGCAACTACAGTTATTGAGGGTTGTGACTCAAATGGTTGTGAGTATATGACTGGGGGAACGGTGGTCATTTTAGGAAATGTCGGTGACAACTTTGCAGCTGGCATGACCGGAGGTATGGCATTTATCTATGATAAATCTAATGAGTTTGAAAAAAAAGTAAATCCAGATTCAGTTGTTTGGCAAAATGTTGAGACCGATTATTGGACAAGTTATTTAAAAGAATTAATTTTAGAACATTCAAAGGAGACAGGATCGTTGATATCAAAAAATATTTTTGAAAATTTTGAAGTTGAGATTAAAAATTTTGTCCAAGTTTGTCCAAAAGAGATGATTAATAAACTTAAAAATCCAATTACATTTAAGTCTAAGATTAAAGAAGTTAGTTAATTATAATTTTTAATTCTTTTTTTAATATGTTTAACCATTTAGGTGAAGATAAGCTGTGATCACCCTTTTTAATGATAACTAATTTTTTTTTTGAATTTACAAAAATTTTTAAAACTTTTTTGGAATAACTGACAGGGACAGACTCATCCTTTTGTCCATGAACCATAGTAATCTTTAATTTGTCGTAAAATTTTTTATGAAATACTTTATTTTTCCGGCCATCTTTAATTAGTTGTAAAGAGATTGGATATTCATAATTTCCATGCTTTAAGTTGATAATCCCATTTTTTGTTATTTCTTTTTTCATTTTTTTTGAAAATTTGTTCCACATTAAACCCTCTAAAAATTGAGGTGCAGAACCAATTCCTAAAAAACCTACAATTTGCTTTTTAAAAAATTTAAATTGATTTAAAGCGATCCAAGACCCCATACTTGAGCCAACTAAGATGATTCTATTTTTTTTGACAATTTTTTTAATTAATAAAGTTGTCTCTTTAGTCCATTTTGAGATATTCCCATTGGTAAATTTACCAGAGGATTTTCCATGACCAGAATATTCAAGTGCAAGAAAACCAAGTGTATTTTTTTTTGCAAAATTTAAAAATGCTTTAGGTTTTTTTCCCTCTAAATCAGACATAAACCCGTGTAAAAAAACTATGTAAGCTTTATTTTTTTGGTTGTATTTTAAGTATCTGATTTTTTTTGATTTATTTATTTTAAAGTAATTGAATTTGCTCATAAAAGTTTATTAGTTATCTCTATTATTATATAATCTAACCGTATGTCGTCTAATATAAAAGTCCTGCAAGTAATACCAAAACTAGGTTACGGAGGAGCAGAAACAGGATGTTATGATATTGCTCATTATTTACCAGAAAATGGGTGTGAGTCTTTTATAGTAACTAGCGGAGGGGAATTAACAAAATTCGTTGATAAAAAAAAAGTAAAACTAATTAAACTTCCAGTTCATAGTAAAAACCCACTATTGATTCTCATAAATACAATTTTATTAATCGGGATAATTTTATTTTTTAAGATCTCAATTGTTCATGCAAGGAGTAGAGCACCAGCTTGGTCTTGTTTATTTGCAACAAAGTTAACTAATAGAAAGTTTGTTACCACATTTCATGGAACTTACAATTTTAGTGGCAAGTTTAAAAAATTTTATAATTCTGTGATGGTGAGATCTGATTTGGTTATTGCAGGATCAAATTTTATTTTTTCTCACATTAAAGAAAATTATTCTGAATTTTTGACAAGTCAAAAAAAATTTTTAGTTATTTTTAGGGGAATAAATGTTGACTATTTTGATTCTTCTACAAAATTAGAAAATGATGAAAAAAATTTACTTCAAAAATGGAACATCCATGATGAAAAAAAAATAATTTTAATGCCAGGTAGGCTTACTTCGTGGAAAGGACAAGAATTATTTATTGAGGCAATTAATCTTGTTAAAATTGAATTAGGTTATGAAGCTTTCCATGCAGTTATACTTGGAAACGATCAAGGAAGAGACCTTTATAAAAAAAAACTAATAAGTCTTACTGAGCAATACCATTTAACAAATCAAATAAAATTTATAGATCATTGTAATGATATGGCATTAGCTTATAAAGTTTCTGATATAATTGTATCAGCTTCAATAGAACCAGAAGCTTTTGGAAGAGTGGCAGTAGAAGCACAATCTATGCAAAAATTAATCATAGCTAGTAATATCGGAGGATCTAACGAGACAATTATTGATGAAAATACGGGCTTTTTATTTGAATCAGGAAACGCAGAATCTTTAAGTAAAAAAATTATCCGTGGATTAACAATGGATGAAACAGCTATAAATCAAATAGGCAAAGAGGGAAGAGATAATATAATTAAAAAATTTAATGTTGAAAAAATGTGTTTTTCTACATATTCAGAGTATAAAAGGTTATTAAATTAATGCCAATTATTACACTACCAGATGGAAAAAATATTGAATTTCCAAAAGAAGTTACAGGTCTAGATATTGCAGAAAAAATAAGCAAGTCATTATCAAAACAAGCATTGATAATGAGTGTCGATGGTGAGCTAAAAGATTTATATTATTCAATTAAAAAAGATTGTTTGGTAAAAATTTTTACTGCGAAAGACCCCGAAGGCCTTGAAGTTATAAGACACGACGCTGCTCACATTATGGCGATGGCTGTTCAAGAATTATACCCTGGTACTCAAGTAACTATTGGACCAGTGATTGAAAATGGCTTTTACTATGATTTTGCACGAAAAGAACCCTTTACAGAAGATGATCTTGAAAAAATAGAAAAAAGAATGTCAGAAATAATTGACAAAGATGTAAAAACAAGAAGAGAGGTTTGGAAAAGGGATAAAGCCATAAGTCATTTCAAAAAAATTGGTGAAAAGTATAAAGCAGAAATAATAGAGAGTATTCCAGAGAGTGAGGAGCTAACAGTCTACCATCATGGTGATACTTGGCATGACTTGTGTAGAGGTCCACACTTAGTTTCCTCAGGAAAAATTGGTAAGGCTTTTAAGCTTACAAAAGTTGCTGGAGCATATTGGCGTGGTGACTCAAAAAATGAAATGTTACAAAGAATTTATGGAACTGGTTGGGCGTCTCAAAACGATTTAGATAATTATCTTAAAAGAATTGAGGAAGCAGAGAAAAGAGATCATAGGAAACTTGGTAAAGAGATGGATTTATTTCATTTTAGAGAAGAGAGCCCAGGATCTGTTTTTTGGCACGAAAAGGGATGGGCATTATTTCAAAAATTAATTAATTATATGCGGGCACGCCAAGATGCAGCTGGCTATAAAGAGGTAAATACCCCAGAGGTATTAGATAGATTGTTGTGGGAAAAATCGGGGCACTGGGAAAAATATGGAGAAAACATGTATACTTCTGAGACCCCTGATGAGAAGGTTTTTGCAATAAAACCCATGAATTGCCCTGGTCATATACAAGTTTTCAATCAAGGTTTAAAAAGTTATAGAGATTTACCATTAAGAATAACGGAATTTGGTAAAGTACATAGATATGAACCTTCAGGTGCTTTACATGGACTTCTTAGAGTAAGAGCATTTACACAGGATGATGCACATATTTTTTGTTCAGAGGATCAAATTACTAGCGAGTGTTTAAATGTAACTAATTTGATTTTAGATATTTATAAAGATTTAGGTTTTGAAAAAGTGGTGTTAAAATATGCTGACAGACCAGAAGTAAGAGTGGGCGAAGATAAAGTTTGGGATAAAGCCGAGGCATCTTTATTAGAGGCAGTCAAAGCAACTAAATTAGAATATAGTATTAACAAGGGTGAAGGAGCCTTTTATGGTCCAAAAATAGAATTTGTATTAAGAGATGCAATTGGTAGAGATTGGCAATGTGGAACAGTACAAGTAGATTTGAACTTACCTGGAAGATTAGATGCTACTTACATTGATAAAGATGGTACAAAAAAAGTTCCAGTGATGTTACACAGAGCATTGTTTGGATCTCTTGAAAGATTTATCGGGATTTTGATTGAAAATTATGCTGGAAAGTTTCCATTTTGGATATCTCCATTACAAACAGTTGTAATTCCAATTTCTGAAGATTTTGAAGAATATGCAAAAGTAGTTTCAAAAAAAATAAAAGAGGCCGGGATGAGTTCAATAGTAGATTTAAAAAATCATAATTTGAATTATAAAATTAGAGAACATTCTCTTGCAAAAGTACCTATTTTATTAATTTGTGGTAAAAAAGAAGTTGACAGTAACTCTGTAACCATTAGAAGATTGGATTCTAATAAACAAGAAAATATGGAATTAAATAAATTTTTAAAAACATTTTCTGCTTTAAATAAAGTATCCTCAATTTAAGTGGCAGATTTTAAGCAAAACTATTTTCAGAGAAGAACTAAAGATCGAGGTCCAAGATCTAATAATCGAATATCATCTCCTGAGGTTCAAGTTATTACTAGCGATGGTGAAAATTTAGGAGTTCTAAATACAAATGAAGCAATATCAATGGCAAAAAATCAAGGATTAGATTTAATTGAAATTGCCCCTAATGCAAATCCTCCTGTTTGTAAAATTATGGATATGGGAAAGTATAAATATGATGCACAAAAAAAAGCAAATTTAGCAAAAAAAAAACAAAAAATTATTGCTTTAAAAGAGATTAAAATGAGACCAGTTACAGAAACTCATGATTATGAATTTAAAGTCAAAAATGCAAAAAAGTTTATAGCAAAAGGTGATAAAGTAAAATTTACAATTCGTTTTAAAGGTCGAGAACTTCAGCACTCACACTTAGGCAACGAATTAATGACAAAGATAAAAGAGGATATGAAGGAGATTGGGAAAGTAGAATTACATCCTAAATTTGATGGAAAGCAAATGATAATGGTAATTCAGCCTTTATAAGCTTTAATAGTAGTTGTAAATCAATAACATTCTTTGTATAAGTTCGCAAAATTATGCCTAAATTAAAAACAAAAAGCTCAGCAAAAAAAAGATTTAAAATTTCAGCTAGAGGCAAAGTTATAATGGCTCAAGCTGGTAAGAGACATGGCATGATAAAAAGAACGAATTCTCAGATAAGAAAATTAAGAGGTACAACTACGATGTCCAAACAAGATGGAAAAATCGTTAAATCGTATATGCCCTATAGTTTAAGAGGTTAAAATGGCAAGAGTTAAACGAGGCGTTACAAGTAGAGCAAAACACAAAAAAGTTTTAAAATCTGTCAAAGGTCAATGGGGCAGAAGAAAAAATACTATAAGGGTTGCAAAGCAAGCAATGGAAAAAGCTATGCAGTATGCTTATAGAGATCGAAGAAACAAAAAAAGAGATTTCAAATCGCTGTGGATACAAAGAATAAATGCTGGAGTGAGAGCAGAGGGTTTAACTTACTCGAAATTTATTAATGGATTAAATAAATGCGGAATTAAAATTGACAGAAAAATTCTAGCTGAGATAGCGTACGATAGCCCAGAAGCCTTCAAAACTATAGTTCAAAAAGCACAATCTGCTTTAAATTAATCTTCGCTATTGTTTTATTTCACTGAAGAAATAATCTGTAAAAATGCATGATCTAAAAAAAATCAAAAGTGAATTTCTTGCGAAACTAAAAGGAAAAGTAAATCTTTCAGAAATAAATCAAATAAAATCTAATCTATTTGGTAAAAATGGATTAATTTCATCTCAGTTTAAAAAAATTGGATCAATTGAAGTGTCCAGAAGAAAAAAATTTGCATCAGACTTAAATTTTATAAAAGATGAATTACAAGGTTTGATCAATTTAAAATTAAAGGAATTAGAAAATGTAGAAATCAATGAAAAATTAGAAAAAGAAAAAATTGATATTACTTTACCCGAAAGACCTTTTGTTAGAGGAAGAATTCATCCAGTTTCACAAACGATTGATGAAATATCCTCTATCTTTTCTGAAATAGGATTTAGTGTTGAGGAAGGTCCAGATGTTGAAAATGAATACAATAACTTCACAGCATTAAATACCCCAGACAATCATCCAGCTAGAGACATGCATGATACCTTTTATTTAGATGAAAAAAAACAAAAACTACTCCGAACACACACTTCACCAGTTCAAATAAGGACCATGTTGAAAGACAAACCACCTTTTAAAATTATTGCTCCTGGAAGAACTTACAGATCAGATAGTGATCAAACACATTCTCCAATGTTTCATCAAGTAGAAGGTTTGCATATTGATACAAATATTAATATGGGACATTTAAAAGGATGTTTAAGTTATTTTATTAAAGAATTTTTTGAGGTCAAAAAAATTAAAATGAGATTTAGACCTAGTCATTTTCCATTCACGGAACCATCTGCTGAAGTGGACATTGGTTATGAAATAAAAGATGGCAAGATAATTATTGGAGAAGGAGATAAGTGGCTTGAAATTTTAGGTTGTGGCATGGTGCATCCTAATGTTTTAAGAAATGTAAAAGTAGACCCTGCTAAATATCAAGGATATGCTTTTGGGATAGGTATAGACCGACTAGCAATGCTTAAATATGGAATTAATGATTTAAGAGCATTTTTTGATTGTGATTATAGATGGTTAAACCATTTTGGTTTTGATCCACTTGATGTTCCATCGAATTATAGAGGACTAAGCAGATGAAGATTACATATGATTGGTTAAAAGATCATTTAAAAACAAATCTTAAAGAAAATAAACTTCTTGATAAATTAACAGATATTGGTCTTGAAGTTGAAAGTATTGAAAATTTATCTGAAGGATTAGATTTATTTAAGGTAGCAAAAATTCTTAAAACTGAAAAGCACCCCAACGCAGATAGACTCAAAATTTGTGATGTTGATATAGGTAATAAAGAAATAAAAAAAGTTGTTTGTGGAGCTAAAAATGCAAGAGAGGGTCTCCTTACTGTGTATGCTCCACCAGGTGCAATAATTCCAAAAAATAAAACAAAGCTGATTGTTGCTAAAATAAGAGATGTTACGTCTTACGGAATGCTTTGCTCTGAGTCTGAATTAAATTTATCTGATGAAAGCGATGGGATTATAGAATTATCATATTCAAAAAATATAAACAATGTTGGAAAAAGTTTTTTTTCTAAATCTATCTCTAATTTAATTGATTTATCTATCACACCAAATAGACCAGACTGTCTTGGTGTGCGAGGCATTGCTAGAGATTTATCAGCTGCTGGATTTGGAAGTTTAAAATTAAAAAAAGAAAATAAAATTAGATCAAAAAAAAAACAGACTTTAAAAGTAAAAATCACAAAAGAAAAAAATCAAGGCTGCCTATCATTCGGTAGCTGTCTAATTACTAATGTCAAAAATACTGAAAGTCCACAGTGGTTAAAAGATAAATTAATTTCTATTGGTCAAAAACCAATATCTGCAATTGTTGATATAACAAATTATGTCATGATTGATATGAATCGCCCATTGCATGCATACGATGCTGATAAAATAGAAAAAGGAATAATTGTTAGAAATTCAAAATCGGGAGAAGAATTTACTGCTCTAGATAACAAAAATTACAAATTAGACGATGGAATGTGTGTAATAAGTGATGATAAAGGTGTTTTAGGTCTAGGAGGAATTATTGGAGGAACAAGATCTGGTACAGAGCTAGAAACAAAAAATGTTTTATTAGAGTCGGCTTATTTTGATCCAAGATCAATTAGAAAAACTGCTAAGAAATTAAATATTGATACTGATGCTAAATTTAGATTTGAAAGAGGTATTGATCAATTATCTATTGAAGAAGGATTAAATAAAGCAGCTTACTTAATTAAGGAAATTTGTAGTGGTGAAGTTAGCAAAATAGATATTCAAAAAATTGAGACCTATAAAAATAAAATTATAAAATTTGAACCAAAAATATTTGAAAAAGTATCTGGTTTTAAAATTCCAACTAAAAAAATGATAAATATCTTAGATAAACTTGGCTTTAAAATAAAAAAAGAAAAGAAATTATTAAAATTATCAGTTCCATCTTGGAGACCTGATATTGTCCAAGAAATTGACGTAGTTGAGGAACTAGTAAGAATTAATGGTTACGAAAAGATAAAAATAGAAAGTCCGATTAAAGAGAGATCAAAAAATACTTTAAATCAAACTCAAAAGCTTTTTCACTTCCTTCAAAGAGCAGTAGCATCAAAAGGTTATTTTGAAGCTATCACATGGTCTTTTACAGATACTAAATATAATGATCACTTTAAAGAGACTAATAATGAAATAAAAATTGTAAATCCAATTAGTTCTGAGTTAGGAGTGTTAAGAAATTCCATATACTCAAATTTAGTAATGTGTGTAAGCAAAAACTTGGATAGAGGAATTAAAGATTTATCAATATTTGAAATAGGTCCAATATTTTATGGTTCACAACCCGGAGAACAGAATACGGTTGTATGTGGCTTATCGGCTGGAAAAAAATCTAGACTTTCTTGGGTTGAGAAAGAGAGAAATGTAGATGTTTTTGATATTAAAAGAGATGTTGTGCAAACTTTAGTGGAGGCTGGCTATGACTCCGAAAAATTCTATATTGATGATAATATTCCTAATTATTATCATCCAGGAAAATCAGGTAGAATATTTTTAAATAAGGTAAAAGATAAAGTAGCAGCCTACTTTGGTGAAATCCACCCAAATATCATTAAAATGTTAGACATCAAAACAGAGTCTTTAGTAGGCTTTGAAATATTTTTAGATAATTTAAAACTACCAAATAAGACTTTGAAAGATCAGAAGGTCAAATATTTTGTATCTGATTTTCAAAAATCTGAAAGAGATTTTGCATTTATTATAGATAGAAAACTAAATGTACAAGATTTAGTAAGTGTAATATCAAATATTGACAAAAATTTAATTTCAAACATTAAAGTATTTGACGTCTATGAGGGAGATAATATACCTGAAAATCAAAAATCCGTTGCTATTAGTGTAACAATTCAATCAATAGAAAAAACTTTGACGGATAATGATTTAGAAAAAATTAATAATCTGATTATAGAAACAGTTGAAAATAAAACAGGTGCTAAAATTCGTTCTTAAAATTAATGAGTACAATCGATAATATTAGAAATTTTGCAATCATCGCTCATATTGATCATGGAAAATCTACTATAGCAGACAGAATAATACATAGCTGCGGTGGATTAACTGAAAGGGAGATGAAAGATCAAGTTTTAGATTCCATGGACATTGAACGAGAAAGAGGGATTACAATTAAAGCGCAAACTGTAAAATTAAATTATAAATCTAAAAATGGAAAAGATTATATTCTAAATATTATTGATACCCCTGGACATGTTGATTTTAGTTATGAAGTAAGCAGATCCTTATATGCTTGTGAAGGTTCAATTTTAATTGTGGATAGCACACAAGGAGTAGAGGCGCAAACTTTGGCGAATGTTTATCAAGCCTTAGATATTAATCACGAGATAGTACCAGTTTTAAATAAAGTTGACTTGCCTGCTTCAGATTTAGATAGAACAAAAAAACAAATTGAAGATGTGATAGGTATTGATACAGAAAATGCTATTCCTTGTTCAGGTAAAACTGGAGAAGGTATAGAAGATATTTTAGAAAAAATCATTACAAATTTACCCGCTCCAAGTGGAGAAAGTTCAGCAGATTTAAAATGTTTGTTAGTTGATAGCTGGTACGACACTTACTTGGGAGTGTTGATTTTAGTAAGAGTGATTGATGGTAAACTTTCAAAAAATATGAAAATCAAAATGATGTCTACAAATCAAGAATACATTGTGGAAAAAGTTGGGGTTTTTACTCCAAAACCTGTTGATATAGATGAATTAAAAACAGGTGAAATTGGATTTATTACAACAGGAATTAAAGTTTTGTCAGAAACAAAGGTTGGAGATACAATTTGTGACGCTTCAAAACCATTAAAAGAGGCCTTACCTGGATTCAAGCCAAGTAAACCTGTGGTATTTTGTGGATTATTTCCCGTAGATAGCTCTGAGTTCCAAAAATTAAAGGATGGTCTAGCTAAATTACAATTAAATGACGCAAGTTTCTCATTTGAACCAGAATCATCATCTGCTTTAGGCTTAGGATTTAGGTGCGGATTTTTAGGATTGCTTCATTTGGAAATTGTAACGGAAAGATTAGAAAGAGAGTTTGATGTTAATTTGTTAACCACAACACCCGGAGTAGTTTATAAAGTTCACCTCAATAATGGAAAAATAATAGATCTTCAAAATCCATCAAGTTTACCTGATCCAACTTTAATAAAATATATTGAAGAGCCATGGATTAAAGCAACAATTATAACCCCAGATCAATATCTTGGATCTATAATTAAAATGTGTCAGGATAAAAGAGGACTTCAAACTAATTTAAGTTATTCAGGAAATAGAGCTGTTGTAAACTATGAGCTGCCTTTGAACGAAGTTGTTTTTGATTTTAATGATAGACTGAAATCTATGACTAGTGGATATGCAAGTTTTGATTATGAAATTATTGAACATAGAGATGGAGATTTAGTAAAGCTTGGAATTTTAGTCAATGGTGAACCTGTCGATGCTCTAGCGATGATGATACATAAAGATTTTGCTCAAAAAACTGGAAGAGAAGTATGTGAAAAATTAAAAGACTTGATACCACGACATAACTTTATGATTCCAGTTCAAGCTGCTATAGGAGGGAAGATTATTGCGAGAGAAACAATAAAAGGATTTAAAAAAGATGTGTTAACCAAAATTCACGGTGGTGGCGCTACGGATAGAAAAAGAAAACTTTTAGAAAAGCAGAAAAAAGGTAAAGCAAGATCAAAGCAATTTGGAAGAGTAGAAATTCCCCAAGAAGCATTTATTGGTGTATTAAAAATTAACAATGAAAAATAAAAGAATAAATATTTTTATATTCAAGCTTAAATTTATATTACCAAGAATTATTTCAAGTTTTAAAAAAAAAAAAATTAAAAAAAAATCTAATTTTTCTAATTTTGAAATTTTAATTCGAGACAAAAAATTTTCAACTTACTGGTTTTTAAACAATTATAAAATCATAGGAAGTTTTTTGCCAGAAGACTACAATAAAACTTTCAAATATTTAGAAATAGGTTCATTCGAAGGATTATCATCCTTATTTGTCCTTTCTTATTGGAAAAATGCTAATATTACTTGTGTAGACACTTGGCAAATTAGCAAAGATAAGTCTCAAGTATTAGATTTTAATTTTGAAAATGTAGAAAAAAAATTTGATTCAAATTTACAAGATTTTTCTTTTAAAAAAATTAAAAACACTTCTGAAGGAGCTTTTAAGCAACTTTCTAAAAGAGATAGTTTTGATTATATTTATATTGATGGTTCTCATAATGGGATAGATATATTCAATGATGCGTTAGCATCCTTTAAGATATTAAATGTTGGTGGAATAATTATATTTGACGATATTAATAACATTTATAATGAAATAGAAATGCAACCACACGATGCATTTGAAAAATTTTATACTCTATATAAAAAAAAAATTAAAATTCTTTATCTTAAAAATATAGCAGTTATAAAAAAAACTAATTTTTAGTTTTAAATTCGTACAATCTTAGTTGAGAAAAACCTTCAATTGTATTTTGAGGCATTTTCCAGCCTGTTAAATTAAGTAAATCGTTATAACTTGGCCTAGGATTGATTGCTGCATTTAAAACCCTCGATGTAAAATAATATGTTGAAAAAAGCTCCTTGATACCAATTAATTTGATACCCCTAAAATTTGTTTTTTTTAATATTGAATCCTCTAAATATAGATTGTGCCATGGTTTTACAATTTTTTTTAATCTAAGTTTAATTCTCATATCATTAATTTTTTTTAAGCCATCGTTAGAACTTTCCATTAGAAGAATTTTAGTCTTTGGGTTTGAAAAAAATTTTAGTTGATTAATAAATTTTTTTTGATCATTCCATGAAGTTAAATTCTGAATTGATCTTTTGGTAATTATATAGTCAAATTTTATCTTTGTTTTAAATTCTTCCTTTATTTTATTCATATCAATGCAGAAATAATTGATATTTTTAGATTTTTTTTGTGCTATTCTAATTAGGTTTTGACTAAAATCTATACCATAGCAATTGCATTGTTTTTTTTTTTTAAGATTTCTTAAAAGTTCACCATCACCACAACCTATATCTAACACATTTTTTTTGTTTTTTATTATAGATAAGAAAATATTAATTTCGTTAGTTTCTAAATTTGTGTCATTTGTACATTTTAAGATTTTATTTCTTGCTCTTAAATTCCAGTAATCTAAAATTTTTTTTTTATTCATAATTAAATTCTCTAATATTTTTTATAATTTTATTAGCTTCCTTTTTTGTCATATCTGGAAACAGAGGAAGTCTCACAATACGATCATATATATTTTCAGTAACAGGTAATTTAGAATTACTAAATTTTTTACCCATTTTTGATTTGTGAAGTGGAACATAGTGAAATGTAGCTGCAATATTAGATTTTTGCATCTTACTCTTAAATTGATGTGATAATTTTGAATTTTTAAATATTAAAACAAATAAATGATATGCACTAGTTGATTTTGCAAGTGGTTTAATTATGTAAAATTTTTCAGTTTTAAGATCAAGAATACATTTATAAAATTTATTCCATAAGTATTTTCTCCTCTTTTGTATCTTTTTTGCTTTAAGTATTTGGGAATATAATAATGCACTTGCAAGTTCAGAGGCGCGGTATTCTGAACCAATATCTACCCAACTATAAAATTTTTTATTATCTGATTTAATTATTTTGTTTTTGAAATTTTTTATAAATTTTTTTCTATCAGTACCCTTATCTAGAATACTATTAGCTCTTTTGAGTAGCAAAGTGTTGTTTATTGAAATACACCCCCCCTGTCCTGCTACTAAATTTTTGGTTTCATGAAAACTAAACACACCAATGTCTCCTATTGTTCCTAGAAATTTGTTTTTACTTTTTGCTAAAAAAGCGTGAGCAGAGTCTTCAACTAAATATATTTTATTTTTTTTAGCTAGTCGGGAAATTTTTTCGATTTCACAGGAATTACCCGCATAATGAATTACATAAATCGCTTTAGTTCGTTTAGTAATTTTTTTTTGAATGTCATCATAAGATATATTCAAAGTAAAAGGATTTATGTCTGCAAAGATTGGTTTGGCCCCTCTCAACACAACAGCATTTGCAACAGATACAAATCCATAAGAAGGCATTATAACTTCATCATTTTTTTTTAAATTGATTAAAATAGCAGAAATTTCTAATGCAGCAGTGCAGCTATGTGTTAGAGCAACAAATTTAGATTTAATAGATTTTTTTAACAAAATTTCAGTCTTCTGTTGAAAATAACCATCTGTGAGAATTTTTGATTTTAAAACCTTCTTGATGTGCTTGTAATCAGAACTATCAAGCGATGGTTTAGTAATTGGTATCATTGTAATATCCACTCTTGATATAATTCTTTATTTTTTTGTATATATTCTGGATAAGTTTCATCTATTTCTATTTTTTTTAAATTAAGATCTCTATTGAAAGGATCTTTTAAATTCTTAATATTATTTTCAATAAAATTAATATCTTTGAATTTTTCTTTATTAAATTCGGTGTGGGCCATATCCTGAATTTTCTTTGATATTTCTTTAGGTCTCATTAAGTATGTAAAATGCCATCCACCTTTTTCAATTAATTCAATACTCCTTTCCTTATCAATTCTCCAGAAGGGATATTCTAAGTTTTTAATCTTAAGCAGTCTTAATTTAAAAAATGATTTTAGGTTTTTCCTTTGGCATATTCTTGATCCTGCCCAATTTCCGTTACCCTCATCAATGTTCATAATGTTCAACTTATAGTAATACATATTCTGTAAAAAAATTCCAAACTTATGTTTATTAAAATTAAAACTATTTATGATATTTGGATTTGGTATTTCATCTTCATCTGAAAAAATTATTAAATCATTTTGATTAGCTGATCGAATTCCTTTAAACAAATTTTCCATTTGTAAGCTTAACAATTTATAATCTTTTTTACCTTTGATCTTGATATCTGGTAAATCTGTTACTTTTATATATATTATTTTATTCTTATATTTTTCTGGTATTTTCGGATTAAAATTGAATTCTTTTTTTAAGCCAGTGTGACTTTTATTTGCTTCACAAATTACAAAATAATCTACTACATCTTTTAATATCTCAAATCGGAGTTGAAATAACATGTTTGCTTGATAAAATGTTATACAATCATAGACTTTATTTTTAATTTTATTTTTAGTCATAGAAATAGTTAACATAAAATTAATTAATATCTATTTTTGATTTGTGGAGAGGTGGCCGAGTGGTTGAAGGCGCACGCTTGGAAAGCGTGTAAAGGAGCAATTCTTTCATGGGTTCGAATCCCATTCTCTCCGCCATGAAATAAGCCTTATTTTTCAACTATAATTTAATATATATAATTTTAATTAGAAAAGATTAATCAGCAATTTTTTTAAAAAATGTTATAATTTTCTTTTTCCAAAAATTAAAAAATGGCAACTAAAAATACATACCAGGCAGATTCCATTAAAGTTTTGAAAGGTCTTGAAGCAGTTAGAAAGAGACCTGGAATGTATATTGGAGATACAGATGATGGAACCGGTTTACATCATATGGTTTATGAAGTTGTTGATAATTCAATTGACGAAGCTCTAGCAGGATATTGTAAAAATATTAATGTAAAAATCAATTCTGATGGAACAATTACAGTAAATGATGATGGCAGAGGTATTCCAGTAGATATTCATAAAGGAGAAAAAAAATCAGCTGCAGAAGTAATCATGACCCAATTACATGCTGGTGGAAAGTTTGATCATGACTCGTACAAAGTTTCAGGTGGACTACATGGTGTAGGGGTTTCAGTTGTAAATGCATTATCAGAAAAATTAAAGTTGGAAATATTTAGGGATGGAAAAAAATATTATATAGAATTTCAAAATGGGGAGGCTATAGCTCCATTGAAAGTGATTGGAAAAGCAAAAAATACCGGTACGCAAATAACGTTTTTACCTTCTAATGAGATTTTCTCTTCGATAAAGTTTAGTGCAAATATTCTTATTAAGAGAATGAGAGAGTTGGCATTTTTAAATAAAGGAATTAAAATAATTTTTATAGATTCAAGTCAAAAAAAAGAAAAAATTTCTGAGTTTAAATATGATGGAGGTGTTTTAGAATTTGTTGAATTTTTAGACGAAAAAAGAGAAAAGTTACAAAATAAAAATGGAAATGATTTATTTAGAAAACCAATATACATTGAAGGTAAAAAAAACAACATTGAATTAGAGTGCTCTTTAAAATGGAATGCTGGATACGCCGAAGATATTTTTCCATATACTAACAATATATATCAAAAAGATGGTGGAACTCATTTATTAGGCTTTAGAAGTGCGTTAACTAGAGTGGTTAATAAATATGCTAACGAAAATAATTTACTTAAAAAAAATAAATTGGCTATTTCAGGTGATGATATTAAGGAAGGTCTTACTTGTGTTCTTTCAGCTAAAATTCCTGATCCTAAGTTTTCATCTCAAACTAAAGATAAACTAGTTTCGTCAGAAGTAAGAATGATTGTAGAAACATTAGTAAATGAAAAATTATCTATTTGGTTTGATCAAAATCCGTCGATTGCAAAAACTATTTTAGCAAAAGTAATTCAAGCCGCAATGGCAAGAGATGTTGCTAGAAAAGCAAGAGAGAATGTAAGAAGAAAAGGAGCAATTGAATTAAGCGGTCTTCCAGGAAAATTAGCTGATTGTCAAATTGGAAAACAAGAGGGCACAGAATTGTTTATTGTTGAAGGAGACTCAGCGGGAGGTTCAGCAAAACAAGGAAGAAATAGGGCTAATCAAGCAGTTTTGCCGCTTAGAGGTAAAATATTAAATACTTATGTTGAAGATTTTAATGAGAAAAAAAAACGAAATGGTAATGGAAATGGATCTGAACAAAGAACAAAGGCCTTATCTAAAATGATTTCTTCAAATGAGATAGTCACTTTAATAAATGCTTTAGGTTTAGATCCAAAATCACAAGAAATTGATTTAAAAGATTTGAGATATGGAAAAATAATTATTATGACCGACGCCGATGTAGATGGATCACATATAAGAGCTCTTCTTTTAACGTTTTTTAATAACAAACCATTTAATAAATTAATTGAAAACGGTCATATTTATTTAGCACAACCTCCATTATTTAAAGTTAATAAAGGTTCTAAAGGTATTTATATTAAAGATGAAGAGGAGTTAGAGGATTATATAATTTTTAATAGTAAAGATTTAAAAAAAAGTAAAAAGGGTTCAAAAGAATTTATAAAGCTACTAGAAGCTGAAAAATCAAAAATGAGTATACAGAGATTTAAAGGTTTGGGGGAAATGAACCCAGATGAGTTATGGTCTACTACTTTAAATCCAGAAACAAGAAATTTACTACAAGTCCAATACTCGAAAAATTCAAAAAAAGATCAAGATTTAATCCACACATTGATGGGCAATGATGTAACTTTAAGAAAAGATTTTATCATTTCTAATGCAATAAATGTCCAAAACTTAGATGTTTAATCTATGAAGTTTTTTGAAACTTCAAAATTTCATACTTTAAAAAAATCTACTTATATCTTTTTAAGATGGATAGGTATTATAGGGCAATTAATTTCAGTATATATTGTCTATTTTTTTTTCAATTTCGACTTTAATTTTGTTTTATCAAATTTAATTATCTTTATTGGGATCTTAAGTAATTTTTATTTAATTTTAATTTACAACAAAACTCAACTTTCAGATAGATCTGCACTAGTTTTTTTAATGATTGATATATTTCAATTAGGATCACTAATATATCTTACTGGAGGTATCGTAAATCCTTTTGTTATTTTTTTATTAATTCCTAGTGTGTTTGCATCATCAAATTTAGGCATCAGAACTAATTTATTTCTTGTTGTTACAACAATATTAATGATTATTTTTTTGACTTTTAATTCAGAGGACTTACCTGCACCATTGAATAATCACTTTCATGTTTCTAATTATTATTATTATTCAATTCCAATCGCTTTAATAATTGCTTTAATTTTTTTGAATTATTTTGCGATAGTATTTGGCTCTGAGTCTAGAAAAAGAAAGGAGGCTTTAGGTAAAATGGAGGAAATAATGGCTCAAGAACATGAGATGCTATCCTTAGGAGGTCAAGCAGCAGCGGCAGCACATTCCCTTGGAACTCCATTATCTACAATTAAAATTATCTCACAAGAATTAAAACACCAGTTAAGGGATCGTAAAGAACTCATCTCGGACATAGAATTATTATCAAGCCAAGTTGAAAGATGTAATCAAATTTTGAAAAGGTTATCTTTAAATCCTATTGAAGAAGATGATTTCATAGATGAGGACTTAGATTTTAAAAAATATATAAATCAAATAGTTAACTCATTCGAAGAAACAAGTAATAAAAAATTTATCTTAAATTTTGATCAAGATGCTAGCCCAAGGAAAATTCCAAAATCAATAGAAATAATATATGGCTTGAGGAATTTTATTGGAAATGCAAATAAATTTGCTAAAGAAAAAATATTTATAACTCTCAAAAGTAATAATGAATATACTGAAATTACTATAGAAGATGATGGTGAAGGATATCCAAGTGAAATATTATCAAAAATAGGTGAACCTTATTTAAGATCACTTAAGAATAAAGATAAAAATCAATCAGGTTTAGGTCTGGGAATATTTATAGGTAAAAACTTACTTGAAAAAAATTTTGCTTCTTTAAATTGTCAAAATTCTAAAACAAGAACTGGGGCGGAAGTAAACATTAGATGGAAAAATCAAGATTTAAAAAAAATTTAATGTAATTTTGCTTTTTTATCGAACAACGAGCTCAACTGAGAAATCATCACATCACCAAGCTCATTTACATCAGTGATCTTAATTGCTCTCTCATAATATCTAGAAACATCATGACCAATTCCTATAGCTAAAATTTCTATTTCAGATTTGTCCTCTATAAATTTAACCATCTTTTTTAAGTGTTTCTCTAAAAAATCCCCTGAATTTACTGATAAGGTTGAGTCATCTACTGGCGCACCATCTGAAATTACCATTAAAATTTTTCTTTCCTCTTTTCTTTTTTTTATTCTATTGAAAGCCCATGTTATAGCCTCCCCATCTATATTTTCTTTTAGTAAACCTTCTTTTAACATTAGCCCGAGGTTATCTTTTGCCTGCCTCCAATGTGTATCAGCTCCTTTATAAATAATATGTCTTAAATCATTCAATCTTCCAGGGGTCTTTGGCTTGTTATTTTTATTCCATAACTCTCTACTTTGGCCACCTTTCCAATTTTTTGTTGTGAAACCTAATATCTCTACTTTCACTGAGCAACGTTCCAGAGTTCTTGATAAAATATCGGCACAAATAGCTGCAATTGTAATTGGTCTACCTCTCATTGAACCTGAGTTATCAATAAGAAGTGTTACTACAGTGTCCTTGAAGTCTAAATCTTTTTCTTTCTTAAAAGATAATGAATTATACGGATCTATTATAATTCTTGGTAACTTTGAGCTATCAAGCAATCCTTCCTCCAAATCAAACTCCCAAGCTCTATTCTGTTTTGCTAATAATTGTCTTTGAAGTTTATTAGCAAGTTTAGTTATAACATCTTGAAAACCAATTAATTGTTGATCTAAGGTTTTTCGAAGTTTATTTGCTTCATCTGCGTTTTCAAGGTTTTCTGCTTTCGTAATTTCATCAAACTGTGTTGTAAAAATTTTATAATCTAAATTTAAATCTTTTAAATTTTTCTTTTGAATAATTTGCTCAGGGTTTTGCTCGTCTGACTCCGTATCTACAAGTTGTTCATCTAATTTATATTCATCAATATTATAATCTGAATCTAAACTTGCTTCAGTTTCACTTTGTTTATCAGGATCTTTTTTGTCCTCATCCTCACTATCATCATTTTCACTTGACTTATTATCTTGATTGTCTTCTTGGTTTTCATCTTTTTTTTCCTCATTTTCCTCTGATTGAAAAATGTCCATTTCTTGTAATATCTGGGAGAACTTTGAACTATAAATATTCTGATCTTCTAAATTTTGTTTAAAAAATTCTATATGTTCAAAAATTGATTTATCAAAATCTTTTTCCCAGAAGTTTAACATTTTTGATGTTAAAGAATTGAGTTTGATATTGTGGAAGTTTTTCAACATATATAACTCAAAAGCCTCAACCACAGGAACATCATCTTTGGATTTAATTTGATCTTTTCTTTTATGGTTGATTATTTGAATATAATTATCCCTTAAATTTTTATCTATTCCTTTTAACATTTTTGATCCCAATTTTTCGTATCTTATTTTCTCTGTAATTGTATAAAGTGATTTACACAATGAGCTGGAGGGTAAATTTTTCTTAAATATTGACTCATTAGAAAATTTTTTTTTAAGAGCTTTAGAGTCTGTTTCCGCTCTAGCCTTAATAAAATCGTTTTTTGAATTTAAATTTTCTAGTTCAATTAAATCTTTTTTTTCAGAATTTTTGATATTTTTTTTAGGATTGATACCCAAATCGTCTGAGATTACCCTTGCTGTAGAATATAGAGCTTGTTTGAGTTTTTCTTTTAAACTCTCAGTTTTGTTATTCATCAAATTTGAATATTTAATAAGGACTCTGGTAATTCCTCACCAAAACATCTTTGGTAATATTCTGCAATTATATTTTTTTCAATATCATCGCATTTATTTAAAAACGTTACTCGAAAAGCATATCCTGTATCTTTAAAAATTTCCGCATTTTCAGCCCAGTGTAAAACTGTTCGTGGACTCATCACTGTAGATATATCCCCAGCTATAAATCCTTTTCTAGTTAATGATGCAACTTTAATCATATTTGAAACTTTTTCTTTACCTTTTGTATTATTTAACTCTTTGTTTTTTGCTAAGATTATTTCCATTTCTTTTTCAAGACTGAGATAATTTAAAGTTGTAACAATATTCCATCTATCCATTTGTCCTTGATTAATTTGCTGAGTTCCATGGTAAAGTCCTGTTGTATCTCCTAAACCTACAGTGTTAGAGGTTGCAAATAATCTAAAAAATTTATTTTGTTTAATAACTTTATTTTTATCTAAAAGAGTAAAATTACCTTCTGCCTCAAGCACTCTCTGAATAACAAACATTACATCAGGTCTTCCCGCGTCATACTCATCAAATACTAAAGCAACAGGGTTTTGGATGGACCATGGTAAAATACCTTCATTAAACTGTGTAACTTGCTTACCATCTTTCAAAACAATTGCATCTTTTCCAATTAAATCGATACGACTTATATGACTGTCTAAATTTACCCTGATACAAGGCCAATTTAATCTTGCAGCAATTTGCTCTATATGTGTAGATTTTCCTGTTCCATGATAACCTTGAACAAGAACTCTTTTGTTAAATGCAAAACCTGAAATTATAGCTAACGTAGTGTCTCGATCAAATTTATAGTTTTTATCTATCTCTGGAACATACTCACTTTTTTTGGAAAAAGCATCTACTTCCATGTTAGAGTCAATTCCAAAAGTCTGCTTAATCGATAGTTTTATATCAGGTTGATTGTTTATATCTGGTGTCAATTTTTTTCTCTATAAGTATTTTTTAATTGTGTATAAGCCAAAGTTATTGATTTAAGTTTTTCTTCAAATTTTTTGTTTCCAGAATTCATATCAGGGTGAAATTTTTTAACAAGTATTTTAAATTTATCATAAATTTTTTCCCATCTTGATCCTACTGAAATACCTAATATTTCAAATGCTTTAATGTCTTTGTGATCATATCTAAATTGTCCCATGTGATTAAAATCGCTTTTTAATTTTTCCTTATCTAGCTCATCCTTTAAAGTATTATTCCATAAAACTTTAAAAAAATTATCTGAAGAACTAAAGCTTTGTGTAGGTTTATGCCAAACCATATCTGATTTTAAAAAATTAATTACTTGATTATCATTCATACCTGAAAAATAGTTCCAGTTTTTATTAAATTCTTTAACATGTTCTAAACAAAGTAATCGATATTTTTTACTATTATCCTTTTCAACTGGTGCTTTATATTCTCCAATTTTATTGCAATTATTCCAGTCACATATATTTTTCATGATATAATTATATAAAATGAATATAGATGAATTAATCACAAACGTAAAAAAAAAAATAAAAAAAAATATTAATATTGAAAATATTTTTATAGAGGACAAAACATTTTTACATAAAAATCATACAGGAAATGAAAGTAATAAATTTCATTTAAAAATAACCATAGAGTCTGAAGAGCTTAAGGAATTAAATAAAATTGAAAGTAACAAAAAAATTTATAAAATTTTAGATGAGGAATTAAGAAATCACGTTCACTCTATACAGATTTTAATTAATTAATCTCTTTTTTAAAAAAAATTTGAGAGCAAGGTCGGAAAATTCTTTTTCAATTATTGGACCGCCAATTTTTTTAATTAACATAAGCTTAATATTTTTAGAATTATTTTTTTTGTCCCTCATCATAAAGGATATAATCTGATTAACTTTTTTTATTGTAAAATAATTTTTAATAGAAATCGGAAAATGAGAATTATTGAGATGTTTTATTACAGATTCAAAATCTTTATAGGAAATCAACTTTCTATTATGACTAAATTCAAACGCAGATTTCATACCCAGAATTACCGCTTCTCCATGATTTAATTTTTTTGAAAAATTTAAACTTGCCTCATACGCATGAGCAAAAGTATGTCCAAAATTCAAAATTTTTCTCAAATTTTTTTCTTTTTCATCTTTTTCAACTATTGATTTTTTAACTTTACAACTTTCATAAATAGATTTTTCAATAGTTGGAGACTTTAATTTTAATACTTCATTAATATTCTTATCTAAAAAATTATAAAACTTTTTATTTGCAATCAATGCATGTTTCACTATCTCTGCGTAACCACAAACTACTTCTCTAAATGGTAGACTCTTCAAAACGTCTACATCACTGATAACAATTTTAGGTTGATAAAAACTTCCAATTAAATTTTTGCCTTCAGATGTGTTAATACCTGTTTTGCCGCCGATAGATGAGTCGACTTGTGATAACAATGTTGTTGGAATATTAATAAATTTTAGACCTCTTTTGAATAAACTTGCTGCAAAACCTGCCACATCACCAGTAATACCTCCTCCAATAGATATTAAACAGTCATCTCTCGAAAAATTCTTTTGAAGCAAAAGATCTAAAATTTTATTGACGTTTTTCTGATCTTTATTTTTCTCATTCGCATTGTAAATAAATTTGTAAACCTCATATTTTTTCAGTGATCTTGAAATTTGTTTGACATATCTATTTGGAATATTTTTGTCTAAAACTAATAAGCATTTTTTAAAGTTGATATAATTTGTTTTGAATATTCCTGATAAATTAGAAATTAAATTTCTTCCAATTATAATGGGATATTTTTCTGATTTAGTTTTAACTATCAGTTTAATTGGTTTCATAAATATCTATGATTTTTTTTGCAATTTGTTGTTTTGTAAAATTCTCACAATCTATTTTATATAGTGCTTTAGAGTAAATAATTGAACGTTTTTTTATTATTTCTTTAAGCTCATTTTTATTAGAATTAACTGCTAAAGGTCTTTTTTTGCTGTTTTTAATCCTGTTAACCAAAGTATCGATGTTCCAATCAAGCCAAAATGATAAATGATTTTCAAGTACCTCGTTTTTAATGGCTCTAGTGATAAACGCTCCTCCACCAAGTGCAATTACACCCTTTTTATTTTTTAAAATGTCTAAAGTAATCTTTTTTTCAACATCTCTGAAAAAGCTTTCTCCTTTTATTTCAAAGATTTTTGAAACATTCATTTTTTGATTATTTTCAATTAATTGATCAATATCAAAAAAGTTAAGATTTAGTTTTTTTGATATCATAGAGCCAATAGTGCTCTTTCCACAGCCCATCATTCCGACAAAAACTAAATTTTTCTTCGATTTCATAAGTTTCTTTTATTGAAAAAACACAAATATGTCTTAATTTGAAATTAATTAATCTATATGCAATTTACAAGAAAAACAAGTTATAGCAAAAGTATAATTGGGTTGTTAATAAAGTTACTTATTATCGCAATTGTATTTATTGGAATAATTTTTCTTTTAAATAAATTAGACTTTCCAGCACCAAAAAAAACAATTGAAAAAATAATACCAAATGAAAATTTTAAAATTGTTAAATAAAACTTATTTATCAATTCTAATTATTTTTTTCTTTTCAATAGTGAATTCTTTTTCAGAAAATGAACCCGTAGATATATGGAATATTGATAAAGAGCAAATTGAAGAAAATTCTGAAAGTAAAGAATTAATTTCGATTACTGAAAGTAGACCCGAAACAGAAAAAATTGATGTTTTTAATATGCAAATTAATGATAGCTCAGACTCAATAAAAGTTGATGAAACTTTAAATTCTAAAGAAATTAAAATAATAGGTCTCTACGATCCCGAGGATTTTGGGTTAAAAATTGATATGTGGTCGAATTCTAATGGTGATCAATTAAAATACCTCTTTTCTAATTTAGATAAAATTAACTTATCAAAAGATGCTTCAGAACTTATGAATATTGTTTTACTAACAAATGCTCATTTTCCCGATAAAAATATCAGTAAAAAAGAATTTTTAAAAATAAAATCAAATTGGTTAATAAAACATAATAATCTAGAGTTAATAGAAGAGTATTTAGTAAAAAATGATATTTTAAATTTACACCCTAAACTAAGCAAATATTTAGTCGATGAATATTTATCCAAAGCAGAGCTAGATAAAGCTTGTAAAATTTTTTTAGATAACTCTGAACCAATAAAAAACAATTATTTATCAAAATTTAATATCTATTGTTTGATAAACAATGGAAAAAAAGATGAAGCACAATTAATTTTTGACTTAAAAAAAGAATTAGGCTTTAGCGACCAATATTTTGAAAATAAACTAAATTATCTTTTTGGATATATAAATGAAATTGATAAAGCTGTTTCTGAAAAAAGTATTCTAGAGTTTCATTTAGCCCATAAAACTAACCCAGAATTTTCTTTTGAACCAAAGGAAAGCACTAATCCATTAATATGGAAATATTTAGCTGCTTCAAATTTATTATACCAAACTAATGAAATCGATTTAGATGAATTAGAAAAAATAGAATTAATTGAGTATGCCACACATAACAAGAATTATCTTGAAGATGATTTATTTCAAATTTACAAAAGGTTTCAGTTTACGATTGATCAATTTTTGAATGTCAAAACAGTATTCAAATCTTTAGCTAATATTGAGAGTAGGGCTCTTTTATATCAAAGTGTATTGTTAGAGTCTGACACGAATAAAAAAATTGAGTTAATGAAACTTCTAAAAGAAGCATTCATCAAGGATAAAATTGGTAATGCTTTTGAGGAGAAACTAAAAGACCTGTTACAAGATATTGAATTAGATCAAATTTCTTCAAAGCATACTAGTTTTTATTTAGAAAATATAAATACTGATGAAAAAAAACAATCTAAAATAAAGTATAATGATGATCTTTTACATCAATCAAAACTTATAAAATATTTTATTGGAGATTATAATCAGATAAAATTAGAAAAAGATCTCAATAGTTTTCTAAAAAAAATAAAAAAAGATAAAAAATATTCACTTTCCAAAAAAGATATTATTTTAATCGAGTCATTAAAATCAGATGGTATAAAAATTGATAAGAAATATGACAATTTATATAAAATTCTAGATACAGAAATGCCTACAGATATTCAAGTCATGATTAATAATAATGAGTCAGCCTCAACAATTCTCAGAATTATAGAGGTTATTGGTCAAGATGAGTTAAGTGCTTTAGATGAGGATACCTTATATTTTATAATAAGTGCGCTTAATCAATTAAACATAGACACTATTCGTAATAAAATTCTATTAAAAGTTCTTCCTTTAAAAGTTTAAAAATTAGTTTATTTATTTATCTAATGAGCATTAAAGATATAATTACTGTTCCTGATGAGACTCTAAAAAAAATCTCCGAACCATTAGAAAAAGTGAGCATTAACGAAAAAAAACTTATTAATGATTTATTTGATACAATGTACGCTTCTAAAGGTATCGGATTAGCTGCAGTACAAATAGGTATCCTGAAAAGAATTTTAGTAATTGATGTGTCTACAAAAGATGAAAAAAGGGAACCTTTAAGTTTCATAAATCCTGTTATAAAAAAAGTTAGTAATGAAACCTCTATCTATGAGGAGGGCTGTCTATCAATTCCGGATACATTTATAGAAATTGAAAGGCCAAAAATTTGTGAAGTGGAATATATTGATATCAATGGAGAAAAAAAAAATTTAAAGTGTGATGGACTTTTATCAACTTGTTTACAACATGAAATAAATCATCTAGATGGAAAATTGATAATTGACCATCTATCAAAGTTAAAAAGAGATATCATCATCAAAAAAATTTCAAAAACAAAGAAAAATCCTGACAGAATATTAGTTTAGAAATGCCTAAAAAAATCATTTTTATGGGTACACCCATGTTTGCAGTTCCAATATTGAAATCACTCTACCAAAATGGTTTTCCAATAAATTTAATTTATACACAACCACCCCAAAAATCTCACCGAGGTCAGAAGATAAATAAATCACCAGTCCAAGGTATATCGGAAACTTTAAATATAGAATTCAGATCACCACAGAACTTGAAAAACAATACTGAGGAATATGAGTTTTTAAAAAAAATGGAGGCTGATCTTGCAATTGTTGTAGCCTATGGACAAATAATTCCTAAAGAATATTTAAGTTTAACAAAAAAAGGTTTTATAAATATTCATGCATCTATACTCCCAAAATGGAGAGGTGCTGCACCTATTCAGAGAGCTATAATGAATTTAGACACAGAAACAGGAATCAGTATAATGAAAATTAATGAAGAATTGGATAGTGGACCTGTAAGTAACATTTATAAAATAAAACTTGATCAAAGTCTGAATGCAACAGAGGTCTCAGAAAAACTCGCTTTAATGGCAGCGGATAAAATTTTAGATGTTGTAGATGAAATTTTTGAGGATAAATCAAATTTTGTTGATCAAGATAATTCCAAAGCCACTTATGCAAAAAAAATTACTAAAAATGAAGGGCAAATAGACTGGAAAAGTGATGCTTTGAAAATAATTGGAAAAATTAATGGCTTATATCCCTACCCAGGAGCTTTTTTCAATTTTAACGGACAAAGATATAAAGTTTTAAAAGCTGAAATTGGAAATGGGATTGGTAAAAATGGTGAGGTTATATCAGACGACCTTGAAATAGCGTGTGGAGGTGAAAAATCTATTAAGGTTGTTGAAATTCAGAGAGAGGGGAAAAAGGTTCAAAAAATTGGAGAGTTTATGCTTGGATCCCAGATCAGAAAAGGTTCAATTATATCTAATGTTTAAATATCAAATATTGATAGAGTATGTAGGCACCAATTTTAGAGGTTGGCAAATTCAAACAAAGGGCAAAACTATACAAGGTTTTATCCAAGAGAGAATTTCTAAATTATTAAAAGAAAAAATTGTTCTGTTTGGCGCTGGAAGACTTGATAAAGGAGTGCACGCACTTGAACAATCTGCTCATTTTGAGTGTAAAAAAAAAATTGAAAATTCGAATAAATTTGCCAAATCTTTAAATCATTTTCTAAATAAAGAAATGATATCAATCATTAAAATTAATAAAAGAAGCAATGATTTTCACGCAAGATTTTCTGCAAGAATGAGAATATATAAGTATATAATCATTAATCGTCCAAGTAGACCGGTAATAGATAAAAATAGAGGATGGCACATTATTAATAAACTTGATTTAAAGATAATGAAAAAAGCTGCAAAAAAATTAGTTGGTACTAAAGATTTTTCTACCTTTAGAGCTTCAAGTTGTAGAGCTAAAAGTCCAATCAAAACAATTAGATCAGTTAAAATAAAATCTAGAAATAGTAAAATAGAGATAGAATTTCAATCTCAATCTTTTCTACAACAACAGGTTCGTTCAATGGTTGGTTGTTTAAAATATGTAGGTGAAAAAAAATGGACTTTAAAAAAATTCAATCTTATTATGAAATCAAAAAAAAGGATTTTGTGTGCACCACCTGCACCACCTGAGGGACTTTATTTAGCTAGAGTGATTTATTAATTTTTTTTTGTTACTCATTGCAAACTTTTTATTAATTCTCCATCTTGACTCTTCTCTAACAATATAACCACAACAATTTTTTGAACCACATTTACAAGGAAATTGTTTATAGTCTTCATCATAACCAAATCCATAATCACACGTAAACTCCTCTCCTTTTTTAATATCACGAATTGCAGTAATCCATACTTTTAAACCTTTGCCATTATAATCACAGTTATTATTGCAACTATGGTTTACTAGACCAGCAATATTCCATGAAAAATCTCCGTCGAGAGTATATTTTTTATTTAATGTGAATAAGTAAATGGGTTTTTTATTATCAAACTTAATTGACTCATCAACCTCTTTATTTGTAATAATTTTGCCAACATAATTTATTATTTTTGTTCCCTCTTTAATATCACGTGTAGCATAAAGACCTCTTCCTTTTTTATCAATTTTAGATCTTTTAATTCTATAAAGCTTCATTTGAGTGAATTATTATTAATTAAATTTAAATCAATTGAATTCTACAAGTGCGTTAACATGTTCATTAGCACTTTCAGATAATGCATTTAAATCATAACCTCCCTCAAGAATAGAGATAACTTTGCCTTGAGTGAAATCGTTGGTAGCAGCTAAAGTTCTTTTAGTAATTTCATAAAAGTCTTTTGATTTAAGTTTAAATTGAGCTAAAGGATCATCTTTATGAGCATCAAAACCTGCCGAGAATATAAGAAAATCAGGTTTATAATTTACTAACCTATCTAAAACTCTATTGAATGCATTAAAATATTCCTCCGAGTTTGTGCCTGCTGGTAAAGGTATATTTAAAGAGTTATTAAAATCACCCTTATCTTTATCTGTACCACCTCCAGGATAAAAAGGATATTGGTGTGTTGAAATATATAATGAATTTTTGTTATTTCGCATAACATCATAATTTCCATTTCCCCAGTGCACATCAAAATCTACACATGCAACCCTCTTATATTTATAATTTTTAATTAAGTAATTAGTGGCTACTCCAGCGTTTGATATACAACAAAATCCCATTGCCTTATCCTTTTCCGCATGATGTCCTGGAGGTCTTGCTAAACAAAACGCGTTCTTAAATTCTTTATTCTCTATTCCATCAATGGCCCTAATTGTTGAGCCAGCTGCATCAAATACTGCTTTTTTACTGTCTGGTGATATTACAGTATCTCCATCTAAAAATTTTAGACCCTTTTGAGGGAATGAACTATTTAAATTATCAATATATTCTTTTGAATGTGTCATTGCCAATATATCTTCTGGCACATTACCTGGTTTTTCCCAAATCAGATCACTTCTTTTTTTTAATTTTTCTCTTATAGCAATTACTCTTTTAGGCTGTTCAGGATGACCGTTACCAGTGTCATGTTTTTCATAAGATTCTGAATTTATAATTGCCGTATTCATTTGAAATAATTTATTAAGATGTTTTCATAAATTTTTGTTAGTCTTTTAAGATCTTTTAGAGATACTGCCTCATCAACTTTATGCATAGTTTTTCCAACTAAACCAAATTCAAGACCAGGACATATGGTTCTTATAAATCTTAAATCTGAAGTTCCACCTGTTGTAGATAATTTTGGTTTTAATTTAGTTATCTTTTTAATAATATTTTGTATCATAAATGTTGTTTTGTTAGGTTCTGTCAAAAAAGCTTCACCAGAAACTCTGTACTCAATTTTAAATTTTGATTTATGTTTTTTGGTCATTTTTTTTAAAATTTTGTTAAGTTTTTTTTTTAGAGAATTTGAGGAATGTTTATTATTAAATCTTATGTTGAATGTTGCTTCAGCTGTCGCCGGAATAACGTTATCTGCAGTATTATTTATATTTATCCTGGTAACTTCCAAGTTTGTAGGTTGAAAATCTCTGGTTCCTTTATCAAATTTAATTTCCTTTAATTTTTTTAGAATATTAACAATTATGGTTGAAGGATTATTTGCTCTAGAAGGATATGCTACGTGACCTTGTAAACCGAATATAATTAATTTACCAGTTAAACTGCCTCTACGACCAATTTTAATCATTTCACCTAAAACATTTGGGTTAGTTGGTTCACCCACTAAACAAAAATCAATCTTTTCTCTTTTTTTTCTTAAAAACTCTACAACTTTTTTCGTGCCATTAACTGCATCACCTTCCTCATCACCTGTTATTAACAGACTAATTGATCCATTAAATTTTTTATTTTTCGACAAAAACGTGCTTACAGCTGAAACGAAAGCTGCAATAGAACTTTTCATATCATTTGCACCTCTTCCAATTAAGTGACCCTTTTTAATAGATGGTTCGAATGGATTAGTTGTCCAATCTTTTATATTTCCTGGAGGTACAACATCTAGGTGACCTGCATAACAGAAGTTTGGACTTTTATTTCCAAATCTTGCATATAAATTTTTAACAGGCTTAAAGCCCCTTTCTTTAAATTCGAGTGTTTTTGTTTTGAAACCAAGTCTTTTCAATTTTTTTTCTAAAAATTTCATTATACCAGCATCCACAGGAGTAATTGAAGGAAATCTAATTAGCTCTTTAGCTAATTGTAACTGATTTAAAGTTTTCATTTTAGTCTCGTAAAAGGTCGTTTATAGAAGTTTTTGACCTTGTTTTTTCATCAACCTGCTTAATTATTACAGCACAGTACAACGATGGTGCAGCTGAATTATTTTTGTCTGGCAATGAACCTGGGACAACAACCGAGTACGGCGGAATTTTACCAAAAGTGATATTACCGGTCTTTCGATCGACTATTTTAGTTGATTGACCTATATACATACCCATACTTAAAACTGAACCTTCCCCAACAATCACCCCCTCAACAACTTCTGACATAGCTCCAAGGAAAACATTATCTTCGATTATCGTAGGTAAAGCTTGTGCAGGTTCTAAAACCCCACCAACTCCTGATCCTGCTGAGATATGACAATTTTTTCCAATTTGACAACAGCTACCTGCTCTTGCAAATGTATCTATCATTGTTCCCTCATCGATATAAGCTCCGATATTTACATAGCATGGCATTAAAACAGCATTTTTTCCAACAAATGATCCTTTTCTTACTGGAGAATTAGGAACCATTCTAAAGCCGGCTCTTTCATGATCTTCTTTTGACCAACCTGCAGTCTTACCTTTTAACAAGTGAGATTTATCGTACCAACTACTGTAAGGACCATTTAAGTTTTCCATTGGATAAATTCTAAAACTTAACATAATTGCTTTCTTTAAATGTTGGTGTGTAACCCATTCACCATTTATTTTTTCAGCAACTCTTGATTTTCCACTGTCCAAATCACTAATAACCTGATTTATTGCATTCTTGATTTTTTGGTCTGAATTTTGGTTTATTTGATCTTTAATTTCCCAAGCATCATTTATAATTTTTTCTATAGACATAATTTATTGACTTTTTAATAACCTTATTTCTTTAAGAAATAAAGACAGATTTTCAATTTTATGCGAGATATAATCTTTATCAGAATCTATCTTGCCAAAATGTTCATCATTAATTAACCAAACAGTTGCACAGCCCCGCTCGTAACCAATACTCAGGTTTTTTGCGATATCTTCTATATAAATGGTTTCTTTTGGATTTAATCCAAATTTTTTAACCATTAAATCAAAAGTTTGAGCCTCAGGTTTTGGCACATACCCGGCATCTTTAATATCAAAAACTTTATCTCTTCCAAAAAGATCATAAACACCTAAATGAGTTAAAATATTTTTAGCATGCTCGGCGCTCCCATTAGTAAAAATAAACTTTTCCATGTCTAATTTTTCAAGTTCATTCCTCATTATTTTGTCCTCTTTCATAAATGAAAGATCTATTGTGTGGACATATTTTAAGAATTCTTCTGGTGGTATATCATGATGTATCATTAAACCATTTAAGCTAGTATTATATTTGTAGAAATAATTTGTCTGTAATTTTTTTGCTTCCTCCATATTTATTTTTAGCTTATCAGATATAAACATTGTCATTCTTTTGGAAACTTGACCAAATACTCTTTCAAGCGAATAGTTGTTGTGTTTTCCATAACAAACCCCATCAAGATCCAGGAGAAGGTATTTCATTTCTTTAAATTTTTTCATTTTCTTATTAAGGTCCCAGAACCTTTGTCCGAAAAAATTTCAAACAATATAGAGTGTTGCTTTCTTCCATCAATTATTCCGACTGCTGTAACCCCATTTTTAACTGCATCTAAACAAGTATTTATTTTAGGTATCATTCCCTCTGTAATAATATTATTTTTAACCATTTTTAAAACTTCTGTTGAAGAAATTTCATTAATTAGTTTTTTGTCTTTATCTAGAACTCCTTCAACATTGGTCATTAATAGTAATCTTCTAGATTTTAATGACTTTGCGATCGCACCAGCAGCTGTATCACCATTAATATTATATGGATGATTATCATCTCCCAAACCTAATGGTGAAATTATTGGAACTTGTTTTTTATCAAGAATTTTTTCTATAAGATTATTATTAATTTTCTTAGGTATTCCTACAAAACCCAGTTCTTTTGCTTCTGGTGTCACCTTAATTATATTGTTTTTTTTCGTATGAATTGAGATTGCATTAGTACCAAATCTTTTTAAAGAATCGACAATATCATTATTAAAATCAATCAACACTGACTCAACAATGTTTATTATCTTTTTATCTGTTACTCTTAAACCTCTAATAAATTTTGATTGAATATTTGATTTGTCTAGTTCTCTTTTAATTCTTGGACCCCCTCCATGAACGACTACAAATGAAATACCTAACTTACTGAGTATATTTATATCTGTTATAAAATTGTCAAAGATATTTCTATCTATAAAAACATTTCCTCCGTATTTTATTACTATGAGGTCATTTTTATATTTTTCTATGTATTTAGACACTTCGTCAATTGGTGGTCCTTTTTTTGGAAGTATTTTTTTTAAATCCATTTTTATTATTGTGTAATAATTAATTTTTTAAGTGACAGTTTTAACCGTAGTCCTTTTCATAATAAATACTTGTTGGGCCATAGTTAAAATATTATTCACAGTCCAATAAATTACTAAGCCACTTGGAAAGGGTGCTAATATTACGGTTAAAAAGAGTGGAAAGAACATAAATATTTTAGCTTGCATAGGATCAGTGGGAGCAGGATTTAATTTTTGTTGTACCCACATAGAAACTCCCATTGCAACGGGCCAAGCACCAATCATTAAAAATGATGGCACATCATAAGGTAGCAGCCCAAATAAATTGAATATACTTGTTGGATCACGTTCACTTAAGTCATGTATCCATCCATAAAAAGGCATATGTCTCATTTCTATAGTAACGAATAAAACTTTATACAAAGCAAAAAATACTGGTATTTGAACGAGAATTGGAAGACATCCAGACATTGGGTTGACTTTTTCTTTTTTATAAAGAGCCATCATTTCTTGTTGTAATTTCATTTTATCATTTTTATGAAGCTCCTTTAATCTTACCATTTCTGGAGTGAGGGCTTTCATTTTTGCCATGCTTCTAAAAGAAAAATTTGCTAAAGGAAAAAAAACAAGACGAATACAAATTGTTATAGCTATGATAGCTAATCCATAGTTACCAAGTAGTTTGAAAAAATAATCTATACCAAAAAATAGAGGTTTTGTTATAAAATATAAAAAACCCCAATCAATTACCAAGTCAAACTTATCTATAGCAAGACTATTTGCGTAGCCATCAATGACATCTACTCTTTTAGCAGCAACTATTATTTGTAAATTTTCCTCAATTAAATTATTTGGACCCAATTCAAGCGGTTCAGTTGCAATAAAATTTGCTCTAAATTTATCCTTATAATCAAATGTTGTTTTAAACTCTTTATTTTGTGGAGGTATTAGTGAAGTAATCCAATATTTATCACTAATACCCAACCAGCCTTTTTGAGCAGTTTTTGTAAACTTTTTCTCTTGAATATCGTCATAATCTTCCTCAATTAATTCATCATCTAACGTTGCAATTAGTCCTTCATGGAGAATTAAAAAATCTATTATGTCTGGGATCTCATTTCTTATAATCTGACCATAAGAATAAAAGTCATATTTTCCACTTGTTTTGTTTATGACTCTTTGCTTTATTGAAAATAAATATTTATCATCTAAGGAAATTTCTTTTTCAAAGATAATTCCTTGATCATTGGTCCAGGATAACTTAATTGGAGAATTTTCAGTTAGTTTTTTATTTCCTTTTATAGACCAGATAGTCTCAGATGTTGGAATATCTATATTTTTATCAGATGTTACAAATCCACTTTCAATTAAATAACCTTCTTTAATATTTCTAGGCCCTAATAATATTATTTTTTCATCACTCTCAAGTTCAACATTATAATTTTTAAAAGTTAAATCATCTATTGCTGCGCCCTTTAAGGCTATTGTGCCGATCACATTAGAGTTTTCAAACTCAACTCTTTCACTTTCGATTAAAGCATCTTTTCTTGAAATCTCTATAAGAGTGTCTTTTTGCTCTAAGCTTGGTGTATCTGTGCTTTGTTCAATTTTTTCTTTTTCAACAAGATTTTGACTTGTTGTTGACTTTTCAGGAATAAAAAATAGTGAATATAAAACTATTACTGCTGAAGATAATGCTATAGCTGCAATTGTATTTTTTGAGTCCATTATTTTTTTACTTTTATTTCTTTTTTAACTGGATCAAATCCACTATTTCCCCATGGGTGGCATGATATTATTCTTTTAAAACTAAGCGAAAGACCTTTTAAGAAGCCATAAGTTTTGAGAGCCTCAATAGTATATTCAGAACAAGTTGGTAGGTATCTGCACGAGGGTCCAATTAATGGACTTATAAAAAATTTGTAAATTTTAATAAATTTGATCAAAGTGTTCACAAAAATATTCATTTTTTTATTTTATTAAATTCTTGAAACAAGGTTTCTTTTATTTTTTTAAATTCATTATTTAGCATAGTTGGCTTAGCAATAACAAGATATGAATACTTAAGATTTATTGATGTTTCTTTACATGCGTCATTCATAATATTTTTTAGTCTTCTTTTAATTTTATTTCTATTAACCGCATTTCCAATTTTTTTCTTTGTTACGAATGAGATATTTAATTTTTTTTCATCTTTTTTACCAAGAATACCAAAAAATATTGTAACATATTTGTTTGATATTTTTTTCTTTTTAAGAAGGCTTTTAAATTCTTCGTTTTTTGAAAGAGCAAGTATTTTGCTTTTCATTGTTTAACCAGAAACAGTTAAAGATTTTCTGCCTCTAGATCTTCTTCTAGCCAAAGTTTTTCTACCACCCTTTGTCTTCATTTTTGATCTAAAGCCATGCTTTCTAGCTCTTTTAATTTTTGAAGGCTGGTATGTTCTTTTCATAATAGTGATTTAAATCTGTTTAAATTTCGATCTTTATAGTAATTAAATGTATAAATAGCAAATAGAAGATTTTACAAATACGATGGTAATTAATGGAAAAGGCTAAAAAAATTAAATTATTTGTTGGTATATTTTATCTAACTTTTATCTTCATATTTTTATATTATTTTTTTTCAAAATTTAGTCTTCAAGAGATTAAAGGTTTTACGAATTATGAATTTATAAAAAATAATAGAGATTACTTTTTTGAATTAAAAAATTCTAATCTTTTTATAATATCAATACTGTTTTTAATATTTGCAATATTATGGGTATTTCCATTTTTAGGTTTTGGATCACCAATTGCCTTACTTGGAGGTTTCCTTTTTGGTCCATGGTTAGGCACAGCAGTTGTTGTCTTAGGTTTAAGCGTAGGAGCAACTTTTCTATATTCATTTGGTAATTATTTTTTAAAAGATTTAATAAGAGAAAAATTTTTAAACAAATACCAGAACCTTGAGATGAAATTTAAAAAATCAGAGTTATTTTATTTATTAATTTATCGATTTATAGGAGGTGTTCCTTGGCAATTGAGCTGTCTTTTACCAACAATTTTTAATGTAAGAGTAAGCAACTTTTTTATTGCATCACTCATAGGAATTATACCACAAATCTTCTTAGCCGTTTCAATTGGAAGTGGATTAGAAAAAGTAATCGATCAAAACTCTGAAGTTCCTGGTATTTTTGATATAATTTTTACAAAAGAAATATATGTTCCAATTATAGCTTTTTTCAGCCTAATCATAATTACATTTTTTTTTAGAAAAAAATTTTACAAACAATAAATATGGTGCCCCTTGCCCGACTTGCACGGACGGCTTTTTCCTTACCATGGAAATACTCTACTACCTGAGTTAAAGGGGCAATTCAACTAACGAGCTAAGATGCTAATTATTGCCATATTATTTTATTAGTTTATAAATAATTTGCAAATAAGGGTTATGAAAATTTACACAAAAATAATATTAGATAAAAATTATAATATCCTTGAGGAAAGGTATTTTGAGTATAACGGGCCTTTATCTAATTGTGGAATCCACTATGATTTTAAAAGCACTCGTTCTGCAAAATTAATGGAGAAACAGGCAAAAAGGGAAAAGAAACTTGCTGAGAGAAAAGCTAAAAGATTAGCAAAAGAGGGTGTAAAAAAAAGTGAAAATAAAAAACCAGAGTTGGATCCAAACAAACCAATTTCTTTAGATTTTCTAACAAACCCAAATAAAGAATGACTGTAAAAGAAAAAAATGAGCGTTTAAGTTTAGCTCTAAAGAAAAATTTAAAAAAAAGAAAACTTTTTCAAAAGAAAAATAAAAAGAAAAATAAATAATGTCTATCCAGCCAGATATTTGGATAAAAAAAATGTGCAAAGAGAAAAATATGATAGAGCCATTTCTTGATCATCAAGTCTCTGAGGGAAAGATATCCTATGGATTAAGCAGCATGGGTTATGATGTCAGAATTTCTGATGAGTATAGAATATTTACAAACGTGAATAGTTCATTGGTAGATCCAAAAAATTTTTCTGATGATAACTTTATTGAGCGAAAGGGACCTTATTGTATAATTCCACCAAATTCATTTGTTCTGGCTAAAACCGTTGAATATTTTAGAATACCAAAAGATGTTCTTTGTATCTGTGTTGGAAAAAGTACCTATGCAAGAACGGGAATTATTTGTAACGTAACCCCGATTGAAAATGAGTTTGAGGGTAATATTGTTATTGAATTAAGCAACACAACCCCAAATCCTGCAAAAATTTATTCAAATGAGGGTATTGCCCAATTTTTATTTTTTAAATCAGATACTCAACCAGAGACAACTTATAAATCAAAAAACGGTAAATATCAGGGACAAACTACCATACAGGTTGCTAAAATAAAAAAGTAATTTATGGATAAATTTCTGATTAATGGTCCTTGTAGAATCAAGGGTAACGTTTCAATTTCAGGTTCTAAAAATGCCTCTCTACCAATTCTTGCAGCAACTTTATTATTCAACAAACCAGTAATTATAAAAAATTTACCTAGAGTAAGAGATATAAATACTATGTTAAATTTATTAAAATCTCTTGGCTCTAAAATAATTTTATCTAGAGATAGAAAAACAGCAAAAATCATTAATAAAAAAAATATGAAAACATTTGCGAGCTACTCATTAGTCAAAACAATGAGAGGTTCAATATTGGTTTTAGGACCATTAATTTCAAAATTTTATAGGTCTAAAACATCCTTACCCGGTGGTTGTTTAATAGGGGCAAGACCTGTGAATTATCACTTGATTGCATTAAAAAAATTAGGAATGAAATATAAAATTAGGGATGGATATATCATAGCTAAGTCAGATGGAAGACTTAAGGGTAAGACAATAAAGTTTCCTAAAATAAGTGTTGGTGCAACAGAAAATTCGATAATTGCTGCATGTTTAGCTAAGGGTAAAACAATTTTAAAAAATTGTGCAATGGAACCTGAAATTAAAGACTTAACACAATTCTTAAATAAAGCTGGCGCAAATATAAAATGGTCTGGAAGAACTTGTATAATTACAGGAATTGATTCACTTAATCAAACAACTCACACAGTTATGGCTGATAGAATAGAAGCGGGCACTTTTTGTGTGGCAGCAACACTTGCCAAAGGTAACTTACAAGTTAAAAATTTAGATCCAAAGATAATAAATACTGAATTGGAATTATTAAAAAAAGTCGGGGCTAAAATTAAGACTACCAATAACAAAATTTTTATAAAAGGACCTGACAAAATTAAATCTATTAAAAATATAAAAACTAAAGAGTTTCCAGGAATTCCAACAGATCTTCAAGCTCAATTGATGGTATTAATGTGTAAGAGTGTTGGGAAAAGTTCTATAACCGAAAATATTTTTGAAAATAGATTCATGCATGTTGCAGAGTTGCAAAGATTAGGTGCGAAAATAAATATTAAAAATAACAAAGCATTTATTGATGGAAATACTAATTTTATCGGTGCTGAGCTAATGTCTAGTGACCTTAGAGCCAGTGTTGCTTTGGTATTAGCTGCAATGGTAGCTAATGGAAAAAGTATTATCGGACGAGTCTATCATTTAGAAAGAGGATATGAAAATATTGAAAATAAATTAAAAAAAATCGGTGTTAGAATTAAAAGATTAAAATAATGGGTAATTATTTAGCAAAAATAATTGCGAATGATCAAGAGGGATTACAAATGATTTCTGCTTGTAGTTCGGGTGCAAAAGTTAAAGTTACAGATATCAAGTACCTCGCATCTAATAAGGTTTTTTTATTATCAATTGAAAGAGCTAAAATTGAAAGCAATCAAGAGGGCAAGAAAATCAATAGTATTTGTCGGTTTGATTTTGTTGATAAAGTAAGATCAAAAAATATAAATCAATCGAACAAAGATTTAGTTTTAGAATTAATTGGAATTGATTATTTGAAAAATAATGATGATTATGAAATAAATCTTATTTTTAATAATAATGCTCACATCGTCTTGACAACAGAAACTATCGAAGTGCGACTTGAGGATCAAAATGAAATTAAATAGATATGAAAATATTAAATAGTAAAAGTAAAAATTTTGATAAAAATTTAGATTATCTTCTTCTCAAAAGAAGAAAGAGCATCAGATCTGACAAAGTTTCAGTAACCAACATTATCAATGATGTTAAAAAGAATGGTGATAAAGCATTAATTAAATATGAAAAAAAATTTAATCGAAATAATAATATTTTTCCAAGTTCTAAAAAAATTTCCAAATTGATAAGATCTTTAAATCCAAAAGTTAAGAATGCAATTGATACAGCCTATAAACGAATTTATAAATTTCATTCTTTACAAAAATTTAAAAATATTTCTTATACAGACCAATTTAAAAATAAGCTTGAGTATAAATATTTGCCATTAGAGTCAGTTGCAATTTATGTTCCAGGTTCACTTGTATCTTATCCTTCAAGTGTACTTATGAATGCTATTCCGGCAATTGTAGCGGGAGTAAAAAGAATTATAATGATAAATCCAGGTTTTAAAGGAAATCAAAACCCCGCTGTTTTGTACGCAGCACGAAAATGCAAAATTAAAGAAATTTATTCTATTGGGGGTCCCTCTGCTATTGCAGCAGTTTCTTATGGAACTAAAAAAATAAAAAAAGTTGATAAAATAGTTGGACCTGGAAATTCATATGTGGCAGCAGCAAAAAAAGAGGTTTTTGGGGATGTGGGTATCGAAGGTATGACAGCTGGCCCTTCCGAAATAACTATTGTTTGTGATAAATTTTCAAATCCTGAGTGGGCTGCCAGTGATCTAATTGGTCAAGCAGAACATGATCCTCAAGCACAATGTATATTGATTTCAAAAGATAAAAACTTAATTCACAAAGTTCAATTAGAAATCTCCAAACAATTAAAAAGTATTCCAAGGGAATCTGTAGCAAAAAAAAGTTTAAAGAGAAATGGAATTTTAATGCATGTAGCTAAAGAAAGTAAAATAATTAATATCGTAAACAAAATTGCACCTGAGCACCTGGAGTTAAATGTAAAGAACTACAGATCTTTTGTATCAAGAATAAAAAATTCTGGTTCAATATGTTTAGGTAAATACGCTGTTATGGCAATGACAGATTATAACATTGGATCAAATCATATATTGCCAACTAATGGGTCCGCAAAATATTCAAGCGGAATTAGTGTTAACGAATTTTATAAAAGAATTTCATACATAAACTTATCAAAAAAGGGTATTGAAAGTCTTGGACCATCAGTTATAACTCTTGCCAATTATGAAGGGTTGGCGGGACATGCTCAATCTGTGAAAAAAAGAATTAGGAGAAAATAAATTTGTCTAAACAAGACTTACTTGAATTCAAAGGTAAAGTGACTGACTTATTGCCCAATGCTATGTTTAGAGTGCAACTTGAGAATGGTCATGTAGTAACTGCTCACACAGCAGGCAAACTAAGAAAAAATAGAATTCGAGTGTTGCAAGGTGATAACGTGACTGTAGAGATGACGCCTTATGACCTTACAAAAGGCAGAATAATCTTTAGGGGTTAATCTTTTGCCTCGGTAGCTCAGGAGTAGAGCAGAGCCCTGAAAAGGCTTGTGTCGGAGGTGCGAATCCTTCCCGAGGCACCATCAAAACATCTTGAAATTAATTTACAAAGAAATTAACTTCTGTATTAAATAAATAACAAAAGGACGAGTAAAAAGATGAGTACAATTCAAGGAAAAGTTAAATGGTTTAATGGTAAAAAGGGTTATGGTTTCATAGAAAGAGACGATAAAGAAAAAGATGCCTTTGTTCATGCTAGCGCTGTAAAAGCTGCAGGAATGAGATTTCTAAACGAGGGAGATAAATTAGAATTTACATTAGAGGATGGTCCAAAAGGCCCTTCAGCAGTAAATTTAAAAAAATTAGATTAATTTAAATATTTTATAAGGGCGTTTTCTTAAAAATAAGAAAACGTCCTTTTCTTTTTAGGGTTGAATAATTTCAATTTTTGTCTAAAACGCTTCTCATGAATAAAAATGAGAATAATTACAGATTGAACTCAGGTACTCTTAGATTTGCTCTTAGAGGAATCAATAGAGGTGTGCACGCTCCTTTTCACGCTGGCTAAAGCTAGCGAATAATCACTTATATTATAATTTTAAATAACAACAAAATAAGATAAAACAAAAAAGGATATGCCTTGATGGTGAAATAGTATCACGTCGGTTTGTGGATCCGAAGTCGTAGGAGCGTAACCTACTCAAGGTACCAAAAAATGAATAAAGAAAATAAATTAATTCCTGGATTACCCTCAGGTTTTGAAGATAGATGGAATAAAAAATTACTTCTCAAAAAAAGACTATTAAGGGTTATTGAGAAAAATTTTATTAAATATGGATTTGATCCATTAGAAACACCATCTTTTGAAATTAGTGAAAATATAGGCTCCTTTCTTGCAGAGGATGAGAGTAATCCTATGTCTGATGTATTTATATTTGATGATGGTGAAAAGAATATTACTTTAAGATATGATTTATCAAGTCCACTTGCTAGATTTGTTGCGCAGAATAATCAAGAGCTTCCTTCAACATATAAAAGGTATGCAATTCAAAATGTATTCAGAAATGAAAAATCTGGAAATGCTAGGTACAGGGAATTTACTCAAGCAGATTGTGATATAGTCGGAAATGTTAATTCGGCCCAAGCTAATGCCGAGTTGTGTAATTTGATCTCAAATACATTGATAGATTGTGGTTTAAAAAATGATCAGTTTACTATCAATGTCAGTAATAGAAAAATCGTTCAAGGTTTAATTGAAGATTTAAAAATTGAAAAAGATAAACAAATCAAAGTAATGAGAGCTATAGACAAACTCGATAAACCTGGGTTTGGTTTAAAAGGTGTTGAAGAATTATTAAAAAAAGAGAGAAAAGATAAAAGCGGAGCTATAACAAAAGGAGCAAACCTAAGTGATGATCAAGTTTCTAAAATCTTAAATTTTTTAAAGATTAAAGATTTAAAGGAACTTAAAGAAAATTTTAAAAATCCTATTACCAAAGAGGGCATTAAAGAATTAGAGGAATTATTTGAAGTTTTAAAATTTGGAAATTACTTTGATCAAGTAAAAACTAATTTTACCATAGTTAGAGGCCTAGATTATTACGATGGGTTTTGTGTTGAGACTAATCTGAATTTTAAAGCAAAAAATATTAAAGGCAAGGAAGTTGATATTGGAAGTATCTGCTCAGGTGGACAGTATAATAAATTAATTTCAAGATTTAAGGGTGTAGATATTCCAGGGACAGGGGTAAGTATTGGTGTTGATAGATTGCTATTTGTGATGATGCAATTAAATCAAATAGAAGTTGATACACAAAATCCAGTTATTGTTTGTGTAATGGATGAAAAATATTTAAAAAATTATTACGAAATTTTAGATAATTTAAGAAAAAATAATATCAATTCTGAAATATTTTTGGATAGTAAAAAAAATCTAGGTAAGCAACTTACTTATGCTAACAAAAGAGAATGTCCTATCGCAGTTATCTGCGGTGAAAACGAATTTAAAGATAATAAAATAACATTAAAAAATCTACTTGGGGCCAAAGGGGAGAATAATCAAATTACATTTCCAAAAGAAAATTTAATAAATGAAATCAAAAAATTTATCTAACAAAATCCTTAGATCAGTTCAGTCTAAAGGATTTAAATATATTGAATTACCATCAGTTATTGAGACTAATCATATAGTTCAAAGATCTGGTGAAAGTTTTAGAAAATTTATTTTTTCATTCACAGATCAGACAGGTAATGAATTATGTTTGAGACCTGACCTTACCATTGTGTCGTGTCTTCGATATTTAGAAAACAATTTAAAGGGTAAAGAAAAAATATTTTATAGCGGACAGGCTTATAGAAAATCTCAAAATAAAAAGGACTCTATAATTCGAAATCAGGTTGGTTTTGAGATTATAGGATCAAAAGATGAAAAAAAAGATGACAAAGAAATAATAGATACGTCACTTAAATCACTTAAAGATCTAAAATATTCCTCAGGCACTCTTACTATTGGCAATGTGGAAATTTTTAATCTTCTAATATCTAAATTAGATATACCAAAAAGATGGAAATTAAGACTTACAAGACATTTTTGGCGAGAAGACTATTTCAGTGATTTATTAAAAAGATTAGAGACAAATTCTGATGTAGATCCAACTATTGTTGAGGTTGATAAAAGACGATATTTAAAAATGTTAAAGGATAATCAATCATCTATTGTTGCAGGTAGAACATTAAAAGAAATTTTAGAAAGGTTTGATAAAAAGATTAAGGATCCAAGGAGAGCAAGTAAGGGAAGTAATACATCGAAAATCATTAAAGATTTTTTGAAAATTAAATGTCCAATAAATAAAGCTGCAAAGGAGTTAAATAAATTTTTTAAAAAACATAAAATAAATCTTTTTGTTGATCAGAAATATTTTCCTATCTCAAAAAACAAAATATCTAAATTAAATGTAGTTTTCTCAACTGCCTTTGGTAGACAATTAGAGTATTATACTGGCATAGTTTTTAAAATAGACATCAAATCAAAGTCGAGAATTATTAATTGTTGTAACGGTGGTCGTTATGACAAATTAATTTCTGATCTTGGCTCAAAAAAGCAGGTACCAGCTGTTGGTGCTGCTCTTAACTTAAATTATCAATTATGAAAAATTTAATTAATATAGGAATACCTAGTAAGGGTCGGTTAAGAAAAGATGTTTTAAAAATTTTTATTAAAAGAAAATTAAAGCTTATTTCTGAGCGAGGGGAAAGAGATTTGATAGGTTCAATAAAAAATAAATCAAATGTAAAAATTTCATATTTACACGCTAGAGAAATTATTGAGAGATTGGGAGATGGTTCTTTAGATATTGGCTTTTCAGGTTTTGATTTATTAAAAGAAAGTGAGATAAATACCCAAAATAAAATAATTGTTATTAAAAAACTAAATTTTGGAAAAGCTAATTTAGTTGTAGCTATACCGGATCCTTGGATCGATGTTCAAACCATAGCTGATCTAGAGGAAATTGCATTTGAATTTAGAGATAAAAAGAAAAAAAGATTAAGAGTTGCAACTAAGTATCCAAACTTAACTAGGGATTTTTTATTTTCCAAAGGCGTTACTCAATTTAAATTGGTTGATAGTTTAGGAGCAACCGAGGCGTACCCTTTTACTGGTTCAGCTGAATTAATTACAGACATAACATCTACAGGTGAGACTCTTAGAGCGAATAACCTACGTATATTGAAAGATGGAGAAATCTTAAAATCTCAAGCTTGTATTTTTATTTCAAAAAAAAATAGTAAAAAAAAAGGTTTAAAAAACTTTGTTAAATTACTTTCCAAGTAATTTATCTTTAAAGTATATGAGAATAATTTTGATGATATCTAAATTTCTCATTATCGCATAAGTAGCTATTAGAACCCCTATTCCAAAAATAATTTTCAAAATAAGATATAATTCCATAAAAATCCTTTATAATACATGTTACGAATCATGGACACAGTTTTATTACTAATTTTAATTTTAATGTTTGGAGCAATCTTGGCTATTTTGTATTTAAATATAAAGTCCAAGAAAGAGAACAGAGCTGATGAGACTAATGAAATAGCAAATTTGAATGCGGAAATTATTAAATTAAAAGATAGCTTAAACTCTACAATCAATACATCTCTAAGTTCGATGTCTACCTCATTTAACTCTTTATCAACTGGAGTTACAAAGGATATGACCGAGGCACTTACTAAAGTTGATGAGAAGGTTGGTAATTTTAATGAGCAAGTAAAGCTCTTAAATCAAAGTCAAGAGGGAATTACTAAAATTTTAGCAGGGGTCAAAAAATATGGAACTCTAGCTGAGTATTCTTTGGATGCTCTAATTAAAGATTTATTACCTGCGTCTCAATATATGACAAATGTCAAAATGAAAGAAGATACGAGTGAAAACGTAGAATTTGCAATCAAGCTTCAAGGAGATGTTTTGGTTCCGGTGGACTCTCATTTTCCAGTAGAAAAATTTAAGGCAATTACAGATGCGCACGAGGCAGATGATAAGAAGGCAGTTGCTGATGCTAGAACAAAATTAGCAAGCGTATTTAAGGCTAAAGCAAAAAGTGTCATGGAAAAATATATTGTTCCACCTAAAACTTCAAATTTTGCAATAGTGTACGCTCCTACAGAAAGTCTTTATAAAGAATTAACTGAGTATCAAGACCCAAGCACTAAAGAGCTATTAACTCAAGAATTAATGAAAAAATATAAAATAGTAATTTGTGGACCAAATACTCTTTCAGCTTATTTACAGTCTTTACATATGGGCTTTCAGTCTCTTAAAATTTCAAAACACGCAACAGAGATTTATGATCATTTAAAAACTATAAGTACGAGATTTTCTAGTCATTTTGATAATATTTATAAATTAAGAAAAAAACTTGAAGAGGCCATGACAGTTGTTGATAGTTTTGGAAAAGATGCAAGATCAATTACTAGAACTTTAGAAAATATAAAAGATCCCGAGCAAGTTGAAAAAGCTGTTCTAACAGAGAACGTTGAGAGTTTTGTTGAAAGAAATAAACAAGTCAAAAAATAATTTCTTTTTTCAGATAATACCGACTATAAGAAATCACATGCGTTGGAACAAAAAATATGACTATCCTACAAGTTCAAGAGCGACAGAAGATGGAATAAGAAGATACGTACTAGGAGAAGCAAAGTTACCGAGTGTAACTTCAATACTTGATGCAACAAAATCCGAGGAAGATAAAGCAGCTTTAGCTAATTGGAGAGAGAGAACCGGTCACAAAGAAGCTGAAGCTATTACAAAGGCAGCAAGTAGCAGAGGTTCCCAAATGCACAGCTATTTAGAGTCTTTTCTTTTAGGTAGAGAAAATTTGAGTTTCTTTGAAGACAATGAACAATATAAAAAAATGGCAAAAGAAATTATTGATAAGGGTTTAACAAATAGATTAGAGGAAATATATGGTGTGGAGTGCACTATGCATTATCCTGAGAGATATGCAGGCACAGCAGACTGTGTAGGTGTTTATGAGGGAAAAGAAACAATAATTGATTTCAAGCAGTCCAACAAACCAAAAAAAGCTGAGTACATAGATTCTTGGTTTTTACAAACTGCGGCTTACTCTTTAGCGCATAATGTTGTTTACAATTCAAACATTAATGCATGTATTATTCTAGTTTGCACAGTTGATAATTTGTTTCAAGAGTTTAAGATTCAAGGGCCCGAACTAATAACATATCAAAATTTGTTTTTAGGTAGACTAAAAAAATTTAATGAGATGAATAATTTAGTTTAATAAAAAATGGATAAGATTGTAATTTACGATACAGAGACAACAAACTCAACAATATGGGGATCCATAATAGAAGTTGGAGCTGTTGTAGTTGATAAAAATTTAAGAGAAATTGGAAAATTAAATATAAGAGGGCGAATGCCGGAAGGTGAGGTGCCAAGTGCAAAGGCTTTACTTGTTAATTCAACTAGCATTGATTTATTAACTAAAGGTAATTATTCACATTATGATTTCTTAGGTGCTGTTGAAAATTTTTTCTTCAAATGTGCCCCAGCAATGTTTATGGGGTGGTCAAATTTAAATTTTGATCGAAGGATGTTTCATTTCAATTTTTTTAAGGGCAATCGCTATCCTTACGCTACTCACTCATCGCCTAATAGTGAACATGATGGTTTGCACATAGCCAGGGCAGCTCAAACCTTGAATTCTGAAACTTTAAAAACAGAATTAACTGAGGCGGGAAACCCAAGCCTTGCATTAGAATCCTTATCAAGAATGCAGGGTTTTGACACTTCAGCAAGCCATACAGCCTACGTTGATGCGCAAAACTCACTAAAGGTTCTTAGAATTATTAAAGATAAACATAAAGAAAATTGGGAAACATTTTTAAAAACATCAACTAAAACAAGCGTAGAAACGTTTTTAAAAAATGAAGGCATATATTCTATTTTTGAAAATGTGAAGGGTAGAAATATGATGTATCTCACTAGCACACTACATCCAAATCATTGTTTTCATCCATCTTACGCATCGTGGGGATATGTTTGGGATTTAAGAAGAGATCCAGAACCATTATTAAATTTATCAGTAAATCAATTAAGAGATATATTAAAAAAATATAGTCCTAAGGCTACAAGAGTTTTAAAAACCAATAAAGCTCCAGTAATTTTAGATAAAGAGTTTGCCTTAAAACAAAAACCTTATTCAGACCTAGATTTAGAAACAATAAAAAGAAGAGCGCAAATGGTTAGAAATAATGAAAATTTTTGTAAAAATATACAAATTATAAATAGAGAGGCAGCAGAGGAAAAAGAGCAAACTAAAACCCAGGAAGATTTGTTACCTGAAGAAACTTTGTATGAAAAATTTATTCCTAATAAAGATACTGCTCTTTTTAAAACCTGGCATAGTTCATCTTGGGAAGATAAGTTGAGATTACTAGATAAATTTCAAGACAAAAGATGTAGTTGGTTTGGTCAAAAAATAATTTATCAAGAAGCACCTCAAATTTTACCACCTGATTTATATAAAAATATTAAAAGCGAAATTGCTAGACGTATACTAAGTAAGAATAAGGAGAAGTGGCAAACGGTAAATATGGCATATAATGAAATCGACTATTTGAGAGATCAAGCAGATAAAAGAGATGATAAAAATGAGTTAAATAAACTAGATGAAATAAATGATTTTATTATGTCTATTGAAAAGAAATATGAAATTGCCTAGTTGACTTTAATAAACAAATTAATAGAAAGGATTTATGCTTATAGATTTTAAAGATGAAGATTTTGAAAACAAAATTAAAAGTGAAGACGTTTCAGTAATTCAATTTAGTGCTGCTTGGTGTGGCCCTTGTAAGTCTTTAAAACCAATTATGGATAAGCTTGCGGTTGAGTATAAAGACAAGGCTGGTTTTTATTATGCCGATATAGAAGATGGTGGTATTAATACTGGAAGTGCAGCGGGAATAAGAGGTGTTCCAACAGTGATAATCTATAAAAAAGGTGTTGAGGTTGATAGAAAAGTTGGTGGCGTACCAGAAAGCCATATGAAAGAGTTTTTAGAAAAAAATATCTAATTTAAGTTTAATATTTCGCCAGCTAAATATAATGATCCTGTAATTATTAACATATCATTTTCTTTAAGTGTTAAGGACTTAATTGCTTTCTCAATATTGTCTTCGTATTTAGCATTAAAAACATTTTGAAATTTTTCTTTTAATTTTTTACCACTGATAGCGTTTTGCTGATTAGGGACATCAACAGTTGTTAGAGACGAAATATCTTTAAAGTGACTAATATATTCTTCATGATTTTTATTAGACATCATTCCTATAATAAAATGCTTATTACAATCTAAGGTTTGGAGATATTCATTTAAAACTCTTGCGCCATCTTCGTTATGACTTCCATCTAACAATAATCGGTTATTTTTGATTAGATTTTTAATTTTTCCAGACTTTATTTCTTGTAATCTGCCAATACTCTCAATTTTGGTAATTGCATTTTTTATATCATCATCTTTAACTTCTAAATTTAACTGTCTTATTGTTGCTATTGCTGTTGAAATATTTTCTAACTGAAATTGTCCAAGAACATTTGGCAACGGTAGTTTTAGGCCACCAAATTTATCTTCATAATAAAAAAAACCATTTTCTCCATTAGAATAACTATAATCTTCATTAAAAAACAATTTATTAGATAAGTTTTGTGAAATTGATTTTTTGATACTTTCAGTTGTTTTAAATGAGTTTTGTTTAGATACAATTATATTAGAATTTAAAAGAGAGGATGTTTTTTCAAATACAATTTTTTCAATAGTTTGTTGATTCTTTGGTAACCAATCAAGATGATCTTTACTAATAGAACACACAATACTTGCTAAATTATTTTTTAGAATATTAGTTGCGTCAAACCTATGAAACAAACCTGCCTCTATTAAATTAATATTATCGGGATATTGAGCAGCCTTGTAGAAATAACAAGCAGACAAAGCTTCAAAAAAAGTTAAGGGATTTTGATCATTTATTTTTTCAACTTCTTCAAAAAGATTAATTAATTCATCATCACGAAGCATATTATTATTGAAAACAAACCTCTCATTGATTTTTTGAATGTGAGGGCTCGTATAAACACTGCATTTTACTTTTGCTTCTTTGAGTATCGAAAAAATTGCATTGATGGTAGATTGCTTACCATTTGTTCCTACCACTGATATTGCTTTTATTTTTTCTTGAGGATTGCCTAATTTTTCACAAAGAATTTTTATACGATCTAAACTTAAATCTATTTCTTTAGGATGCAGCTTTTGTAAGTGATTGACTATCTTCTGAAGTTTCATTTTCTTCAGTGCTTATAACAGGTTTCTTATTTAATAGAATTGAAATTAAAATTCCAATTTTTTCTTGAAGATCTTTTCTATTGAGAATTAAGTCCACAAACCCAGTTTTCTGAACATAAGAGCTTCTTTGAAAATTTTCTGGTAAACTTTCTTTAACAGTTCCTTCGATTACACGAGCCCCTGCAAAAGCTATTAAAGCATGATCGGACTCTGCTATATGTAAATCACCTAACATTGCATAAGAGGCTGTAATTCCACCAGCAGTCGGATCGGTTAAACAAACCAGATAAGGAAGATTATTTTTTTTTAATTCGTTAATAGCCATCGTTGTCCTTGTCATTTGAGATAACGAAATCAAACTTTCCATCATTCTCATGCCTCCTCCGGAACTAAAACAAATAAAAGGAGTTTTGTTTTCGATGGCATGTTGAATACCATATAGAAATGCCTCACCCTCCGCAGCAGCCATTGAGGCACCTAAAAATTCAAAATCTGATGCAACTGCAGTTATTTTAATATTATTAATTGAACCAGAAACAACCATCATACCACAATCTAGTCCTGTTTTTTTCCTCGCATTTTTTAATCTATCTTTGTAAGATTTAGAGTCTGTCCAATTTAGTGGGTCATCTTTTGGAATTGGTGTTTTAAAAATTTCATAATTATTCTTACCAAAAAAAATATCAAATCGCTGTTTCGGATTAATTCTGTGGTGTTTATTGCAATCAGGGCACACCCAAAGATTTTCCTCTAAATCTTTTTTCAAAATTGGTCCTTTACAGCAACTAGTCCAATCACTTTTTGCGATTTCTTCTTTCGTTGCTCTTTTGTGAATAGCTGTTTTTATTTTTTCACCAGCTTTAATTATTTTTGTTATCCAATTCATTTAATTTTATTTCTAAGTCTGTTTACGACATTATAAACATTTGTGACAGGATTTTGTCTTTTTTTTATAGAATTTGTTATTTCCTTACAAATAGCACTTCCAACAACTAAACCATCAGCTTTTTTAAGTGATTTTATAGTTTTTTCAGTGATACCAAAACCAATCACAACATTTTTTTTCGAGTTGATTTTTTTTATTTTATAATAGTTAGACAATATTTCTTCAGAGGAAACTTTAAGCTTCCCACCTGTAGTAGAAAGCATAGATATAAAATAAATCATCTCATGAGAGTCTTTAATTATTCCTTTCAACCTATTTTTAGTTGTAGTCGGTGATAAAAGTTGAATAAAAAATATTGATTTTTTTTTGCATTTACTTGCAAATTTCTTATTTTCTGGCCATGGTAAATCTACGACTATTAATCCATTTACTCCTGAAATTTCGCATTTTCTTAAAAATTTATTTTCACCGTATTGAAAGATCATATTATAGTAACCCATTAATATAACTGGTTTATTTTTATCAAATTTTTTAAAATCTTTTACAATTTTAAAAATATCATTGACTTTAATTCCATTTTTGATTGCTCTATAAGAACTTGTTTGAATTTGACTTCCATCAGCAACTGGAGTGTTGTGAGGAACACCAATTTCCAATATATCAACCTCTTTCGAAATTGATTTTAATATTTGTAAGGACTGTTTCTTTGAACTATCTCCAGCCACAGTATAAGTTAATAAAGCAGGCCTCTTTTCATTTTTAGCTTTTTTAAATGCATAACTAATTGGATTAAACATATTTTGTTCCCAATCTTTGTTTTAAAATTCCTCGATCTTTGTAAGCATCTCCACAACTATTGACTACAACAATAGTGTCTTTACTTAATTTTTTTGACTCTGCTATTGCAACCGAGAAAGCATGACTTGGCTCTAATGAAGGTCTTAATTTTTCAAATTTCGTTACCATTTTGTAGGCTCTCAAAGCTTCCTCATCACTTGCTGCAGTGTATCTAGCTCTTTTCGTATCTTTGAGAAAACAATGAAGAGGAGAAATACCAGGATAATCTAGTCCAGCAGAAATTGACTCTGTTTCCTCTATTTGACCATCATCATTTTGATTTACATATTGAGCTGCACCATGAAGAATTCCTATTTTAGATCCATACGTCAGTGGTGCTGCGTGTTTTTTACTTTTCTCTGGACCACCAGCCTCTACACCAATAAATTCACATTGTTTTTTATCGTAATCCATAAACTCATTCCAAAAACCAAAACTAGAACTTCCTCCTCCAACACAATTATAAAGTTTGAGTTTCTTTGGAATTGATCCAAACTCATCAATTAATTGATTTTTCAATTCTCTTGATATTTGACTTGTGCTCCATCCACAAATACGAACAAAGACAGCTGGACCAACAGTGCTGCCAACACACATGGCAACTTTATCACAATTTGCAACCCAGTAACGCATGCACTCAGATACTGCATCTACGAGAGTTTGACTTCCAGAGTATACGGGAATAACTTCTGCTCCATTTTTTTTCATCGCTCTTACATTTGGTTGTTGTCTTTGAATATCTTTTGCACCCATGAATATTTTGCATTTTAAACCAAACTTTTTGGCTGCCATACTTAACATTTTACCTGCATACCCAGCGCCAGTGTCCCCACAAATAACTTTTTTTCCAGAGCGCTTTGCTAGTAAACAGTGAACAGTTGCATTATAAATTTTATGTGCGCCTCCATTTGCATCAGATACAACTTTAGACCAAATTTGCGCCCCACCTACATGTTCTGTTAAATTTTCTAATTTGATGAAACGAGTAGGACTACCGACCCAATTTTTAAAATATTTATCTCTTTCATTAATAAAATTTCTATCTTTCTTGAGTTTATTAAAAAGAATTTCCAAATCCTCTATAGGTTTTTTCAATGTTTCAGGGACAAAATTTCCTCCAAATTTACCACCCCAAAATCCAAGTTTATCACCTTGATCTATAACTGGTATTCCTTTTTTAAGTTTCATTTTTTGCAAATAATTTTAATAATCTATCAATTTTATTAATATCTTTTTTTCCTTCACTATTTTCAATTGATCCAGATAAATCAATTATGAACCTTTTATTTTTAAAATTAGGAATATCATCTATTTGAATATTTCCTGCAATCATTTTATTCACTTCATTAGGCACCTGTTCTAATAGACTATGATCAAAGCTTTCAGACTTATGGTAACCTTTTGAGTCAAAAAGAACTATATCTGAGATTTCTAAATAATCTTTATATTTATCTACATCCTCTTTATTTGAAATAGTAAGTGCCGAAATTATCTTAATTTTGTATTTTTTTTTTATATCCAAAGTTCTTGAAGGGTCTACATCATAAAGCTGGTAATAATCAAAATTAAGATCTTTGATTTTCTCTAGTAATTCATTTGTTGGACTTACAAGTACCGAGACAAAATTACTCTGCTTTTTATTCACGTTTACTAAATTTTTTAAATTTTCATAATTAACATATCTTTTACTTTTTTTATAATTCGTGATGAAACCAATAAATTTTGGTGGATATGGATGGTTTAAAATAAAATTTAAAGTTTCAGGATCTGAGATCCCACAAATTTTTAAATCTTTGATCATTGACTTAAATGATCAATTAATGTTTGGATATTTTTTCTTATGTTGCCTTTTGTTATAGGCCTTCCTATCACAAGCCAATCACTGCCATTCTTATATGCTTGTTTTGGAGTAACAACCCTTTTTTGATCATCTGTTTTATTATTTAATCTTATTCCTGGTGTAATGATTTCTTTTTTAAAGAATTTTTTAACAATTTTGACTTCATGTGCACTACACACAATAGCATCTAAGTTAGCCCTTTTTGCTAATTTTACTTGATGAGTTACGAGTTGATTGATATTTTTGCTGTAACCAATCTCTTTTAAGGATTTATTATTCAAAGAAGTTAATGTTGTGACGCCTATTAATTTTGTCTTTCCAGATATTTTTTTACACGCTTTTAAAGCCTTTAATCCAGAGCTAATATGAATAGTTAAGTAATTAATATTTAAATCTTTCAAAGCTTTAATAGTTGATAAACAAGTATTTGGAATATCGTGAATTTTAAGATCTACAAATATTATTTTATTTTTTATTTTAGATAAAAAGTCTCTTCCATATTTTGAGTTCAAAAATTCTAAACCAAACTTATATCCAATTTTTATTTTTTTATTTTGTGTTTCTTTTATAATTTTTTTTATTTTTAAAATATTAGTGCTATCACAAGCAACAAATACTTTATTTTTTTTCATCATTTAAAATTTTAAACAAATCTTTTGACATTTTGAAGTGAATTGTTTTTTTTTCTGGAGTATTTACTTTTTCTCCAGTTTTAGGATTTCTAGATATCCGGGATTTTTGAATTTTAGTTGAAAATACGCCAAACCCTCTGAGTTCTATTCTTTCACCTCTTTTAAGAGTTTTTTTTATTTCATTAAAAATAATATTTGTGAATTTTTCTAAATCTTTTTTTAAAAAATTCGGATAGTTATGTGACAGTTGTTTTAAAAGCTTTGATTTTACAATAGCCAATTTAAATACTTATATTATTTTTCTTTTTTTTTATCTAAATCATCTGACAATGATGAAAATGGTAGATTCTTTCCAGAACCCTCAGCTCCATACTTATCTAAAGCTTCTTTTTTCTGAATTTCCTCCAATAATTTAATACTTAGAGATACTTTTCTTTTTTCCAAGTCTAAGTCTGCAATAGCACAATCAATTCTTTCGCCACCAGTGAATCTTGAAGGTCGAGCATCAGCAGCGCTAATTGCAATTTGGTTTTTCTTGATAATGAAGTCCATCTCACATCCTTCTGGCCTTACGATAAGACCTTTGTTATCAGTGGAGATAATCTTTACTGTAATAATTTGGTTTACTTTTTTATCCTTGAACCAATCTAGTGGATCTGCTTTAGTTTGTCTTAATCCAACCCTGATTTTTTGATCTTCAGCTTTGATTTCCAAAACTCTAACTTTTAATTTATCTTTAATATCATATTTTTTTAATTCTTCTTCTCCATTATTTAGATAAGTCAAATCATTACAGTGCAAGAAAGCATCTACATCTAAATCCTTCACACTTACAAATAATGAATATTCATTTTTATTAACTACTTCTGTCTCAATTATTGCTCCAACTGGATATTTTTTTTCAAAAGCAATAAAAGGATTTTCTTTTGCTTGTTTATATGAAATGGCAATCCTTCTCTTTTCTTTATCAATTTCAGTTATAACGCAATCAATTTCATCTCCAACTTTAAACATTTTCTTTGCAGATACATTTTTTTTGGTCCAACTTAATTCACTTGAATGTAATAAAGTTGTTAAACCTGGCTCAAGTTCACAAAATGCTCCAAAGTCAATAATCTTCACTACCTTTGCTTTATAGACTTTATTTAACTCATAATTTTCAACATGCTCAAAAGGATCAGGAGACAGTTGTTTAATTGAACAACCTATTTGTAATTTTTCTTTATCAATACTTATAACTTTAAGATCATGTTTTTCGCCAATATTAAATACTTCCTCAGGATGATTTACTCTACTATAAGATATTTCTTGTAGGTGAACTAAAACATCTAATTCATTATTTACATTAAAAAAGCAACCAAATGAGCTATAACCTTTTACCTCAGCATTTTTAATTACGTCACCAATTTTATATTTTTCAATAATTTTTGCTTTATCCTCTTTTTTGAAAGATGAAATAATTTCTTTTCTGGACACACATGCGTTACCTCTTATTTTGTCTAATTTTATTAAAGCAAATTTTTGTGGTTCGTTCATCAAATGACTTATATCTTTTAAAGGTTTATCACTTATTTGTGACCCTGGTAAAAACATTAGAGATCCTGTTTCCAGGTGCTCAACTATACATCCCCCTTTACATTTAGATACAATTTTACCCATGATAGGTTCTTTTTTTTCATATGCTTCTACTAATTTATCCCAACCTTTAATCTTTTGAGCTTTACTAGCAGATACAACTACATCCCCGTTCCTATCTTCTATCTTTTCTAATAACACCGGTATTGTCTCACCGATTTTAATTTTTTCACTCAATCCCATTGTTTTTAATTCATTAATGTCCAAAACTGGTTCGGATTTCAAGTTCGGTATGTATAGAAAAATATATTTCTCGGTAATTTTATTTACTTTACCCTCAATAATTTTACCTTCCTCAATAGTGATTTTTGAAAGTTGATTATTTAATAAATTTTCAAACTCTTTAGATGCAGGGTTTGATAGATCTTTATATACTTCCATTAATTTTAGTTCATTTCTGTTTATATAGTTTTTAAAACTCTGACCTTTTAGATAAATTTAAAGATAAGATCAACAAAGAATTTAGTGTATTTTAGCACCTAAATACTTAATTTTATTTAAAAAGGACGGGAAAGATGTATTTATGGCCTCTTTGTTGGCTATAGACCAGTTACCTCCAAAAACTAAAGCTGCTACAACAGAAGTCATAAAAACTCTGTGATCCTTTAGGAAATTTTTAATAACTATTTTATTTTCAATTTCTAAATTTGGATTCCCATAAATTTTTATACTTTTGTTGGTTAAAATATTTTTTATTCCCATTTTGTTAAGTATTTTTGAGCCCCATTTTAATCTAGGACTCTCTTTTTCATTTAATTCAGATAAATCTTTGAAATATGAAACTCCTTTTGCTTTTGCTGCTACTAGGAATATTAATAAAAATTCATCGATTGCAGAACTATTAAATTTAGAGGGACAATTTATAGCTTTAATTACTTTTGTACTTTTAATAATTAGATCTGCAATTTTTTCACCCTTATAGTTCCTTAAATTTTTTTTTTGTATTTTAACTCCCATCATACGAAGAATATTCAAAATACCTACTCTTGAGGGGTTTGTGTTAACATTTCTAATAATAAGTTTAGAGTTTTCTGTTAAAATAGTAAGCACTATAAAAAAGGAACAAGAGCTTATGTCAGATGGTATTTTGTAGTCTAATGCTGGTATTTTTTTTTTCCCTTTAATTTTTATAAGATCATAATTTTTTTTTTTTAAAACTTTAATTGGTAATTTTAAATGTTTAAAAAGAAGTTCACTATGATTTCTTGATTTTTTTGATTTAATTATTGTTTCACCATTTGTATTCAATGCCGCTAGCATCAAAGAGCTCTTGACTTGAGCAGACCCTCTTGTCTCATTATAGAATATTGGATTAGGATTTCTAGTCCCTTTAATTGTAATCGGAAGTTTTCCAAAATTACTTTTAAATTCTGCTCCAAACTTTTTTAAAGGCTCAATAATTCTAAAAAAATCTCTTTTTGATAAACTTTTGTCACCTTTTATTTTAATTGTTTTCTTTGAATGAGTTAAAAGCCCCATTAGGAGTCTCCCTAGAGTACCTGAGTTTCCAGCATCTAAAATCAAATTTTTCTTATATTTAAATCCATTCAAACCCACGCCATTAATTTCACAAAAATTTTTCCTCATCTTTATTTTCACACCAAGTCTTCTTAGGCATTTTAAAGTATTTATTACATCTTCTGAAAGTAATAGGTTTACAGATTTAGATTTGTACTCTGATTGAGAAGCTATAAGTGCCCATCTTATAGACAAACTTTTATCCCCCTCTATTGATATAACTTTGTTAAATTTTTTAATTTTATTCTTAATTTTTATGATATGCATTTTTTGATATCTTAATTTATTTTGAAAGAATCTCCAAAATATGCATTTTGAGCATCAATATTTTTTATTAAATTATTTGGAGTATCTTTTGCGATAACTTTTCCATTTGAAAGCACTATAGCTAAATCTACACATGATAATAAATCTCTGGCTTGGTGATCACATAAAATGATAGAAATGTTATTATGTGTTTGTAAATCAACAATGATTTGTTGAAGATTTTTAATCGTCATAATATCTAATGCAGCAAATGGCTCATCAAGTAGTAATATTTTAGGATTGCTTAGTAATGCTAAAGAAATGACCAAACGTTTTTTTTGACCCCCTGATAAAAACTCAGCTTTAATATTCTGTAGTGCTTCAAGTTCAAATTTTGAAATTAATAAGTTTACTTTCTCATCTCTTAATTTTTTATTCTCTATAACTATCTCACTTATTGCATTTAAATTCTCTCTCAAGGTAAGGTCATGAAAATAGCCGCCATACTGAGGCACATAGCCTATTTTATATTTTTTAGTTCTAGTAAATATTGGTTCATTGACCACATTTTTACCCTCAATATGTATAGAACCATAATTTGGTTTTAATAAACCGATTATAACGTTAAAAATAGTTGATTTTCCAACTCCATTAGGTCCCAACAATCCAAGAATTTCACCCTGGTTTAAATTAAAGGTTAGATCCTCTAAAATTTTCCTTTTTCCAAAATGCAAAGTAATTCTTTCAAGCCTTAAAAGTTCTGTTTTCTTTTTGAAATTTTTGATTCTAAATTTTTTTATTACTGACATAACTAATATTTTCCAGAAATTTCTACTTTATCATCTTGTTTATCCATTGAAATTTTTAATTTTTTACTTTCAAAATTTATTTCAATTTTATCAGCTTTGATATTAGCATTTTTGTTTTTATAATTAACATTCTCTTGTATTTCTATTAAATTTTTTGAAAAATTGAGATTTATAATATTTGCATCAATTATTTGATCACCATATTGAACATTCACATTTTTTTTAAATATAGTATTATTATTATTTCTATTATAGTCAGCAAAATTTGAATTAATATAAATTGTTTCATCGTTTTTTTGAATGATTTTTGCAAGTACTTCTACAAGCTGAACTTGGTTTACTTTATCTTCTTGCACTTCAGCTGATTTTGCATTGATTATATAGATATTTCCTAACAAATCTTCAGATACGTATTTTAAGTTTTCAATAGTATTAGTTGTTTCTTTGTTCTCTTTAGTAATAGAATTTTCAATTTTTTTATTAATATTTTTATCAATTTTTTTAGGTTTTTCAGATAGGATTTTTTCTGTACTTAGATATTTTTTATAAAAAAAAATACTTAAGATAATTAGTAATATTACTAATGAATATTGAATAATACTTCTCTTTGTCATTAAATTTAGTATATCTTTTTATTCAAAATATTATGTACATGAATAATACCAATCGTCACTGATTTCTTTTTTTTATTATAAACACACAAACTTGTGATTTTTTTTTCATTCATAATTGATAAAGCTTTAGTCGCTAAAGTATTCATTTCAATTTTGATTGGATTTTTTGTCATTACATCTTTTACCTTTAATAAATCAAAATATATATTTTTGGAATTGAGTTTTCTTATTTGACCATCTGTTATAATACCTGTTGTATTTTTTTTTTTATTTCTTGCAATTAATGTACCTAATTTTTTATCTGTCATAATTTTTAAAGCTTTAGTCATAAGTGTATTTTCATTGATAAAAGGTATTTTATTTTTTGTAAGCATAAGATCTTCAACAGTTTTCAATTTTTCTCCAAGACTTCCAGATGGATGAAATTTTTTGAAATCTAGGTTGTTAATTTTTTTTCTTTTCAATGTTGATATAGCCAATGCATCACCTATGCTTAGTTGATTTATGGTGCTTGACGTAGGTACCATATCGAGGCCAGCTTCTTTTACCTCAGGAGTAATCAAACCAATATCGCTATTTTTATACAGCTCAGAATTTATTTTCGATGTAATACCAATTAACAAAACTTTATTTCTATTAGCATAATTAATTATATTTTTTAGCTCCGAAGAGTTTCCAGAATAACTTATTAAAATTAAAATATCTTTTCTAGTAATGCTTCCCATATCACCATGTGAGCAATCATTCGCAGATAATGAAAAAGAAGGTGTTCCAATAGATGATAAAGTTCCTGATATTTTACTTGCTATGATTCCACTTTTTCCAACACCACACAATATAACTTTAGATTGACAATTGACTATCGCATTGACAGCTTTATTAAAGTTTTCATTAAGAGATTTTTTTAACTTTTGGAGAGCTTTAATTTCTAAATTAATTACGTCCTTTGCAATATCTTTATAATTTATTTTTTTCACTAATGAGCCCAGATATCATCCTTAAAAAGCGCAAGATCTAAATCTACCCTTGTTTTTAAAAATTTTAAACATTGTTTATACAAATCTATTCTTTTTTCTCTAACGAGAATCTTATTTAATTCATTATGAATTTTATGTAAGTATATAACATCATTAGCACAGTATTTTAATTGCGCTGGAGTAAGCTCTCCTCCAAAATCTGAACTTTGGAATTGTTTACTAATGTCAATGTTAATAAATTCTTTGATTAAAGTTTTTAATGAATGGTTATCTGAATAAGATCTAGATAGTTTTGAAGCAATTTTTGTATCTAGTATATTATTCGTTTCTGTTTTTAAATAATATTTAATATAGGCTAGGTCAGCTCGCCCATAATGGAAAATTTTTGCTATTTTTTCATTTTCTAAAATTTTTACTAAATTTGGAGCTTTATATTCGTCCCTATTAAGCTGAATTATGTGTGCATCAGAGTTTCCAGTGGAAATTTGGATTAAACATAAAGGATCTCGTCTTATATTTAAACCCATAAACTCACCATCAACAGCTATTAAATTGCCTAAATCTAAATCATCTGGTAAATCATTTTTATGAAGCTTGATATTCATAACTTATTAATAAATGTTTATATATGAATCCAAAAAATTGTCTAATTTTTGGCGGAAGTGGTCAAATTGGAAGTTTCTTAATTAGAAAACTCACAAAAAATAACATTAAAGTTACTGTTGTAACAAGAAATACTCATCAGAAAGGGTTAAAAATAAAAACTCAAGGAAATGCTGGATACATTGATGTTAAAGAATCAAATATTTTTGATGAAAAAAAAATTGAAAAATTATTTAGTGAGGCAGATTATTGCATTAATTTAATAGGTATTTTATATGAAAAAAAAAGGGGTAATACATTTAAAAATATTCATACAATTTTTCCAACTATTTTAGCAAAACTATGCAAGAAATATAATCTTAAACAATTTATCCATATTTCAGCTCTTGGTATAAATGAAGCAATAGATTCCAAATATGCAATTTCAAAACTTGAAGGTGAAAATAACATACTAGATAATTTTTCTAAAACTACAATACTAAGACCCTCAGTTGTATTCTCAAATTCTGATAATTTCAGTACGCAATTTATGACATTATTAAATAGATTACCAATTTTTCCACTATATTACTCTGGAAACACAAAATTTATGCCAATACATTGTTCCGATTTGACTGATATCATTTACCATGTTCTCTCTAATAAAATTGAAACAAAAATTATCGAGTGTGTTGGGCCAGAGGTTTTAAGTTTTAAAGAGATATTACAAATACTTTTAAGTTTAATTGATAAAAAAAGATTTTTAGTCCCTTTTCCGTTACCTATAGCAAAATTATCTGCGAAATTTTTTCAATTGCTTCCCAAGCCTTTACTCACTGTTGATCAACTTAAGTTATTAAAGTATGATAATATTCCATCTGGAAAATACAAAACCAATTCGGAAATCGGTGTTCCAAGCAAATTATTTTTTAGGAATGAAGTAAAAAAATATTCTTTTATGTGGAGAGATGGAGGAGAATTTTCAACCGAAAAATATAATACTAAAAGTTTGAATGAAAAAAGTTAAAAATTTTGTTATCCAGTTTGCACTTTTTTATTAATATAATTTTGAATCTCTTCTTTATCATTATTGTCTTCTTTTTTACCTTTTGGTTGGTACGCATATAATAAATGAAGCTTACAGTATGAAAAATCTTTTAATGAGGTTCTTCCACAAAAATAAAAAGATTTTTCATTAGGATGACCAATAGGCCATTTACAAGAATTGTCATCCAATTCTTCAAGTTGTTTAGGATTTTCAGGCTCAAAGTCTTTTTCAATTATAAGAGATTTAAATTTACTTCTTCTCCCTTTCTTTAATTTAACTTTGATTTCATCGCCATGAGATTTAAAGTTTTGATTTGTAGATATTGCTCTAGTTTTTATTTTTGCGGAGAGATTAAGCCTATGGGCTTTTCCTATTACTGCATTTCGACTTATACCACCAATTATTTCAGCAATTTGACTTGCAGTATTCCCTTTACCCCAAAGTTCCTTTAATTTTTTAACTTTTTCCTCAGTCCAACTCATTTAAAAACTATATAATGTGTTAATAAAATCTTATAGCACAATATAGAGGTTTAAATTAGATAATAACAAGTTGATATTTTTAGTTATTAACAAAAAAAATGAAAATAATTTCAATCCTGACTTGTATCAATGAAATCTTCAAATATAGAGGTATATAAATAAATTTTATGACTTATTTAGCAAAAAATTATAACAGAAAAAAAATCTCTTTTAAGTATGGAAAAGGAAGTTTCTTATACTCAAAAGATAATAAAAAGTATTTAGATTTTGTTCAAGGTATAGCAGTTAATTCTCTAGGACACGCTCATCCAAAATTAGTAAAAGCAATAAACAATCAGTCAAAAAAACTTTGGCATGTTTCGAATGCCTTTCAAATTCCAGAGGGAGAAAAATTGGCTAAAAAAATATGCCAAAAAACATTTGCAGATTATGTTATGTTTCAAAATAGTGGAGCAGAGGCTACAGAGGCAGCGATAAAAGTAGCTAGAAGATATTTCTATTTTATTGGAAAACCAAACAAAAATAGAATTTTATGTGTAAAAAACTCATTTCACGGCAGAACATTAGCCGCAATTTACGCTAGTGGATCAAAAAAAATGACCGAAGGATTTGGCCCAAAAATAGCAGGATTTGACCATTTTAGATTTGGAGATCATAAATCTCTTAAAAAAAAAATAACAAAAAAAACAGCAGCCATAATGGTTGAACCAATTATGGGTGAAGGGGGCATTAAGGTAATACCAGATTGGTGTTTAAAAGAATTAAGAAAATTATGTAATAAGAAAAAAATATTACTTATTTTAGATGAGGTACAGTGTGGCATTTCAAGAACTGGCAGTTTTTTTTCATTTGAAAAGTCCAAAATTAAACCTGATATTGTTCCAATTGCAAAGGGAATAGGTGGTGGATTTCCACTAGGAGCGGTTTTAATGAATAAAAAAGTTGCCTCTGGAATGATACCTGGAACTCACGGATCTACTTTTGGTGGAAATCCACTGGCAATGGCTGTTGGAAATGCAGTAATGGATATAGTTTCGAGCAAAAAATTTTTGAAAAATATTGAAAATTTATCAAAATATTTTCTGTCTAAATTAAAGAATATTAAAGAGACATATCCACATCTGATTAAGAGTATAAGAGGAAGAGGTTTCTTAATTGGAATTCAATTACAAAAAGATCAAACTACTTTCATTAAAAAACTAATGGAAAATAGATTGCTTACAATAAGAGCTTCTGAAAATGTCGTTCGTATACTTCCTCCATTAAATGTTAAAAAAAGTGAGCTGGATCTTTCTTTAAAAATTATTAATAAAGTTTGTAAAGAGCTTAATTAAATGAGAAATTTTTTAAATTTAAAAGATATTCCTGTAAGGGATTTAAAAAAAATCCTTATTGATGCTAAAAAACGAAAGAGATTGAGAAAAAGATTAAATAATCTTGAGATTGATAAAGGAGCACCATTAAAAGGAAAATTATTGATACAAATGTTCGAGAAATCTAGTCTTAGAACCAGATTAAGTTTTTATTTAGCAATAAAGCAACTGGGTGGAAGCACCTTAACACTTAGACCAGATGAGCTCCATTTGTCAAAGGGAGGAGAAAGCATTCAAGATACAGCAAAAATTTTATCAAATTTTGGAAACGCTTTTATGCTTCGAACCGATAGTGATAAAAAATTAGAGGAATTTGAAAAATATTTGTCTATACCAATTATTAATGGTCTCAGCCCCAGTTCTCATCCAACTCAAATTTTATCAGATATTTTTACAGTTGAGGAGATTAAGAAGAAACCAATATCAAAGCTGAACATCACTTGGATTGGCGACTCTAATAATGTCTTGAATTCATTAATTGCAGCATCAATTAAATTTTCTTTTAAACTCAGTATTGGATGTCCAACTAGATATCAACCAAGTAAAATGATAATGAAATATATTAAAAGTAATGATAATAAAATACGTATACTTCACGATCCAAAAAAAGCAGCTAAAGGAGCTGATGTTATTTTTTCGGACAAAGTAATTTCCATGAATGATAAGGTGAATAAATCAAAAAAATTGAAACAATTTAAAAAATTTAAAATAAATAAAAAGTTAATGAGTTTTGCAAAAAAAAATTGTATTTTTCTTCACTGCTTGCCAAGAGGTAAAGAAGTAGAAGAGGATGTTTTTTTAAGTAAGAAATCTAAAGTTTGGCAACAGGCTCTTAACAGAGTTCATGTTCAAAAATCTATATTACTTTATTGTTTTGGAAAATTAAGGTAATGGTAACGGATTATCTGAATTTTGATTCAAGTACAGTATAACTGAAGCTCTGTCCTTTTCTTTTCTTAATCCAGCAAAAGCCATTTTAGTTCCTTTAATCCATTTAGCTGGTTTAAGTAGATACCCATTAAGTTCTTCAAAAGTCCAAGCTTTTCCATAGGCGGCAAGAGCTTTAGAATATTTATAATCATCTACAGCACCCACATCTCTACCAACAACATTATACAATGCTGGACCAATATTATTTTTTCCACCTTTTACAATAGAATGACATGCAGCGCATTTTTTAAAAACCTTTTCTCCTGTAGTAATATCTCCCATGGCGATTAATGCACCAATATCAACTTTCTCTTCAGTCGGTTGCAAGTTTGTTTGTGAGCTTACCACAGTAGCCTGCTCTATCTCAACTGAGTAACCAGGTGTTTTAGGCTTTTCAACATGAAAAATAACATCTGAAAGCTTTCCAATACCTATTATTAGAAGTGCTACCATTAATATTGCAGCTATTATTTTATTTAGCTCAAAAGAATCCATTTATTAAAATTATTTCGAACATATAGCACTATAAATATAAAATTGCTTATATTTTTAATGTACATTTTTGCCTCTATTTATATTGTAATGAAAAATTAAAAGAAAAATGAAGACATTAGTTATAATTCCCTCCAGATTATCAGCATCAAGATTACCAGGTAAACCCTTGCTTAAAATTAACGGATTATCAATTATTTCTCATGTTTATAAAAAAGCTCAAGAAGCTAATATTGGAGAGGTATTTGTTGCTGCAGAAGATCAAGAAATTATCGACGATGTGAAAAAAAATGGTGGAGAAGCAATTTTGACACATAATAATCACAAAACAGGAACAGATAGAATTTACGAAGCTTTTGAAAAGCTAGGTAGAACAGATATAGATTTAATCATGAACCTACAGGGAGATGAACCACTGATGAATATTGAGGATATTCAAAAATTAAATAAGTATATGATCCAGACCAAGCGTGATTTAGGAACTTTAGCAGCAAAAATTAACAACAAAAAAGTTTTTGAATATCACGATATTGTTAAGGTAATTACAGAAGAAAGTTTAGATGACACAAAATTTCCTCGAGCAATAAATTTTATTAGAAAATTAAATAAAGAAAATAATCAGGCTTATCATCATTTAGGCATTTATTGTTATAATGTAGAAATATTAAAAAGATTTATTTCTTTTAAACAGTCGCAAAATGAAATTGAAAATAGATTGGAACAATTAAGAGCATTAGATAATAACATTAATGTCAATGTAGCTCTTGCAAAATCATCACCGATTGGAGTAGATACTAAGGAAGATTTTATGGCTATAAAAAAAATAATGGAATATAAGTCATAATGAGTAAAATTTTTTTTCAAGGAACTTTCGGAGCGTATTCTCACTTAGCTGCTTTATCCATAGACTCTAATGCTGAAGTAGTCCCCTGTAAAACTTTTGATGATTGTTTTGTTCAAGCTTCAAAAGATACAAATTCAAAAATTATTATTCCAGAGTCAAATAGAATTACTGGTAACATAGGAATTGAATATTTAATTTTCGAATATAGGTTAAATATTTATGCTGAGTATTTTCAAAAAATAGAACATAATTTACTGGGTTTACCCGGAACAAAAGTTTCAGAAATCAAGGATGTTTATTCTCATGCTCAAGCACTATCACAATGTTCAAAATTTATAAAATCAAATAGACTTACTGAACATGTAAGAGCCGACACAGCTGGATCTGCAGAAATGGTGTCAAAAAGTAAAGACAAAACTAAAGCTGCAATAGCTTCATCATTAAGTGCTAAAACATATAATTTAGAAATTGTAAAAAATAATATAGAAAATGAAAAAGGAAACCTAACAAGATTTCTTGTTATGGGTAAAAATATATCACAACCAGAATTTAGTGGAAAAAAATATATTACTTCTTTTTTATTTAAATTAAAAAGTAAACCAGCAGCTTTATATCAATCTTTAGGAGGTTTCGCTATTAATGGAGTAAATCTAACAAAGTTGCAAAGTTATCCCGAAAAAAATTCTTTCGACTCTTTTTTCTTTTTATGTGATTTAGATGGTCATATTGAAGAACCAAGAGTACAAAAATCACTAGAAGATTTAGGATTGCATTGTCAAGATTTTCACGTCCTAGGTGTTTTTGAAGCTGACAAACAAAGAGAAATAAATAAATAACTTTTCTTGTAGATAAGAAATTATTACTGTTATAATAGTTTCGGAGGCTAGAGGTGGATGCTGCTTGAACCCGACCAGATCTTAACGGAAGCAGTCGTAAAGACAGTTTTTCAGGTTCTAGTCTCCTCGTAAATATGAGCAATGATTCAAAAGTATTAGCACTTAAATATAGACCACAAAATTTTGATGATCTTATTGGTCAAGATATAGTTGTAGAAACCATAACTAATTCAATAAAAGCTAATAAAGTTCCTAATGCATATTTATTCACTGGAATAAGAGGAGTTGGAAAAACCACTATAGCAAGAATAGTTGCTAAGGCACTTAATTGTTCAAATGGAATTGAAAATAAGTGTAAAGTTAAATGTGATAATTGTGATGCTATAACTAATTCAAATCACATCGATGTTTTAGAAATGGATGCTGCAAGCAGAACTGGTGTTGACGATGTTAGAGAATTAATTGAGTTTTCTAGATATGGACCAACATCGTCAAATTACAAGATCTTTATTATCGATGAAGTTCACATGTTAAGTAAACAAGCATTTAATGCTTTATTAAAAACTCTTGAGGAACCTCCAGAATATCTAAAATTTATTTTTGCAACAACTGAAATTAAAAAGATTCCAATTACAGTTATATCAAGATGTCAAAGATTTGATTTATCAAGAATTAGATCATCTGAATTATTTAATTACATTAAAAAAATTAAGGATAAGGAGGGAGGCAAAATTACTGATGAAGCATTAAAATTAATAGTGAAAATTTCTGAAGGGTCAGTAAGAGATGCACTATCCTTATTAGACAGAGCTTTATTAACTTTAAATCCAAAAACTGAACTAGATTTAAAATCAGCACAGAAAATTTTTGGTTTTTTTGATAAATCACAATTAATCGATTTATTTGAATTTATTCTTAAAGGAGATGAGATTAAAGTTATTGAGATTTATAGAAAAATTTATGACCAAGGTGTTGAACCAAAAATCTTTATTAATGATTTCTTAGAATTACTTTATTACTTTAAAAATATTGAGTCATTAACCTTAGAAAGTACAAATTTTTCATTAAATGATCAAGAATTTCAAAAGATCAAAGATTTAAATAAAAATCTTGATCCAAGAGTATTGATTTTATTTTGGCAATTTACAATTTCGACTCTTGATGAACTTGCTATAGTTTCTAATCAACATTTATCAATGGAAATGTTTTTGTTAAGGCTGATGCATTTAAGTTCTATAAAATTTCAGAAAAATACTGATATAAATTCTGTAAGTGAAAATCCAGTTATAGATAAAGAAATTAATGATCAATCAAAACCAATAGATCAAATCAAAAATATTTATCAAGAGGAAAAAAGTAAACCAGAAATTCATAAAGAAGTTAAATCAGAAAAAAAAATATTTATTAATAGTTTAGAAAAATTAATCAAGACCTGTATTGATAAAAAGGAAATTAAATTAAAATATGAGCTAGAAAAAAATGTAAATCTAGTAAAGTTTGAAAAAAATATGATTGAGATATCTTTTAATGAAAATTTAGATAAAAATTTCGTTAAAGATCTTTCCTCAAAACTTTTTGATTGGACAGGTGAAAGATGGATTATTTCATTTAGTCAATTAAAAGGGGATGTTTCAATGAGGGAGAAAAAACAAAAAATAAAGAGATCTTTAATGAATGAAGCAAAAAATTCAAAAATTTATAAAGATGTAATAAAAAATTTTCCTGATGCTGAGTTAACTGATATTAATTTGAAAGGAGAGGATGAAACTAATGACTGATTTTACAAAAATTTTAGATAAAGCAAAAGAACTTGAGTCAAAAATGAAAGAAAGTCAGAAAAAAATAAAAGAAATAAAAGTTGAGGGAATTTCAGGCTCGAACTCAGTTACAGTAGTACTTGATGGGGAGGGAGAAATGCAATCAATCAAATTATCAGAGGAAATTATGAGGGAAGATAAAACTATAATTGAAGACTTAATTGTTGCTGCTCATAATAGTGCTAAGTCACAACTCAAAACAAAAACCGCTGAAGAAATTTCAAAAGCAACAGGTGGACTAGGAATACCTGGATTTAAATGGCCATTATAGTAAATGCAAAATACTTCTGAGATTGAAGAACTTGTTAAATTAATATCAAAGTTGCCTGGTTTGGGCCCTAAATCAGCTAAAAGAATAGTTTTAAAACTAATTAATAATAGGGATGAACTTGTAAAGCCTTTAGCAAAAACTTTAGCAGAAGTTTATAAAAATATTTCTAGATGTAAAATTTGTGGTGTCTTAAAATCATCAGCTGTTGAGTGTTCTTATGATAACTGTAAGGTTATACAGAGAAAGTATAATCAAATTTGTGTTGTTGAAAACATAGCTGATCAGTGGTCGATTGAAAATTCAAATATTTTCAAAGGATATTTTCATATTCTAGGAGGTACTATCTCCTCTGTTGGTCACAAAAAAGAGGATTTATTAATTAACTCTTTAATTGAAAGGGTAAAAAAGGATAAAATTGAGGAAATAATTTTAGCTACTAGTGCAACAGTTGAGGGCCAAACAACAGCTTTTTATATTCAGGACAGTTTATCTAATATAGATGTAAAGATAACAAAATTAGCTCAAGGGTTGCCTGTTGGTGGAGAAATTGAAAATCTTGATGATGGCACACTTCTTTCTGCTTTTAAAAATAGATCTAAAATAAATTCTAATTCAAGCTGATTTTTTTTTTAATCGATTTAAATGTAATAAAGGCTCTGTATATCCGGAAGGTTGTTCTTTCCCCTTAAAAATAAGTTCACATGCAGTTTGAAATGCTATGGACCTATCATAATCAGAGCTCATTTTAACATAATTTTGATCATTCTCATTTTGTTTATCCACAATCTTTGCCATTTCTTTCATTATTTCAATAACTTGCATTTTAGTTGTAACACCGTGATGTACCCAGTTCGCAATATGTTGGGAAGAAATTCTCAAAGTTGCCCTGTCCTCCATTAACCCGACATTATTTATATCTGGCACTTTGGAGCAACCCACACCTTGATCAATCCATCTTACAACATAACCAAGTAATGTCTGGGCAGAATTTGAAATTTCTTTATTGATTTCATCAACTGACCAATTCGGTCTATCTGCAATAGGAATAGTAAGTAAATCATCAATTTTAGCCTTATCTCTTTTAGACAACTTTTTTTGAACATCAAAAATATTTATCTCATGATAATGTAAAGCATGTAAAGCTGCTGCAGTTGGAGATGGTACCCAAGCACAATTCGCCCCGGCTTTAAGATGACCAGTTTTTTGATCTAACATGTCTTTCATTTTATCAGGCATAGCCCACATTCCTTTACCTATTTGAGCTTTACCTGAAAAGCCACAAGCCAAACCTATATCAACATTGTTATTTTCATAAGCCCCAATCCATTTTGAGGATTTCATATCGCCCTTTTTAATCATTGGTCCTGCCTCCATTGAGGTATGCATTTCATCACCAGTACGATCAAGGAAACCTGTGTTTATGAAAAAAACTCTGTGTTTTAAGGTTCTTATACACTCTTTAAGATTAGATGAAGTTCTTCTCTCTTCATCCATAATTCCAATTTTGCATGTGTATTTTTTCAATTTTAATACCTCTTCAACTTTAGTAAAAATTTCATTTGTAAACGCTGTTTCGTCTGGACCATGCATCTTTGGTTTTACAATATATATTGAACCTGTTCTTGAATTTCCTTTTTTTTTCGTATCATGAAGAGCTGCTGCAGTTGTTATAAAAGCATCCATCAACCCCTCTGGAATTTCACTTCCATCTTTCAATATTATTGAGGGATTAGTCATTAAATGACCAACATTCCTGATTAATAAAAGACTTCTACCGTGCAATTTTAATCCTTTTCCCTCTTTTGAAATATAACTTCTGTTTGGATTAAGTTTTCTCTCCAAGGTTTTTCCCTCTTTCTCAAATCTTGTTACAAGATCTCCTTTCATTAACCCAAGCCAATTTCTATAACAAATCACTTTATCTTGAGCATCAACTGCCGCAACACTGTCTTCATTATCACATATCGTAGATACTGCAGATTCTAGTATTATGTCACTTATGCCTGCATGATCCTGTTGAGCACTAAAAGCTCTTGGATTTTTTAATATTTCAATATGTAGATTATTATTTTTTAATATTATTGCTGATGGGTTATCTGCTTCACCTCGATGACCAATGAATTTATTTTCGTCTTTTAGAGCTGTTACATCAACACCTTTTAAAACCTTTAATTCTTTATTTTGAATGGCTATTCCTGTTATTTTTCTCCAGCTAAAATCTTTTAAAGTAAAATATTTATCTAAAAATTCTCTACCATACTTAATTACAATCTCTCCTCGTTCTGGATCATATCTTTCTGAAGTACTATCTTCAGATGCTTCGATTACATCAGTTCCATATAAACTATCGTACAAACTCATCCATCTTGCGTTAGCAGCATTCAAAGCGTAACGTGCATTCATAATTGGAACAACTAATTGAGGCCCGGCTATTGTAGCGATTTCCTCATCAATATCACCTGTTTCAATTTTAAAATCTGGACCTTCATCTTTTAAGTAACCAATTTCTTTTAAAAAATTTTTGTATTCTTTAATTTGAATATTTTTTCCTTTGTTATCAATATGCCATTTATCAATTTTTTTTTGCAGTGTCTCTCTAAAATTAATTAGTTCTTTATTTTTAGGAGCTAATTCATGAACCGCTTTATCAAAATCTTTCCAAAATTTTTCAGGAGAAATATCAGTACCATTAAATAACTCATTATTAACAAAAAGTAATAATTCCTCTGATACTTTAAGATTATTTACAGAATGATATTTTGATGTCATGAAGGAATATTTAAACTCTAGCTTATTTAAGTCAATTACTTAATAGTATCATAGACATTTTATTGTCATTTTTCTTATATAAGTATAATTATATAAAGATGAAAAATTATTTAAATTTTGAAACAGATATTAAAAATCTTGAAAATGAGTTAGAGAAATTAAAAGATCCTTTTAATCAAGAGGGTTTGTCAGAAGTTGATACAAAAAAAATTTCTAAAACTCAGGAAGAAATCGATGAGAAGCTAAAAAATATTTATGAGAATTTAGATCCCTGGCAAATTACACTAGTTGCAAGGCACGAAGATAGACCCAAATCAAAGTTTTTTATTGATAACTTGTTTGAGGACTTTATCTCATTAGAAGGCGATAGATATTATGGAGAAGACAAATCGGTTATTACAGGTTTTGCAAAATTTAATGGTCGATCGGTATTAGTAATTGGTCAAGAAAAAGGTGAAAACTTAGAAACTAGAATTGAGAGAAACTTTGGCATGATGAGACCAGAGGGTTACAGAAAAACTATTAGGTTAATGGAACTAGCAGATAAGTTTAATATTCCTATTATATCTTTTATAGACACACCAGGCGCATATCCAGGAGTGGGTGCAGAGGAGAGAGGACAAGCAGAGGCAATCGCCAAGTCAATCGAGTGTTGTATGAAACTTAAGGTCCCGACTTTAGCTATAGTAATAGGTGAAGGTGGCTCAGGTGGAGCCATAGCTCTTGCATCTTCAAATAAAGTTTTAATGCTTGAGAATGCAATTTATTCAGTAATATCACCCGAGGGATGTGCAACAATATTGTGGAGAGATCCAAAAAAAATGCTCGATGCTGCAAAAGCAATGAAACTGTCTGCTAAAGACTTATTAGAGTTAAATATTATTGATGAAATAATTCCAGAACCTTTAGGAGGCGCTCATAGAGACAGAGATATGATTTTAGAAAATATAAGGAATTCTATTTCTCAAAATTTAGATTTTTTCAAAACTTTAACTGCTGAAGAAATTCTCAATCATAGAAAAGATAAGTTCTTAAAAATTGGAAGAAGCAAAGGATTTATATCTAGTCCTGAAAGTCTAAGCGCAATTCAAACATCTGGTTTAGATTTTAAAGAAATAATTAAATCTAAAAAAAACATTGCAATTGCAGTAGCAACTTTAGTTACGATAGCTGCACTAACTTTATTAATTTTATAGAGCTCCACAACATTTCTTGAATTTTTTACCAGATCCACACGGACAAGGATCATTTCTACTTATTTTTTTACCAAGGTTTTTAAATTTTTCTTTTAATAGGCTTTGGTCTATTTTTTCAGTCGGTTCATTATAAACTTTTAGATTCATTAAAATTTTTACATAATCAAGTTTTAATTTATCAAGTAAATTTGAAAATAAATCAAAAGCTTCTTTTTTATATTCTATGAGAGGATCTCTTTGTCCATATGATCTAAGACCAACAACTTGTCTTAATTGTTCTAAGTATTGGATGTGTGACTTCCAATTAAAATCAATGGATTGTAAAAGAATCCTTTTTTCTAAATCTTTTGATTGGTTTCCCCCCAGAATTTTAGATCTCTCTTCTCTAGCAAATTTAAATTTTTCAAAAATTTTCTCTCTTAATTTTGTGTCTGTTAAAGATATTAATTCATCATATTCATCATCGTTTAGACTTTTTCCAAAAATAGCCTTTAATTTATTATTAAACTCATTATTTTTTGGATTTGATAATTTTTGAATTTTTAGGCTTATTAAGTTGTCAACTATTTCTGATAAAAAATTATCTGAATAATCAAAAATTTTTTCACTATCCATAGCATCTTTTCTTTGAGAAAATACTACTTGCCTTTGATCATTTAAAACATTGTCAAATTTTATAAGAGTTTTTCTAATATCAAAATTTCGTGCCTCAACTTTTTGTTGTGCCCTCTCTAGGGCTTTATTTATCCAAGGATGATCTATACTTTCACCGTCTTTGAGGCCAAGTTTTTGAAGAATATTGTTCATGGACTCGGATCCAAAAATTCTCATAAGGTCATCCTCTAAACTAACGTAAAAAATAGAGCTTCCCTCGTCTCCTTGTCTGCCTGATCTTCCTCTTGCTTGATTGTCTACTCTTCTAGACTCCATTCTTTCAGTTCCAATAACAAATAAACCTCCTATAGATTTAATATAATCTTTATTTTTTTTGAGTTGATCGTCCTCTATTGATCCTTTTTTTCCCCCTAATTGGATATCTACACCTCTACCAGAAATACTCGTTGTGATTATTACTGATTTGGCTTTACCAGCATTAGCTATAATCTCTGCTTCATTTTCATGATTTTTAGCATTTAACACAATGTGCTTAATTTTTTCCTGAGTAAGTAATTTTGAAAATATCTCAGATTTACTCACGCTAGATGTAAAGACTAAAAGAGGCTGGCTCTTTTCGTGACAATCTTTAATTTTTTTAATTATTGCATTATTTTTTTCTACTTCAGTTCGAAAAATTTGGTCATTAAAATCTTTCCTGATCATATTTTTATTAGTTGGAATTACAACTACATTCAGATTGTAGATTTCAAAAAACTCCTCCGCCTCTGTGGCAGCTGTTCCAGTGCATCCTGATATCTTTTTATAAAGTTTGAAATAATTCTGGTAAGTAATAGAAGCTAAAGTTTGATTTTCAGCTTGGATCTCGATTTTTTCTTTGGCTTCTATTGCCTGATGAAGGCCATCCCCAAACCTTCTGCCCTCAAGAATTCGACCAGTTAATTCATCTACGATTTTAACACTGTTATCTTTAATGAGGTAATCTTTGTCTTTTTTAAATAAATGATTTGCTCTTAAAGCTTGATTTACAAAATGAACTAAATCCAAATTTTCAGGATCATAGAAATTATTATTTTTTAATATACCTGCATTTGAAAATAAATTTTCGATATGATTAATACCCTCATTCGTTAAAAGAATATTTTTGTCTTTTTCGTCAATTTCATAATCTTTTTCATTTAATAATTTCACAATTTTATCAATAGCAAGATATTGATTAGTTTTATCCTCTGCAGCTCCAGAGATTATTAGTGGGGTTCTAGCTTCATCAATCAAACAAGAGTCTATTTCATCTACAATCGCAAAATTATTTAGTCTTTGAACCATTTCATCTTTTGAGTATTTCATGTTGTCTCTTAGATAATCAAAACCTAGTTCACTGTTTGTTGCATAGGTAATATCGCAATTATAATTTTTTTTCCTTTCAACATCATTTTGATCATTATTTATGTAACCAGAAGATAAACCCAAAAAGTTGTAAATCTTCCCCATCTCAATCGAGTCTCTTTTTGCAAGGTAGTCATTTACTGTTACAATATGAACTCCTTTTTCTTCAAGTGAATTTAAATATGCAGCCAAAGCTATAGTTAGAGTTTTACCTTCACCAGTTCTCATTTCCGCTATTTTACTTTCATGCAAAACTACTCCACCAATCATTTGAACATCGAAATGTCTCTCACCTCTAGTTCTACGAGAGGCTTCTCGTACTAATGCAAAAGCTTCTGGTAAAATTTGATTTAGAGATGAACCCTCGCTAATCTTTTGTTTTAATCTTAAAGTTTCCCTTGGAAAGTCCTCATCTTTAAGTTTTTTGACATTTTCTTCTAAAAAATTGATTTGTTTTACAATTTTACTAATTCTATCAAGCTCTTTTTGATTGCCAGATTTGATAAATTTAGAAATAAAGTTTAGAGGATTTAACATTAGTTTTTGATATACATTTTAATTACAACTTTTAATATAGTTATTTAATTTAAATTTTAAACATCATGGGAATTAATTTAACAAATTTTTTAGTATCAAAATCTCAAAATCGAAAAATGGGCCAATTTCAAGATCTTGATCATCTTGATGGTCTTTCAGTATCATCAGTTAGTGCAAATTTATATGACTCCAAAAGAGATGATTTAGCTATGTTTTATTTTCGTGATGGTGCAAATTTTGCTTCAATTTATACCCAGTCAAAAATTTTATCAGAAAATATCAAATGGAATTTAAGTCAAAAAACTCAAAAGATTTATTCGCTTTTAGTTAATACAAGAAACGCAAATTCATTTACTGGCGAACAAGGATACAGAAGTATGCAAAGCATTGCAGAATTAGTTTCTAAACAATTAACTGAAAAACAAAAAGAGGATGAAGATGATCCAAAAATAATTAAACCAAAAAATATTATTTTTGGCTGCACAGGAACGATTGGAGAAAAATTTCCTGAGGAAAAAATAAAATCTAAAATTCAAGATTTGATTAAAAATATTAAATACACACAAAATAAATATATTTGGATGAAGGTAGCCTTAGCAATAATGACAACAGATACAAAGCCCAAAATAGCAATGGAAGAATGCAAAATAGGCAATACATCAGTTAAGATTTATGGGATAGCTAAAGGTTCAGGAATGATACAACCTAATATGGCAACGACATTAGGATATATTTTTACTGATGCAGATATCTCTAATGATGTATTAAAGAAATTACTTAAAAAGAATATTGAAAATACCTTTAATGCTATAACCTGTGATGGAGATACAAGCACTAATGATATGATTAGTATTTTTTCGACAGGCAAAGCAAAAAATTCTCTTATAAAAACAATTAATGATAAAAAAATTAAATTATTTGAAGAGTCTCTAAATAAAGTTTTGCTAAATTTAGCAAAACGAGTAGTTGCTGATGGAGAGGGAGCCTCTAAATTTATAACAATTAATATTTTAAACTCGAAATCTGAGCAAGACGCAAAAAAAATAGGCTTTTCGATTGCAAATTCCCCTTTAGTAAAAACTGCTATTGCTGGAGAGGATCCGAATTGGGGAAGAGTAATTATGGCAATAGGTAAATCAAATGTTGATATTAATTTAAATAAATTATCTATAAAATTTGGGGATTTAATAATTGTTAATAAAGGAAGAATTTATAATCAATACAACGAAACAGATGCTGCAAATTATATGAAAGGCCCTGCTATCGATATTAGTGTCGATATTGGAAATGGAAAAAAAAACTTTACTGTATATACTATGGATTTTACGAAAGAATATATAAATATTAATACGGACTATCGGAGTTAGCTTGTTGAATTTATTTATAAAAATAACTATATAAACAAAATGATTAAATACAACTTACTGTGTAATAAATGTAATCTGATATTTGATAGCTGGTTCGCGTCATCAAAAGAGTTTGATAAACTTAAAAAACAAAGATTAATTAATTGTCATAGTTGTGGATCACTTAGGGTGGAAAAAAATTTGATGGCACCCAAATTAATAAATAAAAGTGTAAGTTTAAAAGATGAGAAAAAAAATATTCGTAAGTATCAACAAATAAAAAAAACGATAAATAAATATCAAGAATTTATCAAAAATAATTTTGATTATGTTGGTGAAAATTTTGCGTATGAAGCAAGATCAATTCATTATAATAATAAAAAAAGAGATAAAGGTATTTATGGAACAGCATCTAAGAAGGATATAAAAGAGCTTAAAGAAGAGGGTATTGATACTCATTTGATACCATGGGTTGAAAATAAAAATAATTAATTTTTAATAAATTTTGTAATGTAGTTCACAGATTTATCATCAGTTAAACTCCATTTATCCTTTAAAATATTAAAACTCATTCCATCAATTCGGTCTAGTTTAAGATCATTATCCTTTTGAATTGAAATCAATTCCTCAGGCTTTAAAAATTTTTCCCACTCATGAGTCCCAATTGGAAGCCAACGTAGAATGTATTCTGCACCTACGATAGCAAAAATATAAGATTTTAAAGTCTTATTTAAAGTTGCAACAAACATAATACCATTTTTCTTTAAAAGATTATTACATGATTTCAAAAAAAAACTTACATCCTCAACATGTTCTACAATCTCCATATTTAAAATTACGTCAAACTTATCTTTAATTTTGAAATTTTCAGGAGATGAACAAAAATAATTAATTTTAAGATCGTTTTTTTTTGAATGGATTTTTGCAACATTAATATTTTTGTCGGACGCATCAATTCCAGTAACTTCTGCGCCTAACCTGCACATAGGCTCTGATAGTAATCCTCCTCCACAACCTACATCTAGAATTTTAACATTTTTTAACGGGTTCTTTTTATTCTCTAAATTGAAAGTTTTGATAATATTTTCTTTAATATATGAAATTCTTATAGGGTTAAATTTATGTAATGGTTTAAATTTGCCTTCAGGATTCCACCATTCTTCAGCAATTTTAGAAAATTTTTCTATTTCTTTTTTGTTAATTGTGTTATTTTTCATTTGTAAGTTGACTTTATATTCAACATGTATTTATTCAATATTTTTTAAATTTAAAGATTATTTTATCATGAAAATTGTCGTATTAAAATTTGGAGGCACATCAGTTGGTACTATCAAAAAGATAAAAAAAGTTGCTAAAATAATCATTAATTACAAAAGGAAAAACTACAAAGTTATTGTAGTTTCATCAGCCATGAGTGGTGTGACTAATGAATTAATAAAAAAATCTTTTGAAATAAGTGATAGTTTTTCAGATTCAGAACATGATGTTTTGGTTTCTTCAGGTGAGCAAATTTCGTGTTCTTTATTAGCTGGACGATTAATTCATGAGGGGTACGAATCTAGATCTTGGTTATCTTGGCAAATTCCAATTTTGACAAAAGGTAAATATAAAAATTCAAGAATAAACCAAATCAATAAAGGCAATATTATAAAATATTTAAAAAAGGGTGGTATACCAATAGTCACAGGGTTTCAGGGACTGAATGATGAAAATAGAATTACAACTATTGGAAGGGGTGGATCTGATGCAAGTGCAATTATGATTGCTAAGTTTTTCAAAGCTGAGAGATGTATTATCTATACTGATGTAGAAGGAGTGTACACAACTGATCCTAACAAATTGAAAAACGCTAAAAAGATTAAAGTAATATCTTATGAGGAAATGTTAGAGATGGCATCGTTGGGTGCAAAAGTGATGCAACCAGTTTCAATACAAGATGCAAGATTAAATAGGATTGATATCGAAGTAAAATCATCTTTTTCCAAAAGATCAGGAACATTGATTACCAAAAGATCCAAGATTGCAAATAATAAAATTGTTACTGGAATTTCCTCAACTCAAAATGATTCAAAAGTTTCTCTTATAGGTGTAAAGGATAAACCTGGTGTTGCTGCAGCGATCTTTAAACCATTATCTAAAAATTTAATAAACGTTGATATGGTTGTGCAAAATATTTCTGCGAATGGGAAAGAAACAGATTTAACTTTTACAATTAAATCAGACGACTTGAGTAAAACCAAAAAAATTATTCAACAAAATAAAACCATCAAATACAGAAAATTACTCTTTGAAAGGGGGGTATCTAAAATTTCGGTGATCGGAGTAGGCATGATAACTACTCCAGGTGTTACATTTAGAATGTTTCAAACACTTGCAAACAAGAAAATAAATATTAAAGTCATTTCAACTTCTGAGATTAAAATTTCAGTTTTAATTGATAAAAAAAATACACAAAAAGCTTTAATTGCCTTACATAAAGAATTCAAATTAGACCAAAAAAAATGAGCATAAGACCTTATAGAGATATAAAAAGAAGAGAAACGAAAGAGATTAATGTTGGTAAAGTCAAAGTAGGAGGAGCAAATCCAATATCAGTTCAGTCAATGACTAATACTCTCACAACAGACGTAAGAGCTACAATTAATCAAATAAATGAAATTAGCTCAGAGGGAGCTGATATAGTTAGAGTTTCTTGTCCTGATGAGCCATCATCAAAAGCATTAAAAGAAATAATCAAACATGTTGATATACCTATAGTCGCTGATATTCATTTTCATTATAAAAGAGCTATTGAGGCTGCTGAAAGTGGTGCAAGCTGTCTAAGAATAAATCCTGGAAATATAGGAAATAAAGATAAAATTAAAGAAGTCGTTAAAGCTGCAGTTGATAATAATTGCTCGATTAGAGTGGGAGTTAATGCTGGATCTTTAGAAAAAGATATCTTAGAAAAATATAAAGAACCTTGTCCAGAAGCGTTAGTTGAAAGTGCTTTGAGAAATATAAAGATACTCGAAGATGAAAATTTTCAAAATTTAAAGGTAAGCGTTAAGTCATCAGATGTTTTTTTATCGATTGAAGCATACAGACAATTATCAAAATCTATTAATTATCCACTTCATTTAGGAATTACAGAAGCAGGGGGCTTCATCCCAGGAAGCATAAAATCTTCTATTGGGATTGGAACATTGCTTTTAGAGGGTATTGGTGACACTATCAGAATTTCTTTATCAGATAACCCTGTCGAGGAGGTCAAAATTGGAAATGAAATACTAAAATCTTTGAATTTAAGAGAGAGGGGAGTGAAAATAATTTCTTGTCCCTCGTGTGCAAGACAAGGCTTTGAAGTAATTAAAACTGTAAAAATATTAGAAAAAAAACTTTCCCATATAAAAACTCCAATTACTTTATCTGTAATTGGTTGCGTAGTTAACGGCCCTGGAGAGGCAGCTCAAACCGACGTTGGAATAACTGGAGGTAAAAAAGGAAATAATATGCTTTATTTATCTGGAGTACAGTCAGAAAAAGTTTTAACTAATAACATGATTGATAAGGTAGTAAGTGAGGTTGAAAAAAAAGTGTCTGAATTAAAAAATTTGAAATGATACCTTTAAAAACTGTAAACGATTTAATTAATAAACATGCGCTATTAGAAAAAGAGTTGTCCTCAGCAGAAATTGATAAAGACTCTTTTGCTGAAAAATCTAAAGAGTATGCTGATTTAAATGAAATAATTAAAATCGCTAAATATTATATCTCCTTCGAAAAAAATAAAAAAGAAATTCAAACAATCTTGGAGGATAAAAATTCTGACGCAGATATGATCAAAATGGCTGAGTCAGAATTATCTGATCTAAAAATTCAAAATGAGAAAAATGAAAAAAAATTAAAATTATTTTTATTACCGAAAGATGAAGCAGATAAAAAAAATGCAATAATTGAAATTAGAGCTGGAACAGGTGGTTTAGAAGCTAGTTTATTTGCTTCGGATCTTTTTAAGATGTACGAAAAAGTAAGTAATAAAAAAAAATGGAATCTTGAATTAATTTCAATTTCTAGAAGTGAGGCTGGTGGATTAAAAGAGGTAATTGCTTCTATAAAAGGAAGTAATATCTATTCTACTTTAAAATATGAAAGTGGCGTTCATAGAGTGCAAAGAGTACCAGACACTGAAACACAGGGTAGAGTACACACATCTGCAGCGACGGTTGCAGTTTTACCTGAAGCAGAAGAGGTTGATTTAAAGATAAATGAAAGTGATTTAAGAGTTGATGTTTTTAGAGCTGGAGGTCCAGGAGGGCAATCAGTAAACACTACCGATAGTGCAGTTAGAATTACTCATATTCCCTCTGGAATATCTGTTTCTCAACAAGATGAAAAATCTCAACATAAGAATAAAGCTAAAGGGATGAAAATTTTAAGATCTAGATTGTATGAGCTTGAAAGGTCAAGAATTGAAAATGAGAGATCCAAAGATAGGAAAAGTAAAATAGGTTCAGGTGATAGATCTGAAAGAATAAGAACTTATAATTTTCCGCAAGGAAGAGTTACTGATCATAGAATAAATTTAACACTACATAAGCTTGAAGAATTTTTAGAAGGTGAGGTATTTGATGAAATGATTGAAGCACTGACTCTTCAGGCACAAGAGGAAAGTTTGAATATTTTGAATTGATGAACATTGAAATTGCAATAAAAAGTGCCTGTAGAGAGCTCAAGAAAAATAAAATTAGTTCCGCTTTATTAGATAGTGAACTTTTGTTATCTCAAGTAATTAAAAAAGATAGAAAGTTTATCCTGCTAAACCTTGATAAAGAACTCGATAAGAGTACTCAAAACAGTTTTAGAGATCTGATTTTGAAACGATCAAGAGGGAAACCACTAGCATACCTGACCGGCATAAAATCCTTTTGGAAATACGATTTTAAAGTAAATGAAAAGGTTTTAATTCCAAGACCAGACACAGAAGTAATAATAGAGCAAGTTTTAAGAATTTATAAAAACAAAAACTATTTAAATTTTTTAGAGGTCGGAGTTGGTTCAGGATGTATAGCACTTTCAATATTAAAAGAAAAAAAGTTTTTTTCAGGAACTGGTATAGATTTAAGTCAAGATTGTGTTGAAATATGCAGATATAATGCAAAAAAACTTGGCGTAAGCAACAGAATAAAATTAGTTAAATCAGATGTTGACAAGTTAATTTTTCACAAATATGATTTAATTATTTCTAATCCTCCTTACATTAAAAAGTTTGATTTGAATAAACTAAACAGGGAAGTGATTAATTACGAGCCAAAACTGGCTTTAGATGGTGGTTTAGAGGGTTTATCAGTTATCAGAAAAGTAATTAAAAAGTCGTCTGAATTGATAAAAAAAAATGGAAAACTAATTTTAGAAATTGGTTATGATCAAAGGTTACCAATAAAAAAAATGTTAAATGAAAATAATTTTTATATTAATAAAATTGTAAAAGATTTAGCAAAAAATGATCGATGTATAGTTAGTACAAAAAAATAAATTTTATGGTTACATTTAGAAACAATAATAATGTTAGAAGAAATAACTTTAGAAGAAACGATAGAAGTTTTAAATCTAATACAGATAGACCAAAATATGGCTCTAACTTCTCAAAAAGTGAGAATTTTCAGAGAAAGTCTCCAGGTAGAAATAATCATAATGCATCAAAATTAATTGAAAAATATAGTAATCTTGCGAGAGAGGCTTTATCTAATGGAGATAAAATTTTATCAGAAAATTATTTTCAACACGCGGACCATTTTACTAGAATTTTAAATGATCAAGATGCTCAAAAAAAACTTAATTCAACAAATAATGATGTTGCCAATTCTTCACAAAATATAGTAGACGTGAAAAAAGACCAGAATGAATCTGATGAAAACAAAACAATAACTCAGATTAAATAGATATTTATCTATATACTAATTTAGACCAACAATTTTTTCTGATTTTAAAACGTTTAACTTAATTTTTTTTGTTTCAAATATTTTTCTCTCATTTCCTTTTAAAATTTTTCCTGAAGGAAGTTTTAAAGTTTGTGAATTAACCCTTTTTCCATTGATTAAAACCTCATAATGAAGATGTGGACCTGTAGATTTTCCAGTAGAACCCACGTATCCTATTGTTTGGCCTTGCTTGACACGAACGCCACCTCTTATACCTTTTGCAAATTTTGACATGTGTGCATAGATAGTTTGATAAGTTGAGTTATGTTTTATAACAACACAATTTCCGCCCCCACCACACCAACCAGCTTTTTTGATTACACCTGATCCTGAGGCCATTATTGGTGTTCCTAATGGAGCTGCGAAGTCAGTCCCTCTATGCATTTTATTGAATCCATCTATTGGGTGTTTCCTCATTCCAAATGGTGAAGAGAGTCTAGCTCCATTAATTGGAGTTTTCATTAATGCTTTTTGAATACTTCTTCCATTTTTATCGTAATGTCCGATGCTTCCTTCACCATCAAAATAATATAGTGAATTTTCTTCACCACTTAAAATAAGATTTGCAAATAAAATATTTCCAGTTTCAATTATTTTTTTTTTTTCGTCTACAAAAACCTCGTACATTATTTGAAATTTATCTTTTTTTCTAATGTCTCTTTGAAAATCAACTTGAAAACCATAGACTCTTGCAAATTCTATGATGATATTAGCTGGGATTTTTTTTTCTGAGGCAGCTTTATATAAGCTTTGTAAAATTACGTTTTCACTATATTTGACCTGCTTCTTAAGCTTTGTGAGAATAACTCTTTGATTAAAAATTTTATTTTCTAAATCTTGAGTTAAAATAACCCTTTCTTTATTGGAGATTTGAAATATGAATTCCTTTATTGTATTTTTACTTTGATCAATTGTTAAATAAATTTTTTGATTAGTTTTAAGTTTATTTAAGTTTATTTTTTTTGATAATTTTTTTTTTAAAATTTTAACTTCTTCTTTATTAATCAAGTAACTCTCAAGAATACTATCAAAAGTTTCTCCAACCTTAACATTGTGTGAAATTTTTTTAAATCTCGGCTCTAGTTTATTAAAAAAATGATTAATTGTTTTCTTAAAATATATGTTTTCAATAATTTGTTTATAATCGTTATTTATTTTTTTTTTTGTGTAATTATAATACAAAGTAAATACAGTTGTGATGATGATTAGTGCAAATAATGCAATAATCTCATTTTGAATTTTAAATTTAAATTTGTTAATCATTAGAACATTTATGAAATTTCAATTATTAATTTAACATTTTAGAAAAATCAAAAAAAACCCTATAAAATGCTGTCTTTTTTGACGTTTTTTTGATGTTAAATGCTTGATTTCCCACTATTTTAGCCTATAAGCATCGAACTTCTCAACAAAAATTTTGATTTAGTAATAAATTTGTGGGGATTTATTGAGTTTTTTGCTCAATTAGCTATTTAAAAAGTACATAATTTAAGAAGAGAAGTGTGGACGGTTAAGGTTACCAAAATTTGTCGTACACACTTCAAACATTATATAAATTTTATTCTTAGAATTTATATAGAAGCTAGTGTGCGCCGTTTTTAAACTTGAGAGTTTGATCATGGCTCAGAACGTACGCTGGCGGCACGCCTAACACATGCAAGTCGAACGAAGTAGCAATACTTAGTGGCAGACGGGTGAGTAACATGTAGGTATCTACCCTTTGGCCTGGAATAACACGAGGAAACTTGTGCTAATACCGGATAAGTCTTTACGGAGAAAGCTTTATGCACCATTGGATGAGCCTGCACTTGATTAGTTTGTTGGTAGGGTAATGGCCTACCAAGACTTTGATCAATAGCTGATTTGAGAGGATGATCAGCCACATTGGGACTGAGACACGGCCCAAACTCCTACGGGAGGCAGCAGTGGGGAATCTTGCACAATGGAGGAAACTCTGATGCAGCGATGCCGCGTGAGTGAAGAAGGCCTTTGGGTTGTAAAGCTCTTTCGTCGGGGAAGAAAATGACTGTACCCGAATAAGAAGGTCCGGCTAACTTCGTGCCAGCAGCCGCGGTAATACGAAGGGACCTAGCGTAGTTCGGAATTACTGGGCTTAAAGAGTTCGTAGGTGGTTGAAAAAGTTGGTGGTGAAATCCCAGAGCTTAACTCTGGAACTGCCATCAAAACTTTTCAGCTAGAGTTTGATAGAGGAAAGCAGAATTTCTAGTGTAGAGGTGAAATTCGTAGATATTAGAAAGAATACCAATTGCGAAGGCAGCTTTCTGGATCATTACTGACACTGAGGAACGAAAGCATGGGTAGCGAAGAGGATTAGATACCCTCGTAGTCCATGCCGTAAACGATGTGTGTTAGACGTTGGAAATTTATTTTCAGTGTCGCAGCGAAAGCGATAAACACACCGCCTGGGGAGTACGACCGCAAGGTTAAAACTCAAATGAATTGACGGGGACCCGCACAAGTAGTGGAGCATGTGGTTTAATTCGAAGATACGCGCAGAACCTTACCAACACTTGACATGTTCGTCGCGACTTTAAGAGATTAAAGTTTTCGGTTCGGCCGGACGAAACACAGGTGCTGCATGGCTGTCGTCAGCTCGTGTCGTGAGATGTTGGGTTAAGTCCCGCAACGAGCGCAACCCTCACTTTTAGTTGCCATCATTTAGTTGGGCACTCTGAAAGAACTGCCAGTGATAAGCTGGAGGAAGGTGGGGATGACGTCAAGTCCTCATGGCCCTTACGTGTTGGGCTACACACGTGCTACAATGGTATCTACAACAGGAAGCAAAACGGCGACGTTAAGCAAATCCTTAAAAGATACCTCAGTTCGGATTGTACTCTGCAACTCGAGTACATGAAGCTGGAATTACTAGTAATCGTGGATCAGCGTGCCACGGTGAATGCGTTCCCGGGTCTTGTACACACCGCCCGTCACACCATGGGAGTTGGTTCTACCTTAAGGCAAGGTTTAAAACCCTTGACCACGGTATAGTCAGCGACTGGGGTGAAGTCGTAACAAGGTAGCCGTAGGGGAACCTGCGGCTGGATTACCTCCTTTCTAAGGATGAATAAAAATAAAATTTTTATTCTAAATAATATACACGGTTAATGTTGACCGTCCTCATTTCTCTTCTTGAACTTAGTGTTTCTCTTGCATGGGGGCCGGTAGCTCAGTTGGTTAGAGCACACCCTTGATAAGGGTGGGGTCGAAAGTTCGAGTCTTTCTCGGCCCACCAATTTAAGATCATGGGGGATTAGCTCAGCTGGGAGAGCGCCTGATTTGCATTCAGGAGGTCAGCGGTTCGATCCCGCTATCCTCCACCAGAGCACTTAGCTATAAAAATTGTGAATAAAATAATAATTAATATCAATATCTATATCCGAACATTAGTAGTGTTATTAGCTAATGTTCAAATAAAAATTTGATTCAACACAGAATTTTTTTCTGTGCATAAATCAAGCGTTTAAGGGCGTGTGGCGGATGCCTTGGCACTGAAAGCCGATGAAGGACGTGATATACTGCGATAAGTTTCGGGGAGCTGTATGTAAGTTTTGATCCGAAAATTTCCGAATGGGGAAACCCACCACTTTATGTGGTACTTTAAACTGAATACATAGGTTTAAAGAGACAACCTGGAGAACTGAAACATCTAAGTAACCAGAGGAAAAGAAATCAATTGAGATTCTGTTAGTAGTGGCGAGCGAAAGCGGAATAGGCCTGTAGTTTTGTTAAAAAAATTTGAATAGTTTGGAAATGCTAACCATAGAGGGTGATAGTCCCGTATGAGTAATGTTTGACAAAATTCTTGAGTAAAGCGGGACACGTGAAATCCTGCTCGAATATAGGGGGACCACCCTCTAAGCCTAAATACTCTTCAGTGACCGATAGTGAACTAGTACCGTGAGGGAAAGGTGAAAAGAACCCCTATTAGGGGAGTGAAATAGAACCTGAAACTGCATGCCTACAATCAGTCGAAGCTCTTTTTAGAGTGACGGCGTACCTTTTGTATAATGGGTCAGTGACTTAATTTATTTAGCAAGCTTAAGCCATCTAGGTGTAGGCGTAGCGAAAGCAAGTCTTAATAGGGCGAATAGTTAAATGAATTAGACCCGAAAACGAATGAGCTTACCATGAGCAGGTTGAAAGCAAGGTAACACTTGCCGGAGGACCGAACCAGTTGACGTTGAAAAGTCTTTGGATGACTTGTGGTAAGGGGTGAAAGGCCAACCAAATTCGTAGATAGCTGGTTTTCCGCGAAAACTATTTAGGTAGTGCGTTGAGTAAATAGATGTTTAGAGGTAGAGCACTAAATGGGCTAGGGGGAAGAGATTCTTACCAAACCTAATAAAACTCCGAATGCTAAACATTGTTCCTCAGCAGACAGACTGTGGGTGCTAAGGTCCATGGTCGAGAGGGAAAGAGCCCAGACCACCAGATAAGGTCCCCAAATTATGATTAAGTGTGAAAGGATGTGGAAATTCCTTAACAGCCGGGAGGTTGGCTTAGAAGCAGCCATCCTTTAAAGATAGCGTAACAGCTCACCGGTCTAATAGAGTTTCTGCGCCGAAGATGTAACGGGGCTAAAATCATATACCGAATCTGTGGATTTATAATTTTTTCGAAAATTATAACTGGTAGCGGAACGTTCTGTAAGCCTGCGAAGGGATACCTGTGAAGGATCCTGGAGGTATCAGAAGTGCGAATGCTGACATAAGTAACGATAAAAGAAGTGAAAAACTTCTTCGCCGAAAATCCAAGGGTTTCTGCGCAAGGTTAATCCGCGCAGAGTTAGTCGGCACCTAAGGCGAGGGCGAAAGCCGTAGTCGATGGAAATAAGGTTAATATTCCTTAACCAGATGGTAGTGACGAATCTTGTAAATTGTGAGTTCTTAATGGATTGAACTTGCTGTGAAAAGGTTCCAAGAAACAGCTCCATCATTAGACCGTACCCTAAACCGACACAGGTGGATTAATAGAGTATATTTAGGCGCTTGAGAGAATGATGTTGAAGGAACTCGGCAAAATGCTTCCGTAACTTCGGAATAAGGAAGACCTTTTTAAAGGCAACTTTTAAAAGGTGGCACAAGCCAGGGAGAAGCGACTGTTTATCAAAAACACAGGGCTCTGCTAACACGTAAGTGGATGTATAGGGTCTGACGCCTGCCCGGTGCTGGAAGGTTAATGCGATGGGTGCAAGCTCATTTCTGAAGCCCCAGTAAACGGCGGCCGTAACTATAACGGTCCTAAGGTAGCGAAATTCCTTGTCGGGTAAGTTCCGACCTGCATGAATGGCGTAACGATTTCTCCGCTGTCTCCAACATCAACTCAGTGAAATTGAATTCTCCGTGAAGATGCGGAGTTCGCGTAGTTAGACGGAAAGACCCCGTGCACCTTTACTGCAACTTTACATTGGTATTAGGAAAAACATATTTAGCATAGGAGGGAGACATTGAAGCAAAGGCGTCAGCTTTTGTGGAGTCACCAGTGAAATACCTCTTTTGTTTTTCTTGATATCTAACTGATAGCCGTTATCCGGCATCAAGACATTGTATGGTGGGTAGTTTGACTGGGGCGGTCGCCTCCCAAATAGTAACGGAGGCGTGCGAAGGTAAGCTCAGAACGGTCAGAAATCGTTCGTAGAGTGCAATGGCATAAGCTTGCCTGACTGTGAGACTGACAAGTCGAGCAGAGACGAAAGTCGGTCATAGTGATCCGGTGGTTCTGAGTGGAAGGGCCATCGCTCAACGGATAAAAGGTACGCCGGGGATAACAGGCTGATACTGCCCAAGAGCTCATATCGACGGCAGTGTTTGGCACCTCGATGTCGGCTCATCACATCCTGGGGCTGGAGCAGGTCCCAAGGGTTTGGCTGTTCGCCAATTAAAGTGGTACGTGAGCTGGGTTCAGAACGTCGTGAGACAGTTCGGTCCCTATCTGCTATGCGTGTAGAAGAATTGAGAGGAGTTGACCCTAGTACGAGAGGACCGGGTTGAACATACCACTGGTGGACCGGTTGTAGCGCCAGCTGCAGTGCCGGGTAGCTAAGTATGGACGAGATAACTGCTGAAAGCATCTAAGCGGGAAACTCACCTCAAAACTAGTTCTTCCTATAGAGCCGTGGTAGACCACCACGTTGATAGGCTGGGTGTGGAAGCGCAGTAATGCGTGCAGCTGACCAGTACTAATAGCTCAATTGGCTTGATTTATGCACTGAAAAAAATTTTTATATATTAATAATCTAATTATTATCTATCTTAGTTTATTGTAAAAAAAATGAGACAATCTAGAGATAGTTACGTTTGGATTCTAGGAGGTGGACAACTTCAAATTCCAAATATCTTATGTGCGAAAGAATTAGGATATAAAACTATAGTTACAGATCAAAATAAAAATTGTATCTGCAAAAAAAAAGCTGATTTATTTTTTTGTGTAGATATCTTTGACATAAAAAAAAATATTTCTTTATCAAAAAAATTAAAAAAGAAATATTCTATCAAATCAATATTTGCAGGGGGTATTGATTGCACTGTAACTCAAGCTAGCTTAGCAAAACAATTAAATTTAGTATCATCTGGAATAACCTGTGCAAAATTAACCAACAATAAGTATTTATTTAGAAAATTTCTTCAAAAAAAAAATATTTTAAGTATCCCTTTTATGAAAGTTTTAAAAACTTCTAATGGTTTGATTAAAAAAATTGAAAATAAGATAGGATATCCATTTATAATAAAAAACGTTGATAATAGTGCCAGTAGGGGTATTGAAATAATTACAAAAAAAATTGAAGGTAAGCAACTTGATGGATATGTTAGTAATGCAATTAAAGCTTCTAGATGTGGATATTGTATTATAGAAAAATATTATCATGGAAGAGAATATACAGTTGAAACATTATTTGATGTGAAGGGTAACTTTCATCCGTGTTTCATCACGGAGAGATATTTCAATCACTCAAACGGAAAAGCTTTAGAAACTGGTTTAAGAAATCCATCAAAGTTAAAATTAAAAGATCAAAAAAAAATATTTAGATTTGTAGAAAAAGTGGCAAAGAGCATTGGAATAAAAGTAGGCCCAGCAAAATTTGATTTAATGATATCAGGTAAAAAATTAATAATTATAGAAATGACTACAAGATTATCAGGAGGTTTTGACTGTCAATATCTAGTTCCTGCTGCTACAGGAAAAAATATTATTAGAGCAGCAATGTTAACTTCTCTCGGCAAAAAGTTTAACAAAGAATTACTTATGAACAAATATAGCAAAGTTGGGATGACAAGTAGCGTATGGCCAAAGCCTGGTAAAATAAAAAAAATTACATATAAAAAAATTAAATTGAATAAAAATGATTATCTTAAAGTTTTTTTTACAAAAAAAAAGAATGATCTAATTTACAATTACAAAAACTGCGCTGATAGAGCTTGCTTTATCATAGCGGCATCGATAAATGAAAAAAGTACTAGTCATTTAATTAAAAAAGCCAAAAAAAATATAAATATAATCACAAAATGAAATCAAAAATTTTAATTTATGGTGCAGGAGCAATCGGAAGAGGTTATTTGCCTTGGATTTTGAATAAAAAAGCAAAATTAAGTTATGTAGAGAACAATGCAAATATAGTTAATTTTTTTAAAAAAAATAAAACATTTCATTCAATAATGATAAAAAATAAAAAATATATTTCTAAGAGGGTTGTATTTGAAAAAATATTTTCTTTTGGTGAAGAATCTAAATTCTTAAATGAATATGATTTGATAATTTTATGTGCGGGGACAAGGAGTATAGAATCTATTTCTCAAAATTTATTTAGTTATAAGAATAAAATTCTTATATTAGAAAATGACATAAAATGTGTTGATATTCTTAAGGAAAAACTAAATAAATTTAATAATATTTTTTTTGGGGTACCTGATGTTATCAGTTCAAATACTGCATCAGGAAAAATTAAAAAAAAATATGGTAGAAAATCAACAATTACAGAAAATGGAATATGCTATGTTGAAAAAAGATTAGAGGCATTTTTCGATAAGGCAATTTTTCTTAATAAAAAAAAATTACATGATCAATGGATATGTAAACTATATTTACATAATACAGTTCACTGTATACTTGCTTATTTGGGTCATATTGTTGGCCTAAGATATATACACGAGATAGCAAATTTAAAATTTTCAAAAAGATTATTAAATTCAAGTTTTTCTGAACTTTCAAAACTTTTAATCCAAAAATATAATATAGATCTTAAAACGATAAAATATTATTCAAAAAAAGAATTAAGCAGATTCACTAATAAATTATTATTTGATCCAATCGATAGAGTGGCGAGAGAACCTTTTAGAAAGTTAAAAATTGACGAACGGTTGATAGGAGCTGCGAATAAGTGTATTGCAAATGGAATTTATCCTAAAGCTATTTCTTTTGGCATATTTTGTGCTTTTAATTATAAGAACAGAAAAGATCCAGATTTTAATATTTCATATTTAAAAAATTCTTTGAACAAAGAAGATTTTTTAGAAATAGCTTTAGGTTTAAGAAAGAATGAGCCTATATCTCAAATTTTATTAGAAAATTGGAATCTTTACTTATCAAATATAAATAAGTTAAAAAAAAATAAATGAGAATCGATATAAAAGAAAATAATCTTAAAATTGCAATTAAAGCCGCAATCAAGGCTGGAGAAAAATTAATTCATAATTTTGAAATGACCCAAAGTATTTTAACAAAAAAAAGCAATAGAGATATTTCTACTAAAGTAGATTTTGAAGCAGAACAAAAAATTTTAGACATAATTTTAAAAAAAAATAAGAAGCAAACTATTTTATTTGAAGAAAAAGGTTTTTTTGGAAAAAACAAATCTAATTTTTGGATAGTAGATGCGCTGGATGGAACAGTTAATTATCTAAACAGAATTCCAATTTTTGCCTCAAGTATAGCCTACTTTGAAAAAAAAGATTTTATTATAGGATGTATATACAATCCTTTAACAAGGGAATTATATTATTCATGCGAAAAAAAACAAGTTTTTAAAAATTCCTTAAAATTGAATATAAAAACAAAAAAGTTTAGTGACAGTCTTTTTGCCATGTCATTTTCTGGTCAAAAAAAAAATTCAAAGATAAGAAGTAAAGAATCAAGACTATTTATGGCTTACAATGATAATTCCAGGGGATGTTTGAGAACCGGTTCTTTAGCTGTCAATTTAGCGTATTTTTGTGAAGGAAAATTTGATGGATGTATTGGGCATGAGGCAAAAATCTGGGATGCGGCTGCAGGCTTATGTTTAGCTAAAAACGTAGGTGCAAAAATTTCTTACAAGATTGTTAAAAAAAATAGAATAAATTTTGTTGTTGGGAATGAAATAAATTTCGAAAATATAAAAAAATATTATGAAAAATATATGGGAAAAACACTGTGATTAAAAAAAATTTTTTTATTGCAGAGGTATCAAGTAATCATAATGCTAATCTAGAGAGATGCCTTCATTTTATTGATATAGCAAAAAAAATTGGTTGTGATGCAGTGAAATTTCAACTTTTTAGAATTGATCAACTATTTCACAGATCAATTTTAAGAAAAAGAAAAGATATTAAATTAAGAAAAAAATGGGAATTACCAATTAATTTTCTTAAAAAAATATCAGATCATTGTAAAAAGAAAAAAATTTTATTTGGGTGTACTCCTTTTTATTTAGATGCTGTTGATCAGTTATATCCTTATGTTGATTTTTTTAAAATAGCATCTTATGAACTATTATGGGACGACCTATTTATTAAGTGCATTAAGAAAAAAAAGCCAATAATTTTTTCAACAGGGATGGCAAGTAAAAATGAAATTCAAAATAAATTAAAATTATTTAGAAAATACAAATTTGAAAATTATTCTATTTTACATTGCGTTTCAAGTTATCCTGCCCCTTTGAAATCAATAAATTTAAACTCAATCAATTTTTTACGTAAATTAACCAAAAATAAAATAAAAATTGGATGGTCAGATCACACAAAAAATAGTGGAGTAATTTATAAAGCAATTTTTGATCATAAGGCTCAGATTATAGAATTTCATATTGATTTAGATAAAAAAGGAAGAGAGTTTAAATTTAATCATTGCTGGTTGCCAAATGAAATGGGAGCAATCATAAATATTATTAAAAAAGATAAAATAATTTCAGGCAAAATTAAAAAAGTTGTCTCAACCAGTGAAAGTATCGAAAAAAACTGGAGGGCCGATAAATATGATGGATTGAGACCATTAAAAAAAATTAGAAAAAAATATGACAAAAAATTTTAAGTTAATTTTTTTTGGTGCAGGAAGAAATCAAATTTCTTATGTTAAAAGTTCTTTTTTTAAAAAAAACTATAACATTGTAATTCATAACAAACCTGACACAAAAGCCTTAAAGTACTCAGACCAATTTTTTTTGGGATCAGTCTATGATAAGAAAAAAGTTTTAAATATTTGCAAAAAAATAAAAAAACATTTTATCGTAAATGATATAGTCTGCAGATCAACAGGACCATCCGTTATATCTGCCGCAGCAGCCTTTAAATTTTTTAAGATTAATCGTGTTAATAATGAATTGGCAAAATGTATTTATAGTAAATATTATTTTCATAAATTTTTAAAAAAAAAAAATATTCCATCTTTACAATCAAAATTAATTAAGAAAAATCGATCTATTTATCCAAAAGGAAAATGGGTTTTAAAACCTGATTGTCCAATTTACGGGAAGTTATTTATATTTAAAATTGAAAATAGAAAATTATCAAATAATAATTTTAAATTGGTAAAGAAAAATAGCGATAATAAAAAAGGCAATCTATCAAAATATATACCAGGACTAGATGTAAGTGTAATTTTTTTTATAGAAAAAAGATCTAAAAAAAAAATACTTTTAAATATTATCAATGAGTGGAACTTTTTTTTAAAAAACAAAATGGACATTTACAATTATAAGTCAGTCCCAGGTTTATCAACACCTGAAATTCTGATAACTTCTTCAGAAAGGAAAAAAATTTTACAATATTCAAAAAAAATTCTGGCTTCTTTTCCTGATTATTATGGACTTATAAGTATTTCATATCGGGTTAATGAAAATAAAGTTTATGCTTATGAAATAAATATAAATATTGAAAAAAGATATACGAATATTATCTTTCCATCTTTCCATGACAAATATTCTTTATACGATATAGAAGTATCAAATCTTATGGAAACAGAAATTCCAAAAATAGAGTATAATAAAAAAAAAAAATTTGTAGGTATCTTAAACAATAAAAAAATAGTAAATAAAAAAGAATATTTAAAAAAAATTAAAAAATATTTAGATAAGAATTAAAATTATGTTGAATGGTAAATCAATATTAATAACAGGTGGGACAGGAAGTTTTGGCAATGCTATAATATCACATTTGTTAAAAAATTACCCAAGAATAAAGAGACTAGTTATTTTTAGTAGAGATGAAAATAAACAATTTGAGATGCAAAAATATTTTTCTACATTAAAATTTAAATGTTTAAGATATTTCATAGGAGATATAAGAGACGGAAAAAGACTTAAAATCGCGTTAAATGGAATTGATTATGTTTTTCATGCTGCTGCTATGAAGCAGGTGCCAGCATCAGAATATAATCCTAGTGAGGCAATTAAAACAAATATTGATGGTGCACAAAATTTAATTGATGCCAGTTTGGAAGAAAATGTAAAGAAAGTTATTTTTTTATCTACAGACAAAGCTTGCTCTCCAATAAATTTATATGGGGCAACAAAACTGTGTGCAGAAAAATTATTTCTTACTGCAAAAAAGAATAGCCCCTTTAAAGATACAAAATTTGTCGTTTTGAGATATGGTAATGTAAATGCTTCAAGAGGTTCAGTTATGCCATATTTCTTAAAAAAATCTAAAAATAAGATTTTACCTGTTACGCATAAAGATATGACTAGATTCAGTATTAAGATGAATGATGCAATAGAAATGTCAATGTGGGCTCTTAAATATTTAGATAATGGACAAATTTTGATACCAAAAATTCCAAGTTTCAAAGTAGTTGATCTAGCAAAAGCATTCAAAGGGTCGAAAATCAAATACGTTGGAATTAGACATGGGGAAAAAATACATGAAGATTTAATAAGCAAACCAGAGTCAAGATATTCAATGGAGACAAAAAAATATTTTATTCTCTACCCAAGTGTAGATCAAAAAAAATTCGAGTATTTTAGAAAAAAAATTAAAGCTTCTAAACAAAAAAAAGAATTTAGTTATAATAGTGGTAGTAATAAAATTTTTCTAACTATTAAACAATTATCTAAAATAATTGATGAAATTAAAAAAATTAATTAGATATAGCACTCAAAATATAGATAGTAGTGATATCAGTGCTGTTACTAAAGTTTTAAAATCAGATTTTTTAACAGAGGGACCAATCATTGAGAAGTTTGAACAGAAATTATGTAAATATACAGAATCCAAAAATGCAGTTGCTGTAAATAGTGCTTCCACGGGACTAATAATTGCCTGCCAAGCTCTTAATCTAAAAAAAAATGATTATCTATGGACCACACCTATTACTTTTGTATCTTCAGCTAATTGCGCATTTTATTTCAAGGCAAAAGTTGACTTTGTAGATATTAATAAAGATAGTCTTAATATTGATATTGATAAATTGGAGAAAAAATTAGTAAGTAGTAAAAGAAAAAAAAAACTTCCAAAAATACTGATGATAGTTCACTTAGGTGGTAATCCAGTTGACTTAAAAAGAATAAAAAAATTATCAAATATATATAATTTCTCAATAATAGAAGACGCATCTCATGCACTTGGGTCAAAGTATGAAGATATTAAGATTGGAAACTGTAAATATAGTGATATTGCAGTTTTAAGTTTTCATCCGGTAAAATCAATAACTACTGGTGAAGGTGGAGCAGTCTTAACAAACAAAACAAACCTAAATCAAAAAATAAAAGTTTTAAGATCTCATGGAATAGTAAAAGAAAAATTAAAATTAGATAATAAAAATATGCCAAATTTTTATTATGAGCAAAAATATTTGTCATCTAATTATAGAATGACTGCAATACAAGCAGCTCTTGGATTAAGTCAAATGAGTAGGTTAGACAAATTTATTAAAAAAAGAAATATGATAGCTAAAATATATAACAGAGAATTACCAAAAAATATTTTTGATTTTCAATTAATTAGAAGTAAAGATATTTCATCTAGACACCTTTTCATAGTACGTTTAAAGAACAAATTAAGAAATAAATTCTATAATTATTTAATGAAAAACAATATTCAAACAAACTTACACTACATACCTGTTTACAGACATCCATACTATAAAAA
>CACBCE010000002.1 GCA_902537665.1 uncultured Pelagibacteraceae bacterium
AATACGATAAAGCTAAAACTGACAAATGTCATACGTTTGTTGAAGCTTTAGTTCCTAATGGAGCTGAAAGAGTAAAAAAAGTAGTTCAAACTTTATATTAATCAAGGAGATAAAATGGAAAAAGAAATGTTAGTTCATCTTAAACTTAAAGAGGGTAAATTAGAAACTTTCATGGGTTGGATGCAATCAGATGAAGGTATGAGTGTCAGAAAAAGCGTTGCCTATCCTGAAAAAACTGTTGGGGCTATGATACCAGATAAAAGTGGGATGTTATTTAAAGTTAGTGTTCATAATGAAGCTGGAATGAAAGAATTTGTAACTGGTAATAATCCTACTGCAAAAGCTATCTACGCAGAGTGTGTAGAGAGTGCTCAGTTATTTGAGCTTTCTAAAATAAATCTATAAAGGAGAAAATATGAAAAACTACATGGTAACTCACACTTTCAAATCGAAAGAGATGAAAGCAAAATTTAGTGAAACAGTAGCTTCAATGAAAATGGAAGATATTGTTAAATCAATGACAAGTGATAACGCAGCATGCCAAATGACTTGGAACACTCCAGGTGATACAATGCAAATGTTTTGCTGGTGGAAAGCTAACAGTGAAGCGGATATCAAAAATCAATTAGGTCAAATGAATGATTTCTTTGAACCTCATAAATTTATTGAGTGTACTGACCAAGTAATGGACTATAACGCTTAAAAGGCAAATTTATGAAAGCAATCTATACAAGAACTATCGGAGTTTATGATGATAAACTTGGTGAGGCTATGGAAATCTCTAAAGGCTTGGCAAAAGTTAGAAAAAAACATTATCCAGATCATGAAGTTTACTTTTCATTTCAAATTGGTGGAAACCCAAGGACGGTAAGAGAAACACTTGTGGGCGAACAGTTTACTGATAAAGCGTTTGAAAATGATACAAACATGTCAGCTGATCCTGAATTTATTGAACTTCAGAAAAAAATGAAGGGTGTTTTTAAAGAAGGTACAATTCAGGATGAAATGAGAATGGTTTTTAACGATTAGGAGACAAAATGTTAGAAAAATTTAATGGGATATTTTATTTAATAATTTATTTAGTTCATTTTATTGGAGTTGGTGTTTACGCATTTCAAACTATTTTTGGCACTAAAAGTTTTATGGAAAGATTTGGTATTGATCCAAGTGGAGCAATAATGATTAGAATGGCAGGAGCATTTATGCTTGCTGTATTTTTAATGTCAATCTATGTAGGTTTTATAAGGCCTGGAGGTTTGGAAAATACATGGGGATTCTTAAATTTAGTTTTTATAAATAATCTATGTATTTTTTTATGTAATTTTTATTCTATTAAAATAAATAAAACAGGTGTGAATGAAAAAACTACAAACGAGGGTGTTATTGCACCGTTTGTATTTACAATTATGAGTGCAATTTTAATCTACGGTTTAGCTGATAAAATTTACACTTAATGTCTGGGTTTGCGATATTCAACATAGAGGTAAAAAAACCTGATGAATATAAAGAGTACGTAGAAAAAGTGAGACCGATTGCTGAAAAATTTGGTGGAGAATATATTGTCAGAGGTGGTGAAACAAAAGTATTAGAAGGAACTTGGGCATATCCTAGAACAGTTGTTATTAAATTTCCAAGTTATGAAAAAGCTTTAGAGTGGTATAACTCTGATGAATACAAACCAATTAAACAAATCCGTTTAGAAAACTCAATTGGTAACGGAATAATAATTAAAGGAGTATAAAATGTCGATATTAAAAAGATATACTGATGCAATAGATAAAAAAGATGAGGCAACTATGAATGAACTTTTGCATGATGATTTTAAATTCACAATGCATAAATCTGGAAATTCTTTAGGAAAAGCTGATGTTATAAAGTGGGCAATGAGTGGAGATATAAATCAAGATAAAACTAGAGTTGTATATGAAAATGATGAGGTGGGTGTACACCATTCTTTTGTTACATTTAATGACGGAAATGTTGCAGCTGTAATGGCTGTTTATAGATATAAAGATGGAAAAATTGTTAGTTTAGAAACTGGCGCCACTCCAATGTCTAAATAAGTGAAAAAAATTTCATTCATTTTTATTTTTTTCTTATTTTCATCATCTTTATTAGCTGATGATAATAAAAAAGAAATTGATAAATTATTTGTTCAATTAAAAAGTGCTGTAAATTTTGAAAATTCAAAAAAAATAGAGAATAAAATTTGGGATCTTTGGACTACTCACCCAACTAAAAATAATTTAACAAAGTTATTAGCTGATGGGTCATCTGCAATGATGAATAATAAACTTGATGCTGCATATGATAAATTTACTGAAGTAATTGAGCTTGATCCTAATTGGGCTGAAGCTTGGAATAAAAGAGCAACAGTATTATATTTAATGGGTAAATACGAGCTATCACAAGCTGATATTGACAAGGTACTTAAGTTAGAAAAAAGACATTTCGGTGCACTAACAGGCCAAGGTTTAGTTCAAACAGCTTTAAAAAACTATCAAAAAGCTATTGATAGTTACATTGAAGCTCATAAAGTTCATCCGTTTATGAAGTCTCCTATGATTATGATGGAGAAGCTTCAAATTGAATTGCAGAAACAAAGTATTTAAAAATGTTTCCAAAAAAATATTCTAATCTTTTATTTATATTAGTTATGGGATTTGGGATGAGTCTTTTAATGACACTAATAATTACTTATATAAATACTGGAATGGATAATGAGTATGTCGACCGTTTTTTTAAAGCATGGTCAATAAGTCTTCCAATTGCAATTATTGCTGCTCTTCTTGTGGGTCCTCCGATTAAAAAATTTGTAGATAAAATTACCAAATAAGAATATCTTTTATTTGTGAGTAACGTTATAGCTTTTCTAATTCTTATCCTTGCTGTTATATTAGGAACTGCAGCAAATAGTTTTGCAAAAAGTGCAAATGGTTTCACATTATTAGTTCCCAGTCTAATTACTGCGATTACAATAATTGGTTGCATGTTTACTCTTTCAATAGTGATGAAAACTATACCTGTTGGTATCACCTATGCATCTTTTGCTGGTTTATGCATTGTAGCGACTTCAATTGTTGGAATATATAAATTCAATCAAGTACCTGATCTATTCACAATCATTGGTTTGATATTAATTATATCAGGAGTTTTAATTGTTAATCTGCTGGGTAAAACAGGATAATTTATGGCAAATTTATCTGGTTATATCTTTTTAGCTTTAGCGATCCTTCTTGGAATAACTTCAAATGGTTTTTTAAAATCAACTAATGGATTTACAATAATTGGGCCAACTATTTTTTGTATCATATCTATAGTTGCTTGTATTTTTTGTTTATCTAAAGCTATGAATATTATCCCAGTTGGTTTTACATACGCAACATATGGAGGTTTAACGATTACTGCAGTAACACTCTTTGGTGTTTTTAAATATCAGCAAATTCCAAACCTTTATGGGATTATTGGAATAAGTTTAATAATTATTGGTGTAATTCTTTTAAATACTTTGGGTAAAACTAGCTAGAAACTGGTTTTAAAATTTTAAGCATTTTTTTATGTAAATTATTATTAGCTGAGCAAATAATATTTCCAGCTTTCTTGGCATCATCATTTTTCCAAGTCGAGACAATCCCTTTTGCAGCCTCAATAATTGGTATTAAAGCATGAATATCCCAAATTTTATTTCCACATTGAATAACAACATCAAGTTTACCCTCGGCAAAATGAGAATAACTTAAAGCATCCGAACAGGGAAATTGCATTCTTTTTAAAATTTGAGGAATTTTTTTTTGTTTATTTAATGACAGACTGCCGTGAAAAGCTGCAGACAATTTCATTTTAGAATAAGTTGCTTTTTGGTTTACAAGTATTTTCCTTTTCTTTCCATTTTCTGAAACATACGCAGAATTAAATGAGGTATTAAAATAAAACTTTTTAAGAATTGGAAAATTAGCAAGACCTACGACTGGGTTACCTTTATAATTTAAAGATATCAAATTACTCCAAGTTGGATTTCCTATCACAAATGATCGAGTTCCATCTATAGGATCTATAACCCATGAATAATCACTTTTAGTTTTTTTATAGCCGAATTCTTCACCTATAATTTGGTGATTTGGAAACTTTTTTTTAATCTCATTTCTGATGAATCGTTCAAAAGCCTTGTCAGCGGTTGTTACAGGGTCATAACCGCTTCTAAGTTTATTCGATACTTTAAAGGGTTTGTTTAATTTAGAGTAATAAAATCTAGTTAATTTCTTAGCTAAACTTTCAATGAACTTTGAATAAAGTTTATAATCTGATGATTTTAAAATTTGCACAACGCTCTAATACTATTTTATTACTATTGATTAAAGCAAAATTTTAAATAATGATTTAAAAATAGATGAAATTAGAGTTAAAAGATAACAAGGTATTTTTTGAAAATAAGGGTCATAAAAAAGAGATCCACCCATTTTGGCTTAGAGAAAGAGTTAACGGAGAAAACTTTGTTGATAAGTCTACTCAACAAAGATTATTTGACCCAACTCAATTACCAGAAAACATTCAAATCAAAGATTTGAGCTTAAATAGTAATTTTTTAGAAATTAAATTCAATGACGGGGCTTCAACAAAAATTGCTATAGTTGATATTTTTAAAGAATTTTCAAATATGAATGATGTTAAACAAATTGAAAAAATAAAATGGGACTCCTCATTTAAAGATCAAAATACTTTCAAATTCAAGGAAAATTTATTTGAAACTGATGAAATGTACAAAGCCTTGATTAATTTTTATCAATATGGCTTTGTAATTTTTAAAAATGTTCCAACAAAAAATAATTTTATTATAAACTTTGCAAATTCTATAGGAAGTGTGAGACGTACAAACTTTGGTGAATTCTTTAATGTAAAATCAAAACCAAATCCAAATGACTTAGCTTACACCTCTTTGCCTTTAGCACCTCATACTGATAATCCATATAGAAATCCTGTGCCATGTATTCAAATGCTTCATTGTATAGAAAATGAAGTTACGGGCGGCTTATCAACTCTAGTTGATGGGTATACTGTTTCTGAAAAACTAAAAAAAGATTTTCCAGAATATTATAAGATTTTAACAGAGGTAAAGATACGTTTTCAATTTATTGATGAAAGTGTGATATTAGAGGATTGGGCTGAAATGATACAGCTAGATGAAAATGGTAATTTCAAACAAGTACGTTTTAGTCCAAGATTAGATTTTGTGCCATTAATAGATAAAGAAAAATTAGATTTATTTTATTCTGCAAGAAAAAAAATATCTGAACTCTATAATTCAGAAAAATATAGAATAGAATTTAAACTTCTTCCTGGTGATCTGTTAATGATGGATAACTATAGATTGTTACATGGCAGAACCACTTATGATGCTAATGAGGGAAATCGTTTTCTTCAGGGATGTTATATTGATTATGATAGTACGGAGGGAAGGCTTAAACATTTAAAAAGAAAATTTAATTATTAGGATAAATTTTCTATCTGTTTCTCTGCCTCTTTTATTGATTTTTCATAATTTAGAGACATTTGATCAGCGCTTACTACCTCTACCTTTTCTATACCAAAAAAATTTAAAATAAACTTCAACCAGGGAGTAAGAAAATCCTCATTGCTATTTAATTTTGTTCCACCGGATGTAATTACTAAATAAGCTTTCTTATTTTTTAGTAACCCTTCTCTTCTCCCGTTGGGTTTAAATCTAAAAGTTTCCCCTACTCTTGCTGCAAGATCCGACCAGGCTTTTAACGTTGCTGGAGGTCCATAATTATAAATTGGAGCAGAAATGATTATAATATCACTTTCTTTTAATTCTTTTACAAGTGTATCTGAAAGTTTAAACATTTTTTTATGTGTCTCTGTTTGATCTTTTGGATCTATTTTCATCCCAGACTCTGTCAAATTAGATACAAAAACCATCTCGTCATTTAGATCTCTATAAATAACTTCATCCTCAGGTTTTTTAATTTTATCCAAAAGTTTTTTTGCTAAAGCTCTTGAAGTTGAACCATCTTTTCTAGCACTAGAGTCTATTTGATAAATTTTCATAATTTAATTTACCCAAAATTTTGTAAGAATGGAAAAATATTTAATAAATAATATCCCAAGGCTTGCAATTGATTGGTTAATATTAAAATACCAGTAATCAATAGAATTATTCCACCTATTTTTGACACTAAATTAATATTTTTTCTAAAATTTTTTGAAAAAATAAGGAACCTTTGTATTAAATAACCTGATAAAATAAACGGAATAGCTAATCCAATGGAGTAAAAAAATAACAATAATATACCTTGGCTTAAACTTTCCTCAGTTGCAGCTAAAACTAGAATAGATCCTAAAATAGGTCCAATACATGGTGTCCAACCAAATGCAAATGCCATCCCTATTAATATTGGACTAAATATACTTTTGTTAATATTTGTTTGAATTCTCTTTTCATAATTTAAAAATTTTAAATTTATTATTCCAATTATATGAAGCGATAAGACTATTATTATTAATCCTGCAACTATTCTTAATTCATAAGAATTTTCTAAAAAAATTTGTCCTAGAAAAGTTGAAGCTGCTCCAAAAGTTATAAAGACTAAAGAAAAACCAACTGTAAATAGAATAATTGGAAATAAATTGATGTTCTTTTTATCACCAAGCTCATTTATAGAGCTTCCAGAAATATAAGAAATATAACCTGGTATGAGTGGTAAAACACATGGTGATAAAAAACTTATCAATCCTGCTCCAAATGCGATAACTAATTCAATCATTATTTTTCTTTAACAACTTTCAATTTTTGTTCACCAAGATTATCTACTCTTAAAATCATTTCATCACCATCTTTTAAATAATCAGGTGGTGTCATCCCCATTCCTACTCCAGCAGGTGTACCTGTTGTTATAATATCCCCTGGCATAAGAGTTATAAATTGACTGATATGTGAAATTAAGAAATTAAAATTAAAAATCATTAAACTGGTATTTCCAGTTTGTCTTCTTTTTCCATTAAGATCTAATGATAAATTTAAATTAAATAAATTATCAATTTCATCTTTTGTAACCAAATAGGGACCCAACGGACCAAAAGTATCTCCAGATTTTCCTTTTACCCATTGACCACCTCTATCTTTTTGCCATTCTCTTTCACTTATATCGTTACAAATACAATAACCTAATACATGTTTTTGAGCTTCATCCTCTTTAACGTATTTAGCTTTACTTCCAATAACCATTGCAATTTCAACTTCGTGATCTAAAGACTTTGAATTTTTTGGTATTACAATATTATCATTTGGGCCAACAATACAATTTGGGGATTTATTAAAAACAATTGGCTCTTTTGGAGCATCAGAATTTGTTTCCTCGGCATGAGCCTTATAATTTAAACCTATTGCAATAAAATTTGCTGGTTTTATTACACAAGGTCCAATTCTTTTGGTGCTTTCAATCAATGGAAAAGAATTTAAATCTAGCTTTTTTATTTTATCTAAATTTTCAAAATTCAAATTCTCCGGTGTAAAATCTTTTAAAATATTTGATAAATTTCGAAAATTATTTTGATTGTCAATAATTGCGGGTATTTCTTTACCATGCTCACCAACCCTTAAAAGTTTCATCAATTAACCTTTAATACCAAGATGAGTATATTTAATGTTTAGATAATCTTTTATTGCCATTGACCCACCTTCACGTCCATAACCACTTTGTTTAATTCCCCCAAAAGGTGCTTCTGCAATAGCTACCATAGGTGTGTTAACAGCGACTGAACCTGTTTCTAATTGTTCTGACGCAAGATGTGCTGTCTCCATTGAGTTGGTGCATACATAACTACACAAACCAAGCTCATGATTATTAGCTCTTTTAATTACATCATCAAAAGATTTGAATGATAACATTGGAACCAATGGCCCAAAAGGCTCTTGTTTCATTATCGTAAAATCATCTTTTACGTCATCAAATATTGTAGGTTCATAATAAAAACCCTTATTAAACCCAGAGGGTCTTTTTCCACCTAGTAAAACTTTTGCACCTTCTTCTTTAGTTTTTTCAACTAATTCCTCTATTTCGTTTAGCCTCTTTTTTGTGGTTAATGGACCTAATTGAGTTGAAGGATCCATACCGTCACCTATTTTCAATTTTTTTGTTTTCTCGATAAATAAATTTACAAATTCATCCTTTTTTCTCTCGTGAATATAAAATCTGTTAGGCGATATACAAACTTGACCATTGTTTCTAAATTTAGCAGCAATTGCCATATCAGCTGCTTTTTTAATGTCAGCATCATCAAATACAATAAAAGGTGAATGACCTGACAACTCCATTGTTACTCTTTGAACTTTATCTGCAGCTTGTTTCAATATTAGCTTTCCAACTCTAGATGACCCAGTTATAGAAATTTTTTTAACTATATCTGAAGCTATCAATTGTTGAGCGATACTTGGTGGATCACCTGATAAAAGATTCACTACACCTGGTGGAACACCACATTCTCTACATATATCAACCATCTCCATTACAATTCCTGGAGTTATTACATCGGGTTTAACTATAACAGAACAACCAGCTGCTAATGCAGTTGAAATTTTTCTAGCAGATAATACTGCAGGAAAATTCCAAGGTGTTAATGCTGCAACAACACCAACTGGTTGATAATAAACATGTACTCTTGTATCCTCAAATCTACTTTCCACAGTTTGTCCATAAATTCTTTTTGTTTCTTCAGCATTCCATTCAAAAATATCTGCAGCACCTCCTACTTCACCTTTGGCTTCCGCAAAAGGTTTTCCAACTTCTAGTGTCATCCATTTAGCAAGTACATCTTGTTTCTCTCTCATTTTGTCTGCTATTCTTCTGATGATATAAGATCTTTGCCAAGGAGCAGTTTTTTTCCAAACTTCTAATCCTTTATCAGCTGACTTTAATGCTCTCTCAACATCGTCAGATGTAGCTTTAGAGGCTTTTCCCAAAACTTCTTCATTTGCAGGATTAATTACTTCGTAAGTACCTCCATCTGATGATTGTTGCCATTTACCATCAATAAATTGACCATATTTTTCGTACATATGTTTAACTTAGCATTACTGTAGGTTGTGTCTACTGTGTAATTTTTGCCATTAAAAAATTTGTTTATCAATGTTAGCATATGAAATTAACAAAAGGAGACTCTATGGCAAAATTTTATGCTTTAGGAAATTATACTACACAAGGCTTCCAAGGATTCTGTAAAGATCCTGGATCAGACAGATCAAAGGCTGCTCAAATTGCTGCAGAGGCGGTAGGTGCAAAGATGGTATCATTTTGTGGATTAAGAGGTGCTTATGATTTTATGGCTGTGTTTGAAGGTAGCTTTGAACAAGGTGCTGGAATTAAAATGGCAACTGAAGCAAGTGGAACTCTATGTAATCTTGTGATTTTAGAAGAAACTAATCTAAATGATATTGCTGCTCACGCAGCTAAGATTGCACAAAAGTACAAAGGTGTAGGACAATAATCTAAATTCATCAATGCCTGATAGTTTAATCAGGCATTGACAAAAGTTAAGTCAAAAAACCATGTCAATTTTTTTAAGTTCTCAGAAAATTATTAAAGATTGGATAGATTATAACAACCATCTTAATGTTTCATATTATCTTTTAATTTTTGATAAATATGGTGCTGACGTTTTAAATGATAAATTTAAAATGGGAGAAAATTCAGCAAAAACCACTGGTAAGAGTACAATGATTGTTGAGTCTTATATGACTTATAATCAAGAGCTTAAACTAAATGATGAAGTGGACATTAATTTGGTTTATTTTGATCATGATAAAAAACGTCTCCAATACAAAATTGAAATGATACACAAAGTACAAAAATTTTTAGCCTCTACTATTGAAGTGCTGGCTCTCCATGTTGATCTAAATAATAGAAAAGTCATTGAATTTGATAAAGAAAAAAGTCTTTTAATGGACGAATATATCAAGAAAAATAAATCTCTTTTCAAAAGTGACGATTTAAAATTTACAGCTAAATTAAAAAAATAAAATTAGTGGTTTGGATTCTCGTTATCTACTACAAGACATATCTCAGATTTTGTTAAAAATCTTCTTCCCGTCCCATTGTCTAATGAAAACATGCCTCCAATTCCTTTTACAGCGTCTATTGTAAGATCTGTATGTTTCCATTTTTCATACTGATCACCATTCATATAAAAAGGAACTCCGCCTATTTCTCCCAACTTTATATCATTATCTCCTAAAGGAAATTCGCCCTCTTGAAAACACATGGGTGCACTTCCATCGCAACAACCCCCCGATTGATGAAACATTAATTTTTCACCATACTTCTCTTTTAATTCTGATAGTAAGTTTAATGCCGAATGTGTTGCAGATACTTTCATATTTTTTCTCTGGCCCATGATATCGAATCATGGACCAGTATATATTATTTGTTTAAAAGAAGCCTAATTTTTTCTCAGCATAAGAAACATGAAGATTCTTATTCTGTCTGTAATGATTAAGCATCATTTTGTGAGTTTCTCTTCCAACCCCAGATTGTTTGTAACCACCAAATGGAGAGTGAGCTGGATAAGCGTGATAGCAATTAGTCCATACTATCCCTGCTTGTATTGCTCTACCCATTCTGTGAGCTATATTACCATTTCTAGTCCATACAGCTGCGCCTAAACCATAAAGAGTGTCATTAGCAATTTTCAATGCCTCTGCTTCATCTTTAAATTTAATCACAGATACAACAGGTCCAAAGATCTCTTCTTGAGAAATTCGCATGCTGTTATTAGCTTCAAAAATAGTTGGTTGAATATAATTACCTTTTTCCAATCCACTATTAAGTTTAGCAGCACTTCCTCCTGTAAGAACCTTAGCACCCTCTTTTTTACCAAGCTCAAGATAAGATTTAATCTTCTCCATTTGCTCTACAGATGCTTGAGCTCCAATCATAGTTTCCATTTTTAAAGGATTATCTTGAACAACAGCTTTTGTTCTTGCAATAGCTCTTTCCATGAATTTATCATAGATAGACTCTTGTATCAAAGCTCTACTTGGACAAGTACAAACCTCACCTTGGTTAAGATTGAACATTACAAAACCCTCAATACACTTATCAAAGAAATCATCATCTTTTTCCATGATGTCTTCAAAGAAAATATTAGGGGATTTTCCACCTAACTCTAAAGTAATTGGAATAATGTTTTGTGCAGCGTACTGCATAATCAATCTTCCAGTTGTCGTTTCACCAGTAAAGGCAACTTTAGCAACTCTTTTAGATGATGCTAAAGGTTTACCTGCTTCTAGTCCAAAACCACTTACAATGTTAACTACTCCTGGAGGTAATAAATCTCCAATAAGTTCCATCATTACCATAATAGAAGCTGGTGTTTGCTCAGCTGGTTTTAATACCGAACAGTTTCCTGCAGCAAGAGCTGGTGCTAATTTCCATGTTGCCATTAATAATGGAAAATTCCATGGAACTATCTGACCAACAACTCCTAGTGGTTCATGAAAATTGTATGAGTATTGATTGTTAGCAATTTCAGCAATTGATCCTTCTTCTGCTCTAATCACACCAGCAAAATATCTCCAATGATCAATGACCAAAGGTAAATCTGCTGCCATACATTCTCTTATAGGTTTTCCGTTATCTAAACATTCAGCTGTAGCTAATAAGTTTAGATTCTTTTCTAAAACATCAGCAATCTTATACAATATGTTAGATCTAGTTGTGATGTCTGTTTTTCCCCATTCAGGGAAAGCTGCGTGAGCTGCATCCAATGCTGCTTCAACGTCTTGTTCATTCGATCGTGCTACTGAACAGATTTTCTCATTTGATATCGGGCTAACATTATCAAAATATTTGCCTGATTTAGGTTCTACAAATTTTCCATTTATGTAGTTTCCATACTTAGCTTTAAATGGAAATTTAACCTTTAAATGAGAAGTATCTAATACAGATGACACTTTCATAGCTTCTGCACTCATTTTTTTTACTCCTCTTGTTTTTTTTGTTATTTTAAGCTTATTATTTTTTCTAGATTTTTTAGAACGCTTCTTAGTCGCAGACTTTTTTGTCTTAACTTTTCTTTTCGTTTTTATTTTTTTTCTAGAAGATTTAACCAATTTAGTTTTTTTTTTATTGGTTTTTGGCTTAGCTTTTTTCTTTCTTTTAGTAGCCATAACTAATTAAACTCGTAATATTAGCCTGTGTCTATTTCTTAAAATTTTATTTACTACCTGCAATTGAAGGAACACAACATCTTGTGGTAAAATTTTGAGTGATTAATATTTTTTTTACTATAAGTAGTCCTTAAATATGGACCAAAATTTCTTTAATAAAGTCAGAATTTTAGATGGTGGTATGGGCCAGGAACTTCTTGCAAGAGGCATGGAGCCTAATGGTACATTATGGAGTGCTAACGCTTTACTTCAAGAAAAATACCATCAACTTTTATTAGAGACTCATCAAGATTTTATTAAAGCAGGTGCCGAAGTAATTGTCACTACAACTTTTACAACAAGGAAATCTCGTCTAAGAGATAATAATGTTTTTGATAAATATGAATATCTAAATAAAAAAGCTGGAGAAATTGCTCAAAAAGCCAAAGAAAATTACCCTAATGTTTTAGTGGCTGGTGGTTTGCCTCCACAAAACTTAACTTATGAAGCAGATAACAGTTCTGATGGTGAGATGAGAGAAAATTTTAATAGTCAAGCAAAGCTATTAGATCCATATATTGATTTTTTTTATTTTGATGTCTTAAGCAGTGTGAGAGAATTTAAGATTGCTGTTGAAAGTATAAAAGAATTTAACAAACCCTATTTATTAGGTGCACATATTTCTGAAGGAAATCATTTACCAAGTGGTGAAAAAATTACAAAAATTATAAATGATATAGAGCATTATAAATTAATGGGAATTATATTATCTTGTGTTTCACCTGAAAATTTTGAACTCAATCTTGAAGAAATAAAAAATTTAGGAATTCCATTTGGATTTAAATTGAATGCTTTTATAAAAACAAATTCAAAACCTAATTATAACGATGCATATAAAAAACATAAAACTGGAAATCCAAATGAATTCCTTGGGGTAAGAAAAGATTTAACTCCAGAAAAAATGTTAAAATTTGCAAAAAAATTTAAAGATGCAGGAGCTACAATTATTGGTGGTTGTTGTGAAACTACACCTTTACATATTAAAGCTTTTTCTAAGCTTAAGTAGTTTTTTTGTAATCAGCTTTTCTTACAAAATAAATTCCAACTGAAACAGCAATTAAAGAAATTAATACTTTTGTGGTAATTAATTCTTTTAAAAATATATAACTTAAAATTGTTCCAAAAATTGGAATTAAGTATGATACTTGTGATTGGAAAATTAAACCATTATTAACTAAAATTCTAAATCGTAACAACCAAGCGATACCTGTTGAAACAAGACCTAAATAAATAACGGAAATAGTTGAGTCTAATCTTGGCGTTAGATTCCAAGGCTGTTCTATAAAACTGACGAGTGGTATCAAAATAATTGTAGCCCAGATTAATATAGATCCAGTTACATTTTCATTTTTTTTCTTACTGATTTTTAAAGTTAATACACCACCAATTACATAACAAGTTGAGCCTAAAAGAATTAATAATGCAGATAAAAAATTATTCTCATCGATCAATAAATTATCTGAAAATAAATAAAGAATTCCTGAAAACCCTATTAAAATTCCAAATGTTTTAATAAAATTAAACTTTTCGTTTGTTGTATAAAAATGACCTAGAACAGTTGAGCTTAAAGGTGTTGTTGACATTAAAATCGCTGCTAAGTTACTTTGAACTGATTGAACTCCATAAGCTATCAAATAGAATGGTGCTACTAAGTTTATAAATCCAATCATAGCAAACCAATGCCAATCTTTTGAGAATGCTTCTATTTTTATATTTTTATAATAACAAAGTAATAAAACTGGAATGGCTCCAAAAAAAACTCTTAAAAATGCAATGGTAACTGGACCATATGAGTATGTTGCAATTTTAATATTAAAAAAGGCAGAAGCCCAAATTAATGCAAGCAAAATTAATAAAAGGTAATCTGTAATTTTAGCTTGTCTCATTCGGTAATCTCTTCAGTAATTCCATTTGTAATTTTTTTTAAATTTGCAAAATCTATTTTAAATACGCAGTTTGGATGACCAGCAGCTGCAAACAACAAATTAAATCTACTTAAAGATTTATCTATTAAAATTTCAATCTTTTTTAAATGACCAATGGGTGAAACTCCTCCAATTGTATAACCTGTAATATTTTTTACATCTTCAGCTGAAGCCATAGATGCATCGTTTATTTTAAGTGACTTTTTAATCCTGTTTAATGACGCCCTTTTATCACCTGCAACCAAGCATAAAGTGTAACTATTCTCAGTTTTAAAGAGTAAACTTTTTACAATTGCTCCTACTTCACAACCTAAAGATGAAGCTGCCTCAAGGGCAGTCCTGGCAGAGGTTTCTAAAACAATTATATTTTGAGACTCATCAAAATCCTTAAGGATTTTTTCAACTCTTTGGACTGGCTCTTTGTCTAATAAACTCATTATTCAACTTTTAATTGTTAGTCAATTTGCAGATTACCTATTAAACTTATGTAAAAAATGCATAGGTGATATCAACTAAAAGAGCATTATCTATCAGTCTTTTTTTGTTATTACAACGACCAGTATTATAAAGGAGAGATTATGAGTTCAAGTGATGTGTTAAAGACTATTAAAGATAAAGATATTGAATACGTAGATCTAAGATTTACTGATCCAAGAGGTAAACTTCAACATGTAACCATGGATGCGAAAATGGTGGATGAAGATATGTTGAACGAAGGAATCTTTTTTGACGGTTCTTCCATAGCTGGCTGGAAAGCTATTAATGAGTCTGACATGATCCTTAAGCCAGATAATTCTAGAGCGATCGTAGATCCATTCACATCTCATAATACATTAAATCTTTTTTGCGATGTTTTAGACGCAATTAAAAAAGATCCTTATGAAAGAGATCCAAGAGGAACAGCTAAAAAAGCTGAGGCCTACTTAAAAAGTTCAGGTATCGGAGATAAAGCATTTTTTGGTCCTGAAGCTGAATTTTTTGTTTTTGATGATGTAAGATTCAAAAATGACATGAATGAAACCGGATTTAAAATAGATAGTAAGGAAGGTCCTTACAATTCAGGAAGAGAATACGAAAACGGTAACATGGGTCACAGACCAGGAATTAAAGGTGGTTATTTCCCTGTTCCGCCTGTTGATAGTGAACAAGATATGAGAAGTGAATATCTTAAAGCTATGAAAGAAATGGGAATTAAAGTTGAAAAACACCACCATGAAGTTGCACCTAGCCAACACGAGCTTGGAATGTATTTTGGAACTCTAGTTGATCAAGCGGATAACTTACAGCTTTATAAATATGCTGTTCACATGGTTTCTAACTCGTTTGGTAAGACAGCTACTTTCATGCCTAAACCTGTTAAAGGTGATAATGGCTCAGGTATGCACGTTCACCAATCGATTTGGAAAGGTGATACTGCGTTATTTTCAGGTGATAAATATGCGGGTTTATCTGATACAGCTTTACACTACATAGGTGGAATTTTAAAACATGCAAAAGCAATAAATGCTTTTTCTAATGCTACGACGAACAGTTACAAAAGACTAATTCCAGGATTTGAAGCTCCAGTTTTATTAGCTTATTCAGCTAGGAACAGATCAGCATCATGTAGAATTCCTATCACTTTAAGTAAAAAAGCAGCTAGATGTGAAATTAGATTTGGTGATGCTGCTGGTAATCCATATTTAACTTTCTCTGCAATGTTAATGGCTGGTTTAGATGGAATTAAGAATAAAATTGACCCAGGTAAATCATTTGATAAAGATCTTTATGCTTTATCAGAAGATGAAGTTAAGAAAATTCCAACTGTTTGTGGATCTTTAAGAGAAGCAATGGAAAGTCTTGATAAAGATAGAGATTTCTTAAAACAAGGTAATGTATTTACTGATGATCAAATAGATGCTTATATTGCATTAAAGTTTGAAGAAATACACAATTTTGAACACACACCTCATCCGATAGAGTTTGAGATGTATTACAGTTGTTAATTTTTATTGTCTGGTTTTAGCAATTTTGTTTTTGCCAGAACCTTTTTTAACAATGTAATCAAGTGTTCCATTTGCTCCAGTATCAACAGATTTTATAAGAGATCTTAAAAAAGTTTTTCTCTTTTCTTTTCTGTCCTCGCTGTTTTGCAAATTTCTGATTTCAAAGACGTTCATGAATAGATATTATCAATCTATGCGTTTATTGCAACTCTGGTATGTTTAAAATGGGATTAAACTTTGAAAGACTCTCCGCAGCCACAACGCTCGGTTTCATTAGGATTATTGAAGACAAATGATGATGAAAAATCCTCCTTTTTATAATCCATCTCAGTGCCTAGAAGATACATAACTGCCGCCGAATCAATATAAACTTTTACTCCTTTATCCTCGATCAACTCATCATTAGGATTTACCTCTTTTGAATATTCCATTACGTATGACATGCCTGCACAACCACCTGATTTTACAGAAACTCTCACACCTATCGCATTTTTTTCAGCGTTAGACATTATTTCTTTAATTCTTAAAGCTGCATTATCACTTAATTTAATAATAGGATTCATTATAAGTTTAACTCCAATTTCGCTGCATCTGACATCATATCTTTATTCCAAGGAGGATCCCAAACCAATTCAAGATTTACATCATCTATTCCCTCTACTTGCATTGCACCCTCTTTTACCTCTTTTGGTAAACTTTCTGCAACGGGACAATTCGGTGTAGTTAATGTCATCTTAATTTCAGCCTTACGACCATTTACCTGTATATCATAAATTAAACCAAGTTCATATATGTTCACCGGTAATTCAGGATCATAAATTTTTCTAATTTCCTCAATTATTTTGTTTTTTACATCCATAATTAATTTTCTGTGGTTATCTCTTTCCCATCATTTTCCATTGCAGATACTAAAGTGTGCCATGATAAGGTAGCACATTTAACTCTCATTGGATATTGTTTAACACCTGATAAACACATCAATTTCGTTTTATCGTCCTCTTTTAAAATATTATTTTTAAGTTCAGGATTTTCTTTAATCATTCCTAAAAAATCCTCAATTATTTCTTTAGCTTCATTATCACTTTTGCCTTTAATCAAATCAGTCATTATTGAAGCTGATGCCATTGATATTGCACATCCACTTCCTTCGAAAGAAATATCCTCTACTTTTCTTTGGTCATTTAATTTAAGATATACATGTACATTATCTCCACATAATGGATTATTGCCTTTTGCATCTTTATTAAAGTTTTCTGTTTTCCCTAAATTTCGAGGGTTCTTACCATGCTCTAAAATTATTTCTTGATATAATTCTTTTAAGTTCATTTTAAATCAAAAATTTTTTTACAATTATTAATACCTTCATTTAGTTTATCTAAATCGTCTTTGGTATTGTAAACTCCTAATGATGCTCGTGCACTTGCGGGTATACCTAATTTGTCATGAAGTATTTGACAACAATGATGACCCGCTCTTATAGCAACTCCAGTTTCATCCAGAATAGTTGCAATGTCATGTGGATGAACTCCTTCTACCGTAAAAGATAGAACTCCACCTCGCTCTTTTGGATTTCCAATTAGTTTAACAGAATTATTTTTTTTTAAAATTTCTTGACCGTATTCTATTAATTCTTTTTCATGTTTAATTATATTTTCAATTCCAATACTTTCTAAAAATTTTATTGATTGATCAAACGCGATGACTTGAGCTGTAGCCATTGTTCCAGCTTCATACTTATTTGGAAGTTCACCATATGAAATTCTATCTTTTTTAACTTCATTTATCATTCCTCCGCCTCCTTGATATGGTGGAAGTTGCTCTAACCATTTCTTTTTTCCATACAAAACTCCAAGTCCTGTCGGGCCATACATTTTATGACATGATATTGCATAAAAATCACAATCCAGGTCTTGCATATCTAATTTTAAATGTGGTCCTCCCTGACATCCATCTACTACAACAACTATTCCCTTTGAATGTGCTAATTGGGTTATCTCTTTGATTGGTAAAACTGCACCAGTGACATTGGATAAATGAGTTATTGCTATTACTTTAGTTTTGTCTGTAATTTCTTTTTCTATATTTTCAATCGGAATATCTCCGTCTTCATTTATCTCTGCAAACTTTATTTTTATATTTTTGGATTTTCTTAAAAAATGCCATGGAACGTAATTTGAGTGATGTTCTAGCTCTGTAATCAAAATTTCGTCATTTGGCTCCAAGATCGCTTGACCTAAAGTGTTAGCGACTAAATTTAAAGCTTCTGTAGCACCTTTAGTAAATACAATTTCATTTTTATCTTTCGCATTTATATATTTTTGTACTGAAGTTCTTGTATTTTCATACAAATTAGTAGCTGCAACAGCTAAATAATGTATGCTTCTACCTACATTTGAAAATTGTTTAGAATAAAAATCATTTATTCTATCTAAAACTACCTTAGGTTTTTGAGATGAATTAGCGCTATCTAGGTAGACTAAATCGTTATTCTGAATTTTTTCATCAAAAATCGGAAACTCTTTTCTAATGTTATTTATCTTCATTGTTTTAATCCAATAATATTTGTAATTAAGTTTTTTATTTCTACGTCTGTAATCTTTTCAACAACATCCATTAAAAACCCATTTATCAGAAGTTCTTTTGACTGTTGATAATTCAAACCACGAGACATTAAGTAAAAAATTGAATTTTCATCTAAGCTACCAGATGCTGATCCGTGAGAACATTTTACATCATCAGCATAAATTTCTAATTCTGGTTTCGCATTAAATTCTGATGTCTCATCGAGCAGTATTGCTTTACTCAATTGATATCCATCAGTTTTTTGAGCTTTTGAATTTACAAATATTCTTCCTTGATATGCAGATTTTGAATTTTTTCCAAGAACACTTTTAATAAGCTGATAACTTTTTGTGTTTTCAACTAAATGATTTATTGTAGTTCTAATTTCGTGTTGTTGATTTTTCTTTAAGGAAAAAATACCATTAATAAATGCTGATGAATACTCACCATTTAAATTACAATTAATCTCATTTTTAAAATAATCTGAACCAGCAGATAATATAAATGTTTCTGAAATACTGTTATTGTCCTGTTCAATATTGTTAAAAGAGTATTTTAAATTATTATTAATAAATTTATCAATTTTATAGTTTTTAAGGATTGAGTCTTTTTCTAAATTGAAGTTGTAAAAAATATTAATAAAGTTTTTTGCTGTGTTATAAGTAAAATAATCAATAAGCTTTAAACAACTATTTTCACCTAATTCAAAATCTAATCTCAAATTAATATTAGTTGACTTTATTTTATCATTTATTGAATGATAAATTATCAAAGGTTTTTTTAGAGAATAATCTTTTTTTATTAAAATTTTAAAAACTTTATCAGTAAATGCACTATTCAAATCAATTAATGAATTTTCATAATCAAATGATATATCTTTTTTAGTTTCATCAATTATTTCAATTTTATTTTGGTCTTCAAAGTTAAAATCAATCTTTTCGATCCTTCCATTTATAAAAATAATTTTATTATGCTCAAAATCTTTTACAAAAATTGATGGATCGATTTTATTAGATTGTGAATAATCATTGAAAAAACTTAAATCACTTATACTCTTTTTGATGATCTGGCTAATATCTAAAAATTTCCAATCTTCTTGCTTTCTATTTGGAAAACCCTTTTTAATGAAATTATTTAAAAAATTTTTTTTAAACCGGGTTTCCTCATTAGAAAATTTTGAAGTTTTTACTAATTTATCAAAGTCTGACTGTAATTGCTCGCTCATTTAATTAAAACTTTCGTATCCTTTTTTTTCTAATTCGATTGCTAATTCTGGACCACCAGATCTTATTATCTTTCCATTCATTAAAACGTGAACAAAATCAGGTTTAATGTAATCTAATAATCTTTGATAATGAGTTATTATTAAAAAAGAATTATCCTTATTTCTCAAAGTATTAACTCCATCTGCTACTATTTTAAGCGCATCTATGTCTAGGCCTGAGTCTGTCTCATCTAAAATGGATAATTTTGGGGCCAACATAGACATTTGCAGAATTTCATTCTTCTTTTTTTCTCCACCTGAAAATCCAACATTTAATTGTCTATTAAGTTTTTCTTCATCAAATTTTAATTCTTTAGCTTTTTCTTTAACAAGTTTTAAAAATTCAATCGCATCTAATTCCTTCTCTCCTCGTGCTTTTCTAATTGCATTTAAAGATGTTTTTAAAAAGATATTTGTATTAACTCCCGGAATTTCTAACGGATATTGGAAAGCCAAAAATATTCCTTTGTGCGCTCTTTCTTCTGTTTCAAGATCAAATAAATTTTTATTTTCAAATAAGATTTCGCCTGATACCTGGTATCCTTTTTTTCCTGACAGAATATTAGATAATGTACTTTTTCCTGATCCATTTGGGCCCATAATTGCGTGAACTTCACCAGGATTTATATTCAATGAAAAACCCTTTAAAATTGATTTATTTTCAACATTTGCATTTAAATTACTTATTTTAAGCATTAACCAACACTCCCCTCTAAGCTAATACCTACAAGTTTCTGGGCTTCAACTGCAAACTCCATTGGTAATTGTTGTAATACTTCTTTACAAAAACCATTAACAATTAATCCCACAGCCTCCTCAGGGTTAAGTCCTCTTTGTTGGCAATAATGTAATTGTGCCTCACTTATTTTTGATGTCGTAGCTTCATGAGCAATATTTGAGTCAAAATTTTTATTTTTGATATATGGAACTGTATGTGCACCACATTTATTTCCCATTAATAAAGAGTCACATTGTGTATAATTACTAGAGTTTTTAGCTTTTGAATTAATATCTACTAAACCTCTATAAGTCATATCAGAAAATCCAGCACTGATCCCTTTTGAAATAATTTTACTTTTAGTATTTTTTCCTAAATGAATCATCTTTGTTCCAGTGTCTGCCTTTTGATGATTATTGGTAATTGCTATAGAATAAAACTCACCAATTGAATTATCACCTTTTAAAATACAGCTTGGGTATTTCCAAGTTATAGCTGAACCTGTTTCAACTTGAGTCCAAGAAATCTTAGAATTATTTCCTTTGCACAATCCTCTTTTAGTTACAAAATTATAAATTCCTCCTTTGCCATTTTCATCACCAGGATACCAATTTTGTACTGTTGAATATTTTATTTCCGCATCGTCTAAAGCAATCAATTCAACATTTGCAGCGTGTAATTGATTTTCATCTCTCATGGGAGCGGTGCATCCTTCAAGGTAGCTCACGTAACTTCCTTTATCAGCAATAATTAATGTTCTTTCAAACTGTCCTGTCTCCGATGCATTAATTCTGAAATAAGTTGATAGTTCCATAGGACACTTAACACCTTCAGGAATATAAACGAATGAACCATCTGTAAAAACAGCAGAGTTTAGCGTGGCAAAAAAATGATCAGTTACTGGTATTACAGTACCTAAATATTTTTTTACAAGATCAGGATGTTTTTGAATCGCCTCCGACATTGAACAAAAAATTATTCCATGTTTAGTCAGCTCACCTTTAAAAGTAGTTGCAACTGAAACAGAATCAAATACAGCATCGACAGCAATTCCATTTAATCTCGCTTGCTCTTGTAATGGAATTCCGAGTTTTTTATATGTCTCTAAAAGTTTGGGATCAAGCTCATCTAAACTTTTTGGCTTATCCTTCATACTTTTTGGTGCGGAATAATAATATAAATCTTGATAATCAATTTTAGGATATTTAGGTTTTTGCCAATTAGGTTCTTTCAAAAGTTTTAATCGCTCATATGCTTTTAATCTAAAATCTAACATCCATTGTGGTTCTTTTTTGATGTTAGAAATAAACTTAATCACATCTTCATTTAAGCCTTTTGGAGCTTTAATATTTTCTATATCAGTAGTAAAACCGTACTTATAATCTTTTAACTTTTCTATGTCTTTTTCTCTTGTATCCATTTTTAAATTCTTCTCTCAATGTTATCTTGAATAAGATCCTCTAAACTCTTTTTTTCAAAAAAATCGTTTATATGGTTTTCAAGCTCATCCCATAAATTATGGGTTAAACATTTTGTAGATTTACCATTGCAGCTTTTTTTGGACTCTTTTTTACACTGAACAGTTTTAATTTTTTCATCGACCGCATCAAAAATATTTGTAAGTTTAATTTCTTTAGCTTTTTTGTTTAATACGTATCCTCCTTGGTTTCCTCTAACACTTTGAACAATCTCTTTTTTTCTAAGTTTAGAAAAAATTTGCTCTAAATAATCAAGGGAAATACCTTGTCTAAGCGAGATGTCTCTTAGAGATACTGGGTTAACATTATTAAATCTTGCTAGATCTACTAAAGCCATTACCGCATATCTGCCTTTAGATGTTAGTTTCATAAAACCTTTGTTTTAATGGGGTATATATAAACCCGACTAAAATAGTCAAGTATCTAACAAAAAAAAACACTAACATTTTGTCACGTACATGTGATAAACGTAATTTTTTTGTGAGAATAATTATCAATATCAATAATGGAAAATAAAATTTTAGAAATATTTATTCCTGGTCCGGCTGGAAGACTTGAGGCAAAATATTATAAAAGTAAAAAAAATACTTCTCCAATTGCTTTAGTTTTACAACCTCATCCACAATATGGTGGAACAATGAACAATAAAGTTGTTGTAGAAACATTCCATGCTTTTATGGAAAAAGATTTTTCAGTTTGCAGAGTCAATTTTAGAGGTGTTGGAAAAAGTGATGGTGAATTTGATAATGGTCAAGGTGAATTAGCAGACGCAGCTGCAGCTTTGGATTGGTTGGAAAGAGAGAATTTCGATAATTCTCAATGTTGGATATCAGGTTTTTCTTTTGGTTCACTCATAGCAATGCAATTATTAATGAGAAGACCTGAAATCAATAGATTTGTAGCAATTTCACCTCAACCTAATGTTTATGATTTTTCTTTTTTATCACCGTGTCCTTCATCTGGTTTAATGGTATATGGAAAGAAAGATGAATTAGTTCCTTTTGAATATATCAAAGATTTAGATAACAAACTAAGTGCGCAGAAGGGAATTAAAGTTGAATTTGAAACTATTCCAGGTGCAAATCATTTTTTTTCAAAAAGTGAATCTGAGTTAACTAAATGTATTTCTAAATATATAAAAAAAGAAATCGCTATTTATTAAAAATTTTTAAAAACTTCACCACCCGATATAGCTTTTTCACATCTTGTGGTATTAGGAAATGAAATAGGTAAATCTAAATACGACCTTATAGCTAGATAAGCAAAAGCTTGAGACTCGATAAAATTCCCATTAAAATTGTAATCATCAATATCTTTTATGATTATGTTCTTATTTCCTAAATAACTTTTAATTGATTGCATCAAAAATTTATTTTTTCTTCCTCCTCCGCAAAATATATATTGATGAGGATCAACTTTATTTTTTTGATTAATTTTTGTAAGACCATCAGCAATTAGATATGCGGTAAATTTTGAAAGAGTTGCACAACCATCTTCAAAAGATAAACCTTTTACAAATGACGTATCAAAATCTTTAACATCTAATGAAGTCTCGTAAGATTTGATCTCAAAGTTATCTATTGCTTGATTTAAAATTAAATCATCCACATTTCCAGTATTTGCGTATTTTCCATCTTTATCAAATTTAGATTTTAGATTATTTCTTACCCAATTATCGATTAAGCAGTTTCCTGGTCCCACATCATAAGCAAAAAAGTTCATCGATTTATTTGGATCCCCTTTGATTTGAGTTATATTAGTAATACCACCAATGTTTATTATACTAATAGGAAATTTAAGCTTAAATTTTTTTTGTATAATTTTTGAAATCAAGTTATGAAATATTGGTGTAAGCGGAGCACCTTGACCTCCGTGATTTAAATCATTTTGTCTAAAATTATTAATTACAATTTTTTTAAATAAACTTGATAATAGTCTCCCATCTCCTAATTGTTTTGAAATTTGAATATTTGGGTCATGAAATACAGTTTGGCCGTGGAAACCTATTAAATCAATATCTTCATTAATATCCTTAATTACCTCATTTATTAGATGACTGTTGAAGAGTGTAAATTTTTTTTCTATCTCATTGATTTCTTTTGAATGAGTTTCTAAGTCTGTGGAATTGCTAATTTTATCTCTTAAGCTAATTAATTGATTATAAAGTCCATCATCAAACTCTTTATAAGTATCATAAATACTGGAAAATTGATCATTACCATCAGATCTTATGACGGATAAATCCACTCCATCCATCGATGTACCACTCATTAAACCTATTGATGTAAATATCTTTTTTTTCATTATTATTTTTTTTTAACAAAATTTGTATATTGTAGAATTATACGCTTATGAATAAATTTTTAAAAGAATTTAAAGATAGAGGCTACTTTTATCAATGTACTGATGAGAATGAATTATCTTCGTTATTAGATAAAAAAAAGATTAAAGCCTATATTGGTTTTGATTGTACAGCTGAAAGTTTACATGTTGGTAGCCTCTTACAAATTATGTGTTTACGAATGCTTCAAAAACATGGGCACCAACCAATTGTGCTATTAGGTGGGGGAACCACAAGAATTGGTGACCCATCTGGTAAAGATAAAACACGAAAAATTTTAAGTGAAGATGAAATTGAAAAAAATTCTAAAAATATTAAAAAAATTTTAGAAAAATTTTTAGATACAAACAATAAAAATGTAAAACCTATATTTGTTAATAACTATGAGTGGCTCAAAGGTTTAAATTACATCTCTTTTTTGAGAGATATTGGAAAACATTTTACAATAAATAAAATGTTAACATTTGAAAGTGTAAAAACAAGATTAGATAGAGAACAATCCCTCAGTTACATGGAATTTAATTATATGATTTTACAAGCTTATGATTTTTTAGAGTTGAATAAAAAAGAAAATTGTGAATTGCAGATAGGTGGATCAGATCAGTGGGGTAATATAGTTAATGGTGTAGATTTAATAAAAAGATATTCCAGTAAACAATGTTATGGCTTAACCACTCCATTAATAACATTAGCCACTGGTGCTAAAATGGGAAAAACTGAAAATGGAGCAATATGGTTAGATAAAAAATTTTTGTCAGCATATGATTATTGGCAATTTTGGAGAAATATAGATGATAGAGATGTAACAAAATTCATGAAATTTTTTACAGATTTAAGTGTTGAAGAAATAGAAAAAATTAAAGAAAAAAATATTAATGAACAAAAAATTGTTTTAGCAAATCAAACGACTTCTATGCTCCACGGTGAACATGAGGCAAAAAAAAGTGAAGAAACAGCAAAAAAAACTTTTTCAGAAAATTCAATGGGATCTGCATTACCTTCTATTTTGATTAAAAAAAATCAATTGAATGATAAGTTAACTATTGTTGATCTAATAATTCTTTCCAAGTTAGAAAAATCTAAAAGCGAGATAAGAAGACTAATTAAAGGTAGTGGTGTTAGAATTAATAATCAAATTATCAATGATGAAAAACTAATAATCAGTGAAAAATTATTTGAAGATAATACAATCAAACTATCTTTAGGAAAAAAAAGACATATCAAGGTTGAAATAAGCTAATTTTTTTTTATTTTTTCAAGAGTTCTTGTTATGAATCTTGGTGTAAGAGTTTTAACAGGATTTACAGTTGTTTTTAATTTTTTTGGTGGACCTTTAATCTTAAAGCTTACACCAAAGACACCCTCTCCAACTTTTTTTCCTACTAAAATATCTCCAAGAAGAGGAATTGAGGATATAGTTCTATTAATTGTTGTTGCTGGTACCATCGTTCCTCTAAGACTAACCAAATCATCACTTTCAATGTAACCTTCCATTAATAAAGAAATAGCAGGGCCGATAGCATATAATTCCTCTATTTTTATCAACTCGTTCTTGCTTGAAAATTTCATCTCAAAATCTGTAAATCTTATTCCCTCACCAGTTAACAAGTCAGCTATACCTTGAAGAGATGCTAATGTGAGTAATTTTGCTAAAGCTGGTACCTCCTGCACTTTAAAATTATCAATTATTAATTTTGAATTAGAAACATTGTTTTTTTTTATAGAGTGAAAATTTAAATTACCTTCCTCGAAACCTTTTATAAATTTGTACCTATTAACAAAAGGCTTAGCTAAATCAGAATAAAGAGTTGTAATTTTCTCATTTGAAGTAGATCTAATTGTTAAATTAATCCTCTGATTATCGGAAAAATCTCCAGCTAAATTAGCATCAATTACCTCGCTATTGTTGAATGTTAAATATCCTCCTAAATCCTCTATAAGATGATCTTTATCAAGGAATGCTTCTTCTATCTTTATATTTAGTTTAAAATTTTTAGAAAAAATTTTTTTACTCTCTGGATTTTTATCATCTTTCAATAAATCATCTATAATTTTAGTGGCATTAAAACTATTAGATTTTAATAAATAATCTTTATCTCTTTTTTTGATTGATAAATCATTTTTTAATAAGTCATTATCAAAATAACTTAAATTTACATTACTAATAGATTTAATTTTATATTTCTTCGATAATGATAAGTTTTGAATTTCAAATTTATTATTTTTTTCTTTTATTGAGATATTCTTAAGATTAATCTCATTTGATAAAAGATTTTTAACTCCAAGAATAATTATTTTTAATTTATTATCTTGATTTTTTTCATAATTCAAAAAATTCAGATGAAATGGGTTTTTCTTGATTTCTAATGAAGTATCAAATTTTAAGTTTTTTTTTGATTTAGAAAAATTATATTTAATATTATCTTTTTCTTTTTGGATTAGAATATTTCCATTACCAATGATATTTAGGAAATTTTCTTTATACTCAATTTGTATTTGGTGATCTGACAACTCAATTATATCATTTAATTCTGGAAAAAACTTTTTTAAATTTTTTGAACTTACAACTTTGGAATTTTTTAAATTCATTAAGGAATCTATCTTAAAATCATCTATCTTGTATTCATTATCAATTTTGAATGAAAAAGTATTTGATAAATCAAATTCGGCTGATTTGATCTTTAGATTAGAAAAATCGATATTTAATAATTGATTAATCTTTTTATTATCTAAAACTAAATTTTTACTATTATTTTTGCCTGAAACTAAAAATTTATTTTTTTGTTTTTTGATATTTAATTCTGGAAAGGTCAAATCATTATTATCATATGATAAATTTATATCTTTAAATTCAAATTTATTATTTTGAAGATTAAAGATAAGACTTATTTTTGATAAATTTATTTTTTTTAAAGGTTTAACCTCACCATCTTTTACAAATCCTTTTATAATAAAATCATTTTTAATATTACCCTTCTGATCAAATTTAAGATTTATTTCTGCTATCAAATATCCTTTTTTCACAAACTTTTCTAATATGTAAATTTGAGGGCTATCCTTTATGGATCTTACAAATGAAATTAAATTTTTTATTTCTATAGTCCTAGTATTAATGTCTAATTCAGATAATGAAAATTTTTTATTTATGAATGTCTTAATGTCAATATTTGACTTAATACTTTCTAGTTTAATTGTTTTATTTTCACTCTTAAGATTTGCCCCGATTGTTTTTAATACTAATTTAAATTTAAAAGGATCTAAAATGAAAATTATTTTATCTAAATCCAGTTCTAATTGATTATCAATTTTTTTAACTTCTTTGGATATTTGATCATTAAAAGCATCAGTTTTTAAGCCAATAGTGCTTAAGTAAGTAATAAAACCAAAGATTAATAATAACGTAAATATTAAAAATCTATAAATTATTTTTTTCATTTAATTTGATATAAAGATTTTTCCAAAAAAGCATCAATGTCGCCATCTAAAACTTTATCTGGGCTTGTGCTCTCGAAGTTGGTCCTGTTATCTTTAACTAATCTGTAAGGTTGAAGCACATATGATCTAATTTGATGACCCCACCCTATATCAGATTTTGAAGCTTCATTACTTAGATTTTCTTCATCTTTTTTTTTCATTTCAAAATCATAAAGCCTTGCTCTTAGCATGTTCATGCAAGTTTCTTTGTTTTTATGTTGAGATCTCTCATTTTGACACTGTACAACTATTTTTGATGGTATATGAGTTATTCTTACAGCACTATCAGTTGTGTTCACATGTTGTCCACCTGCACCGCTTGAACGATAAGTATCAACTCTTAAATCTTTGTCTAATATTTCAATATCCAAATTTTCATCAATAACTGGATAAACCCAAATACTTGCAAAGCTCGTATGTCTTCTCGCTCCAGAGTCAAAAGGAGATATTCTTACAAGTCGATGAATTCCAGACTCTTTTTTAAGCCATCCAAATACATAATCCCCTTCTATTTTTATAGTTGAGGATTTAATTCCTGCCTCCTCACCTTTATGCTCACTTATTAAATTACATTTATGGTTCTTATTATCTGACCATTTCATATACATTCTTCTCAACATATTAGCCCAATCTTGACTCTCTGTGCCACCAGCGCCAGCGTGAATTTCTACATAGCAATCAAATGAGTCTGCCTCATTTGATAAAAAACATTTTATTTCATTTTTCTTAACTTTTGATCTTAATTCTTTAATACTTTCCATAACTTCTTTTTTTACATTAAGATTATTTTCATCTGTAGCTAAAGAATAAAGATCATCTAAATCCTTAAGTTGATTAGTTGAGTCTTTGTATGAATTAATTAAATCCTCAAAAAGTTTCTTTTCTTTAATTGTTTTTTGGGAGTCTGCTTTATTTTGCCAAAAATCGGCACCAAGCATTTTTTTATCTATGTGTTCCAGCTTGGAGAAAATCTTATTTTTTTCAAAGATACTCCTTAACTCTTTGATTAATTTTTTCGATTTCTTTTTTAAGATCTAAATATTTATCGTCCATTAATAAAACTTTAATATATTATTTTTATCTAATCTATTATTATCAGAATACAATACTTTTCCATTTAAAACATTCTTACTTTTGTACGCTTCAATGATTGTGTTTTTAGAATTAAATGTAGCCTTTTCTCCAGTTTGAGGATCAACAACCATAAGTGTCATTTTTTCAGGTACCTTAAATGGCCTTGCATCAGATTTTTTAACTGACTTTTCAATAAATTCTTTAAATATGGGTAATGCAGCTTTTGAACCAGTTTCAAATTTACCTAGTGGTTTTGGATTATCCATTCCGACATAAACTCCTATTACTAAATTTGATGTAAATCCAATAAACCATGCATCAGTATTTTCATTAGTAGTTCCTGTTTTGCCAGCGAGATTCAATTTTAAATCTTTTAATTTTTTGCCAGTTCCCCTTTTAATAACTCCTTCTAATATTGATGTTACTTGATATGCAGTTTGTTCAGACATTACTTGCAAATAATTATCCTCTATTTGAGGATAATCTTTACCAGTGTAAGAAATCTTATCACAATTTATGCACTTTCTATTTTCATTATTAATTATTGTATTTCCCTCACTGTCTTGGATCCTATCTATAATTATTGGACTTATTAATTTTCCCCCATTTACAAATGACGAATAAGCCGAAGTTAAATTTAAAAGAGTTGTTTCAGCAGATCCTAGAGAAATTGAAAGTAACTCTTCAGGGTTATTATATATTTTTAAATCTTTAGAAAATCTTGCTAATTTATCTACACCCAAGTTTTGAGCAATTCTTACAGTCATTAAGTTTCTTGATTTTTCAAGCCCGACTCTGAGTGTAGAGGGTCCATAAAACTTTTTTCCATAATTTTCTGGCTTCCATTTTTTTAAATCAACTCCTTGATCTAAAACCAAAGGTGCATCAAGTACTAAAGATGAGGGAGTGTATTTATTTTCTAACGCCAACGCATAGACGAATGGTTTAAATGCTGAGCCAGGTTGTCTTAATGCTTGCGTAGCTCTATTAAATTCACTCGATTTAAAACTAAATCCTCCACTTAATGCCAAAACACGTCCAGTGTAAGGATCCATTACAACAATACCACCATTTATTTTTGGAAGTTGTTTTAGACTATAGAAGTTGTCTCTAACTTTCTTAACATAGATTAAATCACCAATACGGAATAAATCTGCAAATTCTTTTTTAGTCCAAGAAATTTCATTATATTTTATTAAACCAATTAATTTATTTAAAGTTTCGATTTTTGTTTGAAATTGACCTATTTCTCTAACAATTGCTATTTCCCAATTAATTGAATTCTCTAATTTATATTTCTTATCTATATTCTTATACCAATTATCATTATATTTTAAATTTGTTATTGGTCCTCGCCATCCTTTTCTTTGATCATAAGAAATAAGACCATTTCTTAAAGACTCAGTTGCAATTTTTTGAAGATTTAAATTGATTGGTGTATTGATATTATAACCTTGTTTATAGACTTTCTCATAAGTAAGTTTATCAATTATATTTTTTCTAACATCTTCAATATAATACTGCGCATCCTCTAAATAAATTTTTTTCTTTTTTTTTAATTTAATATTTTGATTTTTTAAATCTTTATATTTCTGAAGATCTAAAAATCCATTTTGATTTAAATTTTTTAAAACCAAATCTCTTCTAAATTTTGCTAAATCAATGTTGTTATATGGATTATATTTACTGGGTGCTTTTGGTAAAGCTGCTAATAATGCTGCTTCAGCATAATTTAATTCTTTAATTGACTTATCAAAATATTCTAAACTTGCAGCAGCAACACCATAAGCTCCACTACCTAAATATATTTGATTGAGATATAATTCTAATATCCTCTCTTTATTTAAAGCTCTTTCAATTCTAAAAGCTAAAATTGCTTCTTTAATTTTTCGATTAATACTAACTTCATTAGTTAATAAAAAATTTTTTGCAACCTGTTGAGTAATTGTAGAGGCTCCCTCAAGTCTTTTTGAAGTCATTATATTTGTGATATTATTGAATGTTGCTCTAAGAACACCTTTTGCATCAACACCAGGATGATTAAAAAAGTTTTTGTCCTCCGCTGACAAAAAAGAGTTAATAACGTTTGAAGGAATCGCGCTATAAGGAACGAAAATTCTTTTTTCCTTGGAAAAATCAGCAACCAAATCACCGTTTCCTGAGTACATTTTGCTTGATACAGGTGGCTTATAATTTTTAAGGAATTTATAATCTGGGATATTGTTAGAAAAAGTCCATAAAATGGCAAAAATAACAATCACTGTTATCAAGGAAATACTCAAAAAAAGAATTAAAATATTTTTGAACAACTTTGTCATTTTGATTTAATTATATATAGGAATTTGTTAAAGATAAGGCATAATTATTAAACAAAATTTAAAATAAATTAATATTAAATGAAACATTCAATTACAAAATTATGGAAAAAAATTTATATATTGATGCATCGCATCCAAACGAAACTAGGGTTGTCCTTAAATCAAACAACAATATTGAAGATTACGAATACGAAGGCTCAAAAAATAATCTTATAAAGAATAATATTTACCTTGGTAAAGTAAGTAGAATTGAACCCTCATTACAAGCAGCTTTTATAGATTTTGGAAGAGAAAGACACGGTTTTTTATCATTCAATGATATACAATCAGATTATTATCAAATACCTAAAAGTGATTTAGAAATAATCAAAAAAGAAGAGGAGAAATTAAGAGAGGAATTATCAAAAAAGGTTGAGGAAAAAGAAGAGGAGAATTTAGCAAAAGGAAATTTAGAAATTGACGATCCCATTGATATAGATAAAAAGGACAATTTAGATACTGAAAAAAATGATCAGGAAAAAGAAAAAAAGTTTAATAGTCGAAATAAATTTAAAAGATACAAAATACAAGAAGTTATTAAACCTAATCAAGTAATACTAGTTCAAGTTATAAAAGATGAGAGAGGACAGAAGGGTGCCGCTTTAAGTACATTTATTTCTATTGCAGGAAAATATATTGTTTTAATGCCAAATACTCCTAAAGGAGGTGGAATATCAAGAAAAATATTTAATCCAGCTGAGAGAAAAAAGATAAGATCCATTTTAAATGAAATTGAAATACCTAAAGAAATGGGATTGATTGTTAGAACAGCGGGTAGTAATAAAACTAAAAATGAAATCAATCACGATTTAGAAACTTTAATTAAATCTTGGCATCAAATAAAAGATAATGCTATTAACGCTATTGCACCGTCATTAATTCATCAAGAAAGTGAAATAATTAATAGAACATTGAGAGATATGTATGATGAAAATACAAAAAATATTATTATAGAAGGAAACGAGGGTTATAAAAAAGCTCAAAATTTTATGAAAATGTTAATGCCTTCTCAGGTTAAAAGAATAAAAAAATATAGAGGAAAAATTCCCTTGTTCATAGAAGAGGGTATAGAACAAAAATTAAATCAAATATTTGACACTCAAGTAAAATTAAATTCTGGTGGATATTTAGTAATTAACCCAACAGAAGCTCTTGTTTCAATTGATATAAACTCAGGGAGTTCTATAAAACAAAAAAATGTTGAAAGCACCGCATTAGATACAAATTTAGAAGCAGCTGAAGAAATAGCAAGACAAATCAAAATAAGAGATTTATCTGGATTAATTATAATAGATTTCATAGACATGTTAAGTTTTGGTAATAGAAAAACTGTAGAAAGAAGATTAAAAGAGAAATGTAGATCAGATAGAGCAAGAATTCAGATAGGTAGAATTAGTAATTTTGGATTACTAGAAATGTCGAGGCAAAGATTAAGAGAGAGCGCCATCAGATGGAAAGTTGGACTAACAGATGAATCTTTTGCACAAAAAATCTTAAAATTAGTCGAATTTAAAGCAGTATTGAATAAAGCTAAATACGTTGAACTCAAAGTGTGTAAAAAAGTATCTGATTTTTTAAAAGAAAATTTTATTGAAAACTTAACTTACTTTGAAAAAAAAAATAAAATTAAGATAGATATAGTTTCTGACAATTCATTGATCATTCCAGAATATATTATCGATATAAAAAATAAATCAAAGAAAACAATTGAATTGATAGAGTATTTTGAAAAACTTAAAAATCCTGATTTTCATTCTAAAGAGAAGAATATAAAGATTATTAAAACAAGAAAAAAAACATACAGAAAAAAGAATTATTTTAAAAAGTCTAAATAATTCCTTTTGTTGGAGATGAAGGATTGCCCATTAATTTTTTTTCTATTCTTCCAGATAAATATGATTGTCTTCCGGCGATAACAGCATTTTTAAATGCCTCAGCCATCACAAAAGGTTTTTTTGCCTTAGCAATAGCAGTATTAACTAAAACACCATCACAACCTAACTCCATTGCGATTGTAGCATCAGATGCTTGACCTAATCCTGCATCAATAATTAAAGGTAATTTCGTTTGCTTTCTAATTATTTGTATATTTATATTATTTAAGATTCCTAAGCCTGAGCCAATAGGTGCTGCTAGAGGCATTATAGCTACCGCACCTGCGTTTTCTAATCTTTTAGCCATTAAGGGATCGTCATTACAATAAACCATTACTTCAAAACCTTCTTTGGTCAAAATTTCAGTTGAATTAAGAGTTTCAATCATTTCTGGAAATAAATTTTTTTTATCTCCCAAAACTTCTAGTTTTACTAGTTTCCATCCTCCTATCTCTCTTGCTAATCTTAATGTTCTTAGTGCCTCTTGAGAATTAAAGCATCCAGCGGTATTTGGCAAATAAGTTATTTTTTTAGGATTAATAAAATCCATTAATAAAGGTTTTTTTTTATCTGTTATGTTCACTCTTCTAACTGCCACCGTAACAATTTCAGCACCAGATATTTCAATAGCCTTTGCACATTCTGACATGTTTCTATATTTACCAGTACCCACAATTAACCTTGAATTAAATTTCTTTTTTGAAACAACTAATTTATCATGTGCCATTTCTAACCACCTCCAATAAAATGAACAATTTCCAATTTATCATTTGTTTTTAAAAAAATATTATTCAATTTTTTTTTATCAACTATTTCTCTGTTCAACTCAATGGCTACCTTTCTAAGTGGCACCTTTAGATCTCTCAAAAGAACAGATAGATTAGTTTTATCATCTATTATATTTGATTTACCATTTATTTTTATTTTTATTTTTTTTTTCATCGTATATAAATATTTAATGAATAATAAGATTATAATTATTAATGGTCCAAATCTTAATCTATTAGGAGAAAGAGAACAATCACAATATGGTTCTATTACTTTTAATGATTTAAAAGAAAGTTGTTTAAATAAATCTAAAGAATTAGGTTTGATTGCTGAATTTTCTCAATCAAATATAGAGGGAGAAATAGTCAACATAATACAAGATTCCATAAAAAATTTTGATGGAATTATAATTAATGCTGCAGCATTTACACATACATCGGTCGCTATAAGAGACGCTTTAAGTGTTTTTAAAAAACCTATTATTGAGTTACATATTTCTAATATCTATAAACGTGAGGAATTTAGACAAAAATCACTTATAAGTGATATTGCAACAGGAGGAATATTTGGACTAGGTTCTGATGGTTATATTTTAGCCATAATTTCAATGCAAAAGCTCTTAAAAAAATGAAGATTGATAAAAAAATTATTAAAGAATTAAGTGATTACTTAGATGAATTTAATCTTACAGAACTTGAGTATACTGAAAAAGATACAAAAATAAAAGTTTCTAAAAACAATGTAAATGTCAACAATCAGAATATTCCAAGCTCAAAAAGTAATTTTAAGTCAGACACAACTAATAAAAAAGAGGAAGTAAAATCAGGTATAGAAATTACATCACCAATAATAGGTACAGCCTATCATGCACCAGAACCTGGAGCAAAAAAGTTTGTGGAAATAGGAAAGAAAATTAAAAAAGGTGATACTGTGATGATAGTAGAGGCGATGAAAACTATGAATCATGTTCCATCGACTTCTGATGGTGTAGTTAAGAAAGTTTGTGTTGAGGATGGCCAACCAGTTGAATTTGGTCAAACAATTATCATTCTAGAATAATGTTTAAGAAAATCTTGATAGCTAACCGGGGAGAAATTGCGGTTAGAATAATTAGAGCTTGTAAAGAGTGGGGTATATCAACTGTTGCAGTTCATTCAGACGTAGATAAAGAAAGTATGCATGTCAGACTGGCTGATGAAAGTGTCTGCATAGGCTCCCATCAACCTGCAAATAGTTATTTAAACATTCCTGCTTTGATGTCAGCTATAGAAATAACAAATTCAGAAGCCGTACACCCTGGTTATGGTTTCCTTTCTGAAAATGCTAATTTTGCTAAAGTGCTTGAAGAAAATAATATTAAATTTATTGGTGCTTCATCAAAGCTCATAGAGATGATGGGAGATAAAATACAAGCAAAAAAAATTGCTAAAGAAAATGGGTTACCTGTAATTGAAGGATCTGAAGGTGGTGTAAAAAATATTGAAGAAGCTAAGGAACTTTGTAAGAAAATTGGTTTTCCTGTTTTAATTAAAGCTTCTGGTGGAGGTGGTGGAAAAGGAATGAAAATTGTTCAAAAAGAGAGTGAATTTGAATCTTTATTTTTGACTGCAAAATCTGAAGCACAAAAATATTTTGGTAATGATGAAGTTTATATTGAAAAGTTTTTTCAAAATCCAAGACATATTGAAGTTCAAATTTTAGCTGGAAAAAATAAAGTAGTTCATTTACATGAGAGAGATTGTTCAGTGCAAAGAAGACATCAAAAGTTAATAGAAGAAACACCCAGCCCTATACTTAATAATGAGATTAGAAAAGACCTTTTTGATAAGACAGTAAATATGGTATCAAAAATTGGTTATACAGGTGCTGGAACTGTTGAATTTATATTTGAAGATGGCAAATTTTATTTTCTTGAAATGAATACAAGGGTACAGGTTGAACACCCCGTCACTGAAATGGTGACAGGTATTGATATTATTAAAGAACAAATTTGGATTGCTTTTTCAGGTAATACAGCATTGGATCAAAGTGATATTAATCCAAGAGGTCATGCTATTGAGTGTAGAATAAATGCCGAAGATGCAAGCAAAAATTTTCAACCTTCACCTGGAACAATTGGGATGTGTCATCAACCCTCTGGATTTAGAACTAGAGTTGATGGTGCAATATATCAGGGCTATAAAGTAACTCCTTATTACGACAGTATGATTTGTAAGTTAATATGTCATGGTAGAAATAGAACTGAAGCTATTCAAAGAATGAATAGATCATTGGATGAATTTGTAATTGAAGGAATAACGACAACTATCCCATTACATAAAAAATTATTAAGCCATAAAAAATTTATTAATTCTGATTTTAATGTAAGTTGGCTAGATAAAGATAAATTAGTTTAGTAACAATTAATTAACCAAATATCATAAACAGGATGATCAAATGGAGCTATTGAAGGACTCGATGAGAACATCCAACCGTTAAAAACAAATACATTATTCCGATCTTTTTTAGTTAAATCTCTTACTTGAATGTAAGCTTTGATTTCTGGATTATCATCGAACTCTGCGTCTGTACACTTAATACTTTTGATTGATAAATCTTTATAAATGTATTCCTTATTATTAGTCAGTTTAATTAGCTCATTTTTAGAGCTTATTTTATCTAATATTTTGATATCAGTGTTATTACCTTCAAGTTTATTTTCTGATAATGTTTCAGGTATAACAAAAATATGAAATAAAAATATAAGTATAAATAAATAGTTTTTATTATTTCCAACTTTTATATTTTTTTTCAATTGCATCTTTTTTATTCTTATTAGGGTAATACGCTGAGTCAGTTCCAGTTAAATTAGGTTTATGAGGTTTTTGCCAATGGTGTTTTTTAAATTCATGAGTATTTTCTATTTTATTTGGCATAAAGTGTATCCATGAAAACCATTCTACAGGTATTTTTGATGCATCAATTTCGTCTGAATAAATAACCCATCTTTTACCACTTCTGTTTTGATAATATTTATTTCCAAATTTATCTTTCCCAATAAATTTTCCAAAGAAGATTGTTTTTATTTTTGTTCCTATAGTATCTTGATTCCACCATGTGAAAATTTTTTTTAAAAAAGTCAACATTAAAATACTATTAATTTCAATTTTAAATTGTATAAAATAAATTAGACTAAAATATCTAAATGTATATAAATAATTTAGTTCAAATTTCAAATTTAAAATTAAGGATTAAAAAATGGCAAAATATCTTGTTGAAACTTATTACACGTCTACTTTCAAAGTAACTCATTATTTAGATGACATAAATGAAGCTGAACTTAAAAATTTAGAAAAAAGGGATGATGGAAAATTTGAAGTTTTAGAGGTCAAATTAGATAACAGAAAAACAAAAAGTTTAGTCTCGGGAAATGACAAGGTAAATCATAGTAAAACAGTAGACTTAGTATCAAGCCAAAATAAAGATAAATCAAAAAGTGTAGAAAAAATTATTACTCAAAGTTTCTCTAAATCTGATAGCTCTGGTAAAAGATTTGGAATGCCAGATAGAAGAAAAGGTTATATTCAGAAAGCTACAATCGGAGATCACAAAGTTTACTTACATACTGGTGAATATGAGGATGGCAAAATTGGAGAGATCTTCATAGATACAAGTAAAGAAGGCGAACTTGTCAAAGCATTGATGAATAATTTTGCAATAGCTGTTTCTCTCGGACTTCAATACGGTGTTCCACTTGATGAATTTGTGAGTGCATTCGTAGAAACGAAATTTGAACCTTCTGGCAAAGTTGTGGGTAATGATAGGATTTTAAGTGCTTCATCAATTTTAGATTATATTTTTAGAGAGTTAGCTATCTCATATTTAAATAGAGAAGATTTGGCACACACCCCTGCAATTGGTAATCTAGATATGTCCAATGTCGAAGATCAAAATATAGATGAACAAAATCAGTTCCTTAAAATTGTTAAAGATATTACCAGTAAAGGTTTTGTAAGAAGTAATTATAAAAAAAATCTAGTTGATTTATCAGATGTTAAAATTAATCTTAAAGGTAAAAAGTAATTATTTTTTAATTTTTAAAGACAAATTTAATTCTTTTAATTGATTTTCACTCACGTTTGAAGGAGCATTCATCATTAAATCTTGTGCATTTTGATTCATTGGAAACATTGTAACTTCTCGAATATTTTTTTCATTAGCAAGCAACATTATAATTCTGTCGATACCTGGAGCAATTCCACCATGAGGAGGAGCTCCATAACTTAAAGCATTTATCATCCCACTAAATTTTTGTTCAACATCAATTTTTGAATATCCAGCAACATTAAAAAGTTTGTACATAAGTTCTGGAATATGGTTTCTAATCGCACCAGATGACAATTCAATTCCATTACAAACAATATCGTATTGATATGCAAGAATTTCTAGTGGTTTTTCAAAGTTGATCATATTTATATCACCTTGTGGCATCGAAAATGGATTGTGGCTAAATTTAATTTTATTAGTTTGTTCATCTTTTTCAAACATTGGGTAATCTACTATCCAACAAAATGCAAAAGAATTTAGATCAACAATATTTAAATCATTTGCAATTTTATCCCTTGCTGATGAAATAATTTTTTCAAGATCATTTCTCTTAGCGCAAGCTAAAAAAATACTATCACCCACCTCTGCTCCAGTTTTTTTCATTATTTCATCTATAGCCTCTTTTGAAAAAAATTTTCCTACAGGACCTTTTGCTGAAATTTCGATATTTTTTTCAATTGTAAAATAGGCTAGACCGGATGCGCCCTGTTCTTTGGCCCATTTATCTATGTTATCAAAAAAACTTCTGGGCTTATCTTTTGTATTTTTTGTAACAATACATCTTACCTCGGATCCTGATCTAACCAATTTTTTAAATATTTCAAATGAAACATCATCTCTAGAAAAAATTTCAGTTATATCATTTATAATTAATGGATTTCTTAAATCTGGTTTGTCAGTTCCATATTTTAACATTGCTTCTTTATAAGAAATTCTTGGAAATTTATTAAATAGCAATTTCTTTTTAGAAAATTTTTTGAAAGTATTAACAAATAATTTTTCAACAACATTAAATACATCATCTTGTTCCACAAATGACATTTCTAAATCTAATTGATAAAATTCTCCTGGACTTCTATCTGCTCTTGCATCTTCATCCCTAAAGCATGGAGCAATTTGGAAATACTTGTCAAAACCTGATACCATTATTAATTGTTTAAATTGTTGAGGCGCTTGTGGCAAAGCATAAAATTTTCCGGGATTTAGTCTGCTAGGAACCAAAAAATCTCTAGCACCCTCAGGGCTTGAAGAAGTTAAAATTGGGGTTTGAAACTCTAAGAAACCTAACTTATCCATCTCATTTCTTATAAAGGAAATCACTTTGGATCTTAAAATAATATTTTCATGTATTTTCTTCCTCCTTAAATCTAAGAAACGATATTTTAATCTAATTTCCTCAGCATAATCTTGATCACTAAATACTGGCAAAGGTAGTTCTTTACACTCACCTAATGTCTGGAAATTTTTAATTATAAGTTCAATTTCACCTGTATTGATCTCATGATTGATAGAGTCATTTGCTCTTTTTATAACTTTGCCCTCTACTTTTATGACTGTTTCAAGTTGTATTTTTTCCAACTTATCAAAATTAGAATTCTCTTTATCAATTACACATTGTGTGACACCATAGTTATCTCTCAAATCAATAAATAATAAATTTCCATGATCTCTTTTTTTATTTATCCAGCCTGAAAGAATTATATTTTGTCCATCATTTTCTTTTCTTAACTCATCACAATTATGTGTTCTATATTTGGTCAATTATTCTCCTAACACTTCTTTTATAATATTTAAATCAATTGATTTTCTCTTTTTTAAACTTAATTGATCGATCTTATATATGAATTCATGTATTTTACTATATGATCTATCTATTCTTTTAATAATATAATTAATCAATTTTTTATCTAATAATATTTGCCTGTCAGATAAATTTTTTAGTATAATAGCGAAAACTAATTCATCATCTGGTTTCTCGATGTTTAGAAGTAGAAAATTCTTAGTTCTTGATTTCAAATCATTGAGTTTAAAATCAATATAAACAATGGGAATATATGAGGTGATAATTATATATTTATTATCTTGGTCAATTAAATTTAGAAAACTATAGAGTAATTTCTCATCTATATCTGAAGTAAGATTTTCTAAAATAATATTCTCATGTGATTTTATTTTTTTTAGATGATTATTATTCAAAGATTTTGCTTCAATTCTTATTCCCTTATTTTTTTTTATAAAAATATTAGTTAAGTGTGTTTTTCCTGATAGTTTTTCTCCTATAATATTTATAAAATTTTTTTCCCATTTTGGCCACATATCTAAAAATTCACAAATATGTTTATTGCTATTTGAAATCACAAAATCATCATTACTTAAATTTTTATCATAATTAAATCTAATAATAGTTTGATTTGTGTCTCTCATTCTATAATCCAAATCTTTTTTTCAGTATTCAGATTGTAATTTTTATTGTCCATTATATTAATAAAGTTTTTTACCGTCCCGTTAAATAAAATTTCGTAAAATATAAATTCTTTATTAAATTTTTGGATTGAATAATCACTAACTAAGTCAATCTCATCTAAATCACTCTCAAATTTTGATGATTTGACTAAATTATTATTTTTAATTTTAATTATAATTGATAATTTAATTGAAGTATTTATCTCATTTATCTTTTTCCATGTATCTTCAAATAAATTTTTTAATTCATTCTTTAAAAAGACAATATCTTTTTCATTATTTAAATCTAGATCTTTAAAAGAGTTATTTTTTATAATTTCATTTTTTTTATTGTGCATTTTCGATAAAACTCTTATCTCATTATTTCTTATATATATTAATGAAATAATAAAATTATTTAAAAAGTATTTTTTGGTAATTTCGCTAAAATCATAAGTTTCTATAACTTCTAAATTTTTTTTAATTGAATTAAAATCCTCTAAATCTTCCGAGGGTAATATATAGCTAATTAATTCATAGTTTTGAGTATTTAAGTTCCAATTTTTATAAATTGGATTTTTTGAAAAGACTCTAAGTTCATTAATATCTTCATCAATTATAATCGGAATAAACAAAAATTGTTCTTTTTTAATTTGTGAGGGATATATGTTTCTTTTCCTCAAATAATCAAAAATTTTTCCTTTATTAAAAGAAACTCCGAGAGTTACAAAGTATACTTGATTTATAAATTTTTCTTCTTGAATAGAAAATGTCTCTATCATGCCTTTAATCTCATTTAATTTGACAGAGGCGAGTTTATTATGATCAGAAGATTTCGTTAATAAATATGTTAATTCCATAAATGCTTTTTTAAATCCTGAGTCAATTACATTATTTTTATCAAAATTATTTTCAAACTGTTTAGAAATTTCTATATTATTGATTTCAAAAGATTTTGCTTTAAGTTCTATTGTGGAAAAGAAAAATATTATTAAAGATAGAATAGGAAAAAAAATATATAAACGGCTAAAATAATGCATATAAAATTTAAAAGTCATATTAATGAATAAAAATCTCTTTACCTATAAAAAAAGTGGCGTCAATATTGATGCTGCAGAGAGATTTGTTAATTTCATAGCTAATATTTCATCAAAAAAAAGAGGCAATAAAAAGTTCAACAATATTGGAGGATTTGGATCAGTATCAAATTTACCCAAGAATATAAAAAATCCAAAAATAGTAGCATGCACGGATGGGGTCGGAACAAAAATTGAAATAGCTAACTCATTGAATAAATATGATACGATAGGAATAGATTTAGTAGCAATGAGCGTGAATGATCTAATAGTGCAAGGAGCAAAACCGTTATTTTTTTTAGATTATATTTCAATCAATAAAATTGATTTAAAAAAAATGAAATCCTTGATCAAAGGAATTATTAAAGGATGTAATATTTCCCAGTGTAGTTTAGTTGGTGGAGAGACTGCTGAAATGCCAGATACATATGAAAAAGGTAAATTTGATATTGCTGGTTTTGCTGTTGGAGTTGTTGATGGAAAAAAATTACTTAATAAGAAAAAAATAAAAAAAGATGATTTAATCTTAGCGGTTCCATCAAATGGTTTACATTCTAATGGTTTTTCCCTTGTAAGACACTTGCTTAAAATAAAAAAAATAGATGTAAAAAAAAATTTATTCTTAAAACAAGAACTAATAAGACCTACTAAAATCTATGTAAAAGAAATTTTAAATCTTACAAATAAAAATTTTTTAAATGGTTGTGCTAATATTACAGGGGGTGGTTTAATGGATAATATAAAAAGAATTATACCCGACAAGCTGAGTGCTGAAATAAATTTAAATAGAATTAGACCTCTAAAAATTTTTAAATGGCTAAAACAAAACAATATTAGTGATAATGAAATGCTTAAAACGTTTAATTGTGGAGTGGGATTTTGTTTAATAGTAAACTCAAAAAATATCAAAAAAATAAATAAATATTTTTCAAAAGAATATAGACCTTATGTTATCGGAAAAATTTGTGCGGGTAAAGAAAAGGTAAATCTCAATGGCTATATTAACTGGTATCAATAAAGTTAAAACAGCCGTATTTATATCTGGTAACGGAAGTAATTTAAAATCCTTAATAAAATTTTCTAGATCTAATAAATCACCTATCTCAATTAAATTAATTATATCCAGCCACTCAAAAGCAAAAGGTCTTAGTTATGGTAAAATATTTAAAATAAAAAAAAGAGTTATAAACTTCAAAAATACTAAAATTTTTGATGATAAATTGATTTCCATTTTGAGAAAAAATCAAATTGAAATGATTTGTCTTGCTGGATTTATGAAAATTCTATCAAAAAATTTTATTCAAAAATTTAATGGTAAAATTATCAATATTCATCCCTCATTACTTCCTAAATATAAGGGATTAAATACCCATAAAAGAGCTTTAAAAAATAAGGAGAAATACTCTGGTTGCACTGTCCATTTTGTCAATTCAAAACTAGACTCTGGCAAAATAATTCTACAAAAAAGAGTAAAAATTTCAAAAAATGAAACGGAGAAATCTCTTACAGAAAAAATTTTAATTCAAGAACACAAACTTTACCCTAAAGCAATATCTAAAATATTTAATCTTTAAAAAAAAAATCAATTTCTATTCTAGCATTTTCGATGCTATCAGATCCATGAACAGAGTTCTTATCAATAGAAATTCCATATTTTTTTCTAATAGTACCATCTTTAGCATCTTTCGGATTTGTTGCACCCATAAGTTCTCTATTTCCCAAAACCGCATGCTCTTTTTCAAGAACCATTACAACTATTGGTCCTGAAGAGAGATAATCACATAAATCATTATAAAATGGCTTTGTTTCGTGAACTTTATAAAATTTTTCTGCTTCAGATTTTTCAATTTGAATTTTTTTTTGTTTTAAAATTAAAAATCCATTATTTTTAAACATTTCTTTTATTTCACTCTCTAGGTTTCTTTCTACAGCATCAGGTTTAATAATTGACAAAGTTTGCTCTATATTACTCATAATTATCTTCAATTAATTTGTTCAATAATCTTACACCATAACCCGTTGCTCCACCTGAATTTAAGGCTCCACCATATTTAGAAAATGCCATCCCAGCAATATCTAAATGGGCCCAAGGTGTATCATTTAAAATAAATCTCTGTAAAAATTGTGCAGCAGTTGTGGATCCAGCACCTCCAACATAATTAATATTTTGCATGTCCGCATTTTTCGAATCTATTAATTTGTCATAATTTTTATTTAATGGCATTCGCCAAACTTTTTCCTCAACAATTTCACCAGCATTTATCAATTGTTTAGATAATTTATCATCATTAGAAAATAAACCAGCATATTCAGAGCCTAAAGAAACAATAATGGCTCCTGTCAAAGTTGCTAAGTCTACTATAAATTTTGGTTTAAATTTTTTTTCAGTATAAGTAAGTGCATCAGCAAGAACTAATCTACCTTCTGCATCGGTATTTAATATTTCTACTGTCTTACCACTATAAGATTTCACAATATCTCCTGGTCTTTGTGCATTACCACCAGGCATATTTTCGACAAGACCAACTACACCAACAGCATTAACTTTTGCTTTTCTTAAGGCTAAATTTTTCATCAGTCCTACTACAACTGCTGAGCCAGCCATGTCATATGTCATATCTTCCATAAATTTTGCAGGTTTTAGAGAAATACCGCCTGTATCAAAACAAACTCCCTTACCGACAAAAGCAAGTGGTTTGGATTTATCTTTCATTCCCTTCCACTCTATTGTTACTAAATAAGATCCTCTAATACTTCCTTGACCAACACCAAGTAAAGTATTCATCTTAAGTTTTTTTAATTTTTTATCATCATAGATATTAATTTTTAGACCTAGCTTACTTAAAGATTTTATTCTTTTAGCATATTCATCAGGATGTAATATATTTCCTGGTTCAGATACTAGATCTCTTGTATAAAAAGTTCCATCTTCTAGTGCCTTAAATTTGATTTGATCTTTTTGATTTGGTATATTTTTACCAATTATATTTAAAAAAATATTCTTTTTACTCTTTTTTGTTTTATACTTCTTAAATTCATAAGATTTTAGTTTAATTCCATGTAAAAAATATCCAATATGTTTTATTGATTTGTTTGGTAACGTATTTGTATTTATAGTATAATAATTTTTTTTTAATTTACTAAATACGTTATAGCATTCAGCTCCTAAATTTTCAGCATCAGAACTCTTGAAGTTATCCTTAAAAGATATTAAAAAAATTTTTTTTTTTGAGCTTATATCGAAAGTCAAAATCTTTTTTTTTTTGTCTTCTGATTTTATTAAATCACTAATATAAGAATATTCAGTATTAACTAAAACTTTTTTTAAACCTGTGATGTTGAGCTTTTCGTCGACAAACAAGATAAGATTTCCAGTAGATTGGTTAGAAACTCTGTTTTTAAAGTTGATTTCAATTTTCATAAAATTTAATACAATCTATACGAGATAATGCTATATATGAGTAAAACAATTATATTTCAATGGAAAAAATACTTTTTAGAAAACTTATCGCAGATATAACCTTAAGAGCCTTACTTATTATATTAACAATTGGTCTAATTGTTTGGATTATTCAAGCTGTAAATTATTTAGATTTTGTAATCGATGATGGACACAATTTTTTAATTTATTTTTATTATAACTTATTTAATTTTCCAAAAATAATTCACAGAATACTACCTTTCGTATTTGCTATATCTATTTTTTTTGAATTATTAAAATATGAAAAAAATAATGAATTACTTTTGTTCTGGACTAATGGTGTAACAAAAAAAAAGTTCATTCTTAATCTGGTTAATTTTGCAATTGTTGTAATGTTAATTCAAATACTAATTGGAAGTATAATTTCTCCAAAAAGTCAATTAAAAGCAAGATTAGTATTAAAAGACTCTAATATGGATTTTTTACCAAATTTGATTAAACAAGGTAAATTTATAGATACGGTTTCTGGACTAACTATTTTTATAAATGAAAAAGTTAATAATAATTCATTTAGAAATATTTTTATTCAAGAAGGAGATTTGTTCAACCTCGATCGGAATGATAACCAAATTATTTTTGCTAAAGAGGGATTACTTCTTAATGAAAATAAAAAAATATTTAGACTTTTAAATGGAAAAATTATTAGCACAAATAATAATAAGTTAATTAGTTTTGAGTTTGATAAAATAGATTATAACTTATCAAAATTTTCATCAAAAACGATTAAAGTAGCTAAGATACAAGAGCTGCCTTCCTTAAAAATTATAAGATGTTCACTGAGTTTATTATATGAAAAAGAATATATTGATGAAATGTTTAGATGCGAAAAAGGAAGACTTAAAAATCTTAATCAAGAACTTTATAAAAGATTTATAAAACCTTTTTACATACCTTTGCTCGCATTGATTAGTTGTTTTCTATTAACTTTTTCAAAAGTACAAAATAACTTTACAATAAAATCTATAAAAGTTTTTTTATATGTTTTTTTAATCTTGATTATATCTGAGGCATTTATGAGATACGCTGATGAGTCAAAATTACAATTGATTTTCATAATGTTGCTTCCAATAACGATTTATTTTTTTATTTATAACTTTTTAATTTCTAAAGTCAGATTATGATAAAAACTTTTGATAAATATTTTGTTAAGTTATTTTTTAAAAAAATTATTTTACTCACTTTAATTTTTTTTTCTTTAACATTTATTTTAACTTTATTTGAGGAGATTACTTTTCTTAGCAACTCCAATTCAGAGATATATTTACCATTTTTGATAACTTTTTTTAATGTACCGTCAACTCTTCTAGAAATTTTTCCATTTATTGTTCTAATATCTACTCAACTTTTTTTTGTTGATATTATCAAAAGGAAAGAAAATGAATTAATAAAAGTTAATAGTTTAGATAATTTTTATTTAATAAAATTACTGGCATTTTGTACTTTTGTATTTGGGATAATAATAATTACCTTATATTATCCCATGTCTTCAAAACTAAAGTTCTTTTATTTTGATATAAAAAATATTTATTCAGAGGATGGAAAATATCTTAAACATTACAGCGGTAATGGATTGTGGATTAAAGATGAAATAGATAATGAAATTTATATTATTAATGCATCTGCTAATAATAAAGAAAAATTTCTTAAAAATATTTTTATCAATAAGTTTGATAAAGATTTTAATCTTATAGAAGTTATTTCATCAAAAAAAGCTGATATATCCTCAAATGATTGGGTAATTGAAAAGCCAGTTATTTTTAGAGGAAATCAGCAAATTCAACTGGAGGAAAATATAAAACTATCGAGTCATTTTAATTTTGATAAAATAAACAAAACTTTCAGGGATCTTAACTCACTAAATTTAATTGAGCTATTTGATCTGAAAAGAGAAAATGAGTTGTTAGGGTATTCCTCACAGGATATAGATTTACATTTTTTAAAGATTATTTCTTTACCAATTTATCTCAGTATTATGGTCATTATTTCAGCAATAATAATGTTAAACATAAAGAGAGATAAACCATATATATTCCATGTTTTGTTGGGAATATTATTATCTGTGATTATTTATTATATAAACAATATATTCAATATTTTTGGATTAACTAATAAAATACCAATTTATTTATCTGTATTTTTTCCAATTATTTTTTTAAGTATTGTTTCAACTATAGGTTTGATTCGAATAAATGAAAAATAAGATCTTTATAATTATCACAATTTTATTTCAACTCATTTTGATTAATAAATCTTTTTCTAACGAAATAGATTTTCAGGCTACAGACATAGAAATTTCAAATGATCAGAACTTAACAGTTGCTAATAATGCAACAGCTATTATTAAAGATGATGGCATAACAATAAAAGGTAAAAAAATAAAATATTATAAAGATAAATCATTATTAATAATTAATAACGGAAAAATTTTATCCATCGATAAAAATTTTGAAATTAACTCAGAAATTATTGAGTACAAAATTAATGAGTCTAATCTTAATTTTGAAAACAATATTGTGATAAATGATGGTATCAATAATTTGGTTATTAATTCTAATAAGATTAATTATGATCTAGATAAGCGAAAAATTGTAAGCCAGGATTATTCAGAAATTTTTGATGACCTTAATAATACTTACAAAGTTGATGGATTTGAATATTCTATTAAAGACAAGATAATTAAATTGAATAATTTAGTTGCACAAGATAAAAACAAAAATTCTTTTTTAGTAGATTTATCTTATCTTGATTTAAATAAAAAAGAATTAATCGCAAAAGATATTAGTATAAATTTTAAACTCAATGAAAACTCAGAAAACGAACCTAGATTGAAAGGTAGAAGCTTAGTCAGTGATAAAAGAAATACTATTGTAAAAAAGGGAACTTTTACCTTTTGTAAAAAAAGAGATAAATGTCCACCGTGGGAGATGAGTGCAGAGGAAATTAGACATGATAAACAAAAAAAAATTATTCATTATAAAAATGCAAGTTTAAAAATTTACGACAAAAAGGTCTTTTATTTTCCAAAATTTTTCCATCCTGATCCAACTGTAAAAAGGCAAAGTGGCTTTTTAATCCCAAGATTTCAAGATAATAGTTCTACTGGTTTGTCATTTAATTTACCTTATTTTTTAGCAATAGCCGAAAATAAAGATTTAACAATCTCACCAAGATTTTTTAATGATGATAAATTTTTGATGCAATCAGAATTTAGACAAAAAAATAAATATTCTAATCACATAGCAGATGTTAGTCAGTTTATCTCTAATGGTAAAAATTCAAAGAGTCACTTGTTTTATAACTATAAAAAAAATTACGAAACTAACAATTTTGATGATATAGAATTAAATATAAAATTAGAGCAAGTCTCAGATGAAACTTATCTAAAAACAAATAAAATAGAGAGTCCAATAATAAATAACTTTTCTAATCTTACAAATTCATTAAATCTTAAGATGTACAATGAAAATCTGAAATTTGACGCTAATCTTGATGTTTATGAGGATTTAACAAAAACTGATAGTGATAAATTCGAATATATTCCTAATTTTAGTTTTTCCAAGGTAATGAATAATAATTATACTTTTAAATCAAATGGATATTATAAAAATTATAATACCAATATCTCAGAAAAAGTTTTAATTAATAATTTAGAATTTCAATCAGATTTAAAATATTTTAATAGAGGATTTTTAAATGAAAAAAAATTAATTCTTAAAAATATAAATACTGATGCAACAAATTCAAATAAATTAAAAAATAAAAATACACATTCGTTGATCCCAAGTTTCCAGTCAGACTATACATTGCCATTGAGTAAAGAAACTGGAAAATTTAACAATATTTTAACGCCTAAGCTCTCTTTAAGATTAAGTATTCCATACACAAAAGATAATCGTTTAACTGATAGAACAATAAATTATAAAAATATTTATGACTTCAACAGGTTAGGAATTGATGGGTCATCTGAAGGAGGAATTTCAGCAACCTATGGATATGAGTATATAAAGATTAATAAATCTAGTTTTGATGAAATAATGAAATTTGGTTTTGCAAATAATTTAAGAATTGAGGAAAATAAAGATTTACCAATTAACAGTAATTTAGGTGATAAAACGTCAGATTTTGTAGGGCTATTTGAATACAATCATAATAATAATTTTAAATTTAACTATGATTTTTCAATTAAAAATAATTTAGAGGATAAAAATTATGAATTATTTGGATTTGAATATTATTTGAAAAATTTAACTACAAGATTTGAGTATTTAAACGAGAATAACACTAATTTGAAGTCTTCTTATTTAAAAAATAAAACTATATATAAATTTGATAATAGAAATAGTTTAATTTTTGAGACAAGCGAAAATAAAGAAAAAAGTTTTACAGAATACTATAATCTTATTTATCAATATGAGAACGATTGCTTGAGAGCTGGAATTGAATACAATAAAGAATATTATAGTGACCAGGAACTTAAACCTTCAGAAAATTTATTATTTAAAATTACAATTATGCCTTTTGGTGGTTTTAATACTCCTAATTTAAAATGATAATATTTAAAAGGTCGCTTATTTTATTTTTAATTTTTTCCTCGTTAATAAGCTTTTGTTATTCAAAAATCGAACTCAAAATAATAATGAAGGTAGATAATGAGATCATTACATCTCATGATATTGAACAAGAGATTAATTATTTAAAAGCTCTCAATCCAGGACTAAAACAAATTAATAAAGATGAATTACTTGTTGTTGCCAAGAGATCTATTATCAAAGAATTTATAAAAAAAAAGGAGATAGAGAAATATAAGAAATTAAATTTAGAAAACCCTCAGATTAATAATGTTTTGGGTAATCTAATAAAGAATTTAAATCTTCAAAATGAAAATGAATTAGAAAATTACCTAAATACTTTCAACTTTTCTATTGGGGAATTAAAAAGAAAAATTGAAATAGAAAATGAATGGAAAAATTTAATATACAGTAAGTATATTAAGGCTGTTAAAATTAATAAAAAAGAATTAATTGAGAAAATTGAAAAGTCGAGAAGTGAAAAATTTTTACTAGAATATAATTTATCTGAAATAGTTTTTACAAATACAGCAGATGTTTCTTTAGATCAACTATTTGAAAATGTACAAGAAAGTATAAGAGAAAATGGTTTTGAAAATACTGCAAATCTTTATAGTATATCTGAAAGTTCTAAAATCGGTGGCAAAATAGGCTGGGTAAAAAAAAATAATTTATCAGATATAATTAATAAAAGTTTAAAAAATTTAAATGTTAATGAATACAGTTCTCCTTTAAAAATAAATAATAATTATTTTATTTTTAAAATTAATGATATTAGAAAGATTGAAATTGAAATAGATAAGAAAAAAGAATTAGATAAAATGATATTTGTTGAAACATCAAAACAATTAGATAAATTTTCAAATATTTTTTATAATAAAATTAAACTTAATAGTGAAATTAGTGAATTTTAAACCAATTTTAATCATACCTGGAGAAACAAGAAGTATTTTTTTTGAAATTTTTTTTAAATCAATTAGGTCAAAAAAATTTACTAGTCCTTTAATTTTGATTTGTAATAAAGAAATTTTAAGAAAAGAGGTAAAAAAATATAAATTTTATAAAAAAATTGAATTAATTAATTTAAATCAAATTTTCAAAAAAAAAATTAAAAAAAAAAATATTTATTTTATTGAAATTAAAAATTCAAATTCAAAAAATTACGTTCACGAATGTTTTAAAGTTGCTTTTTATATAATAAAGCGAGGATTAACGAATAAACTAATTAATGGACCAATTAATAAATCTAAAACTTTAAAGAGAAAATACCCTGGTATGACTGAATATATTTCTAAAAATTTTAATCAAAAAAAATTTGCAATGTTAATTTATAATAATAAACTCTCAGTTTCTCCTGTAACAACCCACCTTCCATTGAAAATGGTTACAAAAAAAATTACTAAAAAGTTAATTGCTGAAAAAATCACGATTATTAATACATTTTATAGTCAAAAATTAGGTTTTAAACCTAAAATTGGTGTTGTTGGTTTGAACCCCCATTGCGAAACTTTATCAAAATTTAATGAGGATACTAAAATAATACTTCCAGCTATTAATTCATTAAAAAAGAAAAATATTCAAGTCAGTGGTCCTCACCCATCTGATACAATATTTTTAAAAAGTAATAGAAAAAAATTTAATGTTATAGTTGGTATGTACCACGATCAAGTTCTTACACCAATGAAAACACTTTTTGAATATGATGCAATAAATATTACCATAGGTTTACCATTTTTGAGGGTAACTCCTGATCATGGACCTAATGAGATGATGGTTGGTAAAAATAGGTCAAATCCAATAAGTTTGATCAAAGCAATTAGTTTTTTAGATAAAAGATGATAAAGGCTAAAAAAAGCCTAGGACAAAATTTTCTTATTGATCAAAATATAATAAAAAAAATCATAAATGTTGTAGATATCAAAGATAAAAATGTTTTAGAAATTGGACCCGGAACTGGAAGTTTAACTTCAGAAATTTTTAAAAAAAAACCAAAAAAAATTATTTTAATAGAAAAAGATGACAAATTAGTCGAAATTCTAAAAGATAGATTTAATAAAGATATTGAGTTCATTAATAAAGATGTATTAAAAATAGATGAAAATAATTTGAACAATCAAATTCTGACAGTATTTGGTAATTTACCCTACAATATATCAACAGAAATCTTAAGTAAGTGGATATTAAATATTAATCCTAAAAAAGTTTGGTTTAGTTGTCTTGTTCTTATGTTTCAAAAAGAAGTGGCTGATAGAATAATATCAAAATTTAATACTAAAAATTATGGAAGATTAACAATTTTAGCTAATTGGAGACTTAATATAAAAAAAATAATAGATATAAAACCAAGTAGTTTTCAACCGAAACCAAAAGTTGAAAGCACTGTTTTATTTTTTGAACCAAAAAATAATTTTACAAAATTTAAAAATGCTAAAAATCTTGAAAAAATTACAAGAATTTTCTTTATGCATCGAAGGAAAATGATTAAAAAACCTTTTAAACAACTTTTTAGAAATAATGAAAATATTGCATCTGAATTAGGAATAGATCTAAATTTGAGGCCTCAAAATTTAGACTTTGACACTTACTATGAATTAACCAAAAGATATGAATTTTTAAGAGGTTAATTTTTCTACATGATTTCTAATAAAATCTAAATCATAATCTTTTGATCCATCATTTATTTCTGCATTAATCAAATCTTTTATTTTCAAATAACATTTTTCAAGATTGTCATTAATTACTACATAATCATAATTTATCCAATGAAGTACATCTCTCTCAAATTGTTGCATTCTTTCTTCAGCTATAAGTTTATCCTTCATATCTCTATTAGAAAGTCTATCAAATAAAATTTTCTTGCTTGGAGGTAAAATAAAAAATGTAATTAATTTATAATCTAACTTTTTATTCTTGATTTGATCAGCACCTTGCCAATCAATATCAAATAATACATTTTTTCCTCTATTTAAATTATCTATGATCGGTGTTCTTGTTGTTCCATAATAATTATTAAAAACTTTCGCATATTCCAAAAATTCTTGATTATTTATTAATCTTTTAAACTCATTATCATTTACAAAATAATAATCTTTGTTTGGAGTCTCACCCTCTCTAGGTTTTCTTGTTGTATGAGATATAGAAATTTCAAAATTTTCGTTTTTTGAAAGTAAATTTACAAGAGTTGTTTTCCCTGCTCCAGAGGGAGAGGACAATATAACCATTATCCCATCATTTGCTGAGGGCATTTAAATTTATTAATTAGCTTTGCCTTCAATAAATTTGACGGCATCACCAACTGTTAATATTTTTTCAGCTTCGCTATCAGAAATTTCTGATCCAAATTCCTCCTCAAAAGCCATCACTAATTCAACAGTATCTAAACTATCAGCTCCTAGATCATCAATAAAACTTGATTCCTCTGTAACTTTAGACTCATCAATTCCCAAATGATCTGCAACTATTTTTTTTACTTTGCTTGAAACATCTTCTGACATATTGATCCTTTTATTAATATAATCGTTAATAGTTTAATTACTTAGATTGTCAAGCCATATACATGCCCCCATTTACATGCAATGTTTCTCCATTAATATAGTCTGAGTGATTAGATGCTAAAAAAAGAACTGCATTAGCTATATCTTCAGGTTCACCTAATCTACCAGATGGTATTTTGGAAATAATTATATCTTTAAATTTTTCATCAATTTTATCTGTCATTGCAGTCTTAATGAATCCAGGTGATATACAATTTACATTAATATTTTTTTTTGCATACTCTATCGCCAGGCTTTTAGACATCGCAATTATCCCAGCTTTAGATGCAGTATAATTCGCCTGACCAAGATTGCCTGTATGAGCCACTACTGATGAAATGTTTATTATTTTCCCCTTTTTATTTTTTAACATTTTTTTTATACCAAACTTACAAATTAAAAATGTAGATGTTAAATTGACTTCTATTACATTTTTCCATTCATCCAAATTCATTCTAATTGCTAAGTTATCTTGAGTAATTCCTGCGTTATTTACAATGCAGTCAATGTTACCATCAAGTTTCTTTGAGGCCTCCTCAATAAAATTTTCTACATTATCACTTTCGGATATATCAAATCTTAAAATATTAATATTGTTAAATTTTTTTTTTAATTCCTCCAATTTTTCTATTTTTGTACCTGAGGCTAAAATATTAACACCAAATTCATCTAGCTTTTTTATTATTGAATTTCCTATTCCTCCTGTTGCACCAGTTACAATGATATTTTTATTTTTCAAATCATTCATATTCTTAAACTTTCTATATCTGATTGGTTATTAATAGAAGTAATTTTTACATTTTTATTAATTCTTTTTATTAACCCACTCAAAACTTTTCCTGGACCTATTTCAATAAATTGGCTAACCCCATAATTGACCATATTAATTATACTTTCTCTCCATCTAACTTTTTTTTCTATTTGACTAATTAGTAAATTCTTTAAATCTTTAACATTTAAAATTTCATCTGCTGTGACATTAGAAATTAAGGTATTGTTTGATTTATTAAAATCAACATTTTCTAATTCTTTTTTCATTATCTCTGTTGCGTTAGTCATTAATTCACAATGAAATGGGGCACTGACTGGAAGTTTTATATTTTTAATTTTTTTATCTTTTAAAAAATTGCTCACAGACTCTAAATCCTCATTTTTACCACTTAAAACAATTTGACCATCAGAATTATCGTTGGCAATCTGAGCATAAAATTTTTTTTCATTATCTTTAAGTATTTTTTCAATATCCTCAATTTTTACTCCTAGAACAGCTAACATTCCACCCTTCCCTTTCGGAACTGAGTTTTGCATAGCTTCTCCTCTAACTCTTAAAATTTTAATTGTTTTTTCAAAATCTAAATATCCAGCACATGATAATGCAGAATATTCACCTAATGAATGTCCAGCAAAGTACTTTGCTTCATTCAAATTAATATTAAATTCCTCTTTAATAACTTTGAAAATTGAATAACTTACTAGAAATATTGCAGGTTGAGTGTTTGCTGTAAGATCTAAATTTTCTCTAGGACCTTCTAAGATCATTTTTGAAATACTAAAATCTAATGCCTCATCTGCTTGTTGAAATAACTTTTTTACTATATCATATTTTTCAAAAAACTCTTTTCCCATACCAACTGTTTGGGAACCTTGACCTGGAAAAATCACAGAAAACATTTAAAAAATAAATTAATTTTTGGTTTTTTACTATTGTAATTGAGGGTTTATAATAGTATATCCTCACTTTTTATTAAAGATTAAATATGAATTTATACGAACATACAATTATTGCTAGACAAGATACATCACCATCAGAACTTAAGCAACTAACTGAAAAATATTCTAAAATTATTGAAAAAAATGAAGGAGAAGTTGTCAAAACCGAAAGCTGGGGTCTACTCAACTTGTCATATTTAATCAAAAAAAATAAAAAAGGAAGCTATATTCATTTCAAAATCAAAGGAAATGGGAATGTTATAGAACAATTAGAAAAAAATGAAGCAATAGATAAAAAACTAATTAGACATCTGACAGTTAAAGTAAAAAAATTTGACTTAGATACAAGTTATTTTACAAAAACAGAGGAAGCTGAGAAAACTCTAAAAAAAGAAAAAAAATTTAAAAATTAGTTATGCCAAAAAAACAAAGCGGTAATAGAAAAAATAAACAAAGTAATTTTGCTAAATTAAGTATTTTCCAACCAAACAAATATAAATTTAAAAAAACCTGTCCACTTTCTGTAAAAGGAGCTCCAAAGGTTGATTATAAAAACATTAAACTTCTGAAAAAATATGTTTCTGAAAATGGTAAAATACTTCCTTCAAGAATTACTAATGTTTCACAAAAAAAACAGAGAGAGTTGTCTATATCTATTAAAAGAGCAAGAAATCTAGCACTAATTTAATGAAAGTAATATTATTAGAAAATTTAAAAAGAATTGGATCCATCGGTGAAGTGATAGATGTTAAACGAGGCTTTGCAAGAAATTTTTTGATTGCAAATAAAAAAGCTCTTTATGCCTCAAAAGAAAATATCAAAGAAGTCGAAAAAATTAAATCTGAACTTTCAAAAAAAGATAATGAAAAAAAGCAAGAGGCAAAAAAAATTTCTGAGAAAATAAACAAAAAAGAATATAGTGTTAAAAAACTTTGTACTGAAAATAAAGAATTATATGGTTCAGTGAAACCAACTGAAATTTCAAAATTAATTTTTGAATTAAGTAAAATAGAAATCAAACCCTCAATGATACAGCCAGTAAAAGAAATTAAGTCTTTGGGGAAGTTTAAAGTAAAAATTTATTTACACTCCGAGGTTGATGCAGAAATTACAATTGATGTAAAAACTGCAGAGACAATTCAATAATTATACAATTTCATCCACAGCTTTTTTTTACGTATAAAATTATGATTAATTCTGTAAAATATTACAGATGGAAAATAACCTTAGTATTATTCAAGAAAGTTTTAGAGAGTTACCAAATAATATTGAGGCAGAACAATCAGTAATTGGTTCAATATTAGTAAATAATGAAATTTTTGATGAAATAAATACTATTATTTCAAATGTCAACTTCTATGATCCTATGCATCAAAAAATTTTTAGTTCTATAGAAAATTTGATTTATAAAGGAATGCTCGCAAATCCAATTACATTAAAAAATTATTTTGAAAATGAAAAAGATGAAATCAATGTTCCTGAATATTTAGTAAAGATTACTAAATTTTCAACCTCAGCAAGGCAAGCAATCGAATATTCTAAGATAATATACGACATGTTTGTAAGAAGAGAACTTATAAAAATTTCTGAGCAAATGATTGATAATGCCAAAGAAAATAACCTTGATACAAGTGGTCAAAACATAATTGAAAATTCTGAAAAGCTTCTTTACGATTTAGCTGAAAAAGGAACTTTCAACTCATCTTTAATCAAATTCGATGATGCAATGAAACAAACAATTGAAATGGCATCGGCAGCATATAAAAACGAGGGAGGAATTGTAGGAGTGCCAACTGGATTACGTGATTTGGATGATAAACTTGGAGGACTTCATCAATCTGATTTGATTATCATTGCAGGTAGACCGTCAATGGGTAAAACATCCCTTGCAACAAATATTGCTTTCAACGCAGCACAAAACATCCAAAATAATGGAACAAAATCTTCTATTGCTTTTTTTTCCCTAGAAATGTCATCTGAACAACTTTCAACAAGAATAATTTCTGAACAAGCAAGAATTGGATCAAATGACATTAGAAGAGGAAGAATTTCTGATGAACAATTTGATCGATTTCTTGAAACTTCTAAAAATATTTCTGAACTTCCATTATTTATCGATGAAACTCCAGCAATAAGTATTGCTGCGATGAGTAATAGAGCAAGAAGAATCAAGAGACTTCATGGACTAGATCTAATTGTGGTTGATTATATTCAACTTATGAAAGGATCATTGAATAACAAGGATGGAAGAGTTCAAGAAATTTCTCAAATTACTCAAGGTCTGAAGGCAATTGCAAAAGAACTGGGAGTGCCAGTTTTAGCATTATCACAATTATCAAGGCAAGTTGAACAAAGAGATGATCATAAACCACAACTCGCAGATTTAAGAGAATCAGGTTCAATAGAACAGGATGCAGATGTTGTAATGTTTGTTTATAGAGAAGGATATTACCTTCAAAGAAAAGAGCCTAGAGAAGCAACAGTAGAACATGCAGAATGGCAGGCAAAAATGAATGAGGTTGCTCATTTGGCTGAAATTATCATAGGGAAACAACGACACGGTCCAATAGGTAAAGTTACACTTGAGTTTGAAGAAAGATTTACAAAATTTAAAGATACTCAAAATAATTAATTTACAATATAAATGATTAAATGATTGATCATTTATACCAAAATACAGTCTTAAAAAATCCAAGATCTATTTTGGTAATTTTGTTTATTGTTTTAATTAGTTTTGGATATCACTCAAAAGATTTTAGACTTGATGCCTCGTCTGAAACTCTATTAATTGAGGGTGATCCTGATCTTGAATATTTAAAAGAAGTAACAAACAGATACGGATCAAAGGATTTTTTAGTTTTAACTCATACACCTAATGATGGTATGGTAACCGACAGTGCGATTAACAATCTTCTTAGCTTAAAATATAAACTTCAAAGCTTAGATTGGGTACACAGTGTTATCACTCTTTTAGATATACCTCTTTTAGACAATTCTGATGCACCTCTTCAGGAAAGGCTTATGAACTTCAAAACACTAAAAGATGAAGGTGTGAATAAAGAAAGAGGTTTTAGAGAGATTTTAGCTAGTCCAGTTTTTAGAAACTTTGTCATAAGTGAAGATGGTAAGACAAGTGGAATTATCGTTAACATTAAAGAAAATGAAAAATTAGAAAATATTGAAAATAAATCTGACAAGGAAATACAAATATTTAGAGATCAAATTAAAAAAAAAAATCATAATAATATTTTAGAAATTAGAGAGGTAATCAAAAGCTATGATGATATAGGTAAAATTTATTTAGGTGGTATACCAATGATAGCTGATGACATGATGAGTTTTATTAAAAGCGATATTATTGTTTTCGGTTTAGGTGTACTAGCATTTATTATTGCAACTTTATGGATTGTTTTTAGAAATTTAATTTGGATTATTGTTCCAATAGGTAGTTGTTTTTTCTCAGTCATAATTATGACAGGTCTTTTAGGTCTTATCGGCTGGAAAGTTACTGTAATTTCCTCAAACTTTATCGCTTTAATGTTAATTTTGACTATGGCGATGAATATTCACATGAGCACTAGATTTATACAATTAAGAAAATTTTATCCTAATAAAAATAATCATGAAATAATCACTTTGACTACAAAAAAAATGTTCTGGCCAATTCTCTACACTGCTTTAACGACTATTATTGCCTTTTTATCTTTAGTCTTTAGTGAAATCAAACCAGTAATTGATTTTGGTTTAATGATGACTTTTGGATTAATAACATCTTTTATAATTACTTTTACATTACTTCCCAGCCTATTAAGTTTTGTAAAAGATAATAACACTTTTGTAAAAGATAGCGCTGACTCCAATATAACTTCTTCTTTAGGAAAAATTTCTATCAATTTTAAAAATCAAATTTTTATAGTAACTGGGATTGTAATCATCTTAAGCATTATTGGAATCAGCAAATTGGAAGTTGAGAATAGTTTTATTAATTATTTTAGTAAAAAAACAGAAATCTATAAAGGTATGAAATTAATTGACGAAAAATTAGGTGGAACAACTCCGCTAGAAGTGATCTTAAAATTTCCAGAAAAAAAAGAAGAAAAATTAGAGGAAGATGATGAATTTGAAGATTGGGGTGATGAGGAAAAAAATGATGAGAAATATTGGTTCACAAAAGATAAAATAGAGACAATTTCTCAAATACATAATTATCTTGATAATCTTCCTGAAACAGGAAAAGTCTTGTCATTTTCATCAATTGTTGATGTTGCAACTCAATTAAATAATAACAAACCTCTTGGAACTTTAGAGATGGGTGTTTTGTACACTAAAATCCCTGAAAATATTAAAACTGAGATAATTGATCCTTATATTTCAATAAAAGATAATGAGGCTCGAATAAGTTTGAGAATAATCGACTCCCAAAAAGATCTTAAAAGAAATGAGCTAATCAAAAAAATAAATTATGACCTACGAAATGAATTTGGATTAAACGAAGATCGATACAAATTAGCTGGAGTGATGATATTATTTAATAATTTATTGCAAAGCTTGTTTAAATCTCAAATTCTTACTTTAGGACTTGTAATGTTGGGTATTTTTGGAATGTTTGTTATCTTATTTAAAAACATCAAATTATCTCTAATCGGAGTAGTTCCAAACTTTATCGCAGCATTTTTTATTTTAGGAATAATAGGTATGCTAGAGATACCTTTAGATATGATGACTATTACAATCGCTGCTATTACAATAGGTATAGCTGTTGATAACAGTATACATTATATCTATAGATTCAAAGAGGAGTTCAATAAAATTAATGATTATAAAAAAACTCTTAAAACTTGTCATTCCACAGTTGGTATTGCGATCTTAAACACGTCTATAACAATAGTCTTTGGTTTTTCAATTTTAGTTTTATCTAAATTCATACCTACAATCTATTTTGGAATATTTACAGGATTAGCAATGTTATTAGCAATGATTTCTGTATTAACTTTACTACCATCTTTAATATTAGTTTTTAAGCCATTTGGAAAATAAGAATATATGTTTGAGATAATCTTAGAATTTTTCAAAGAAATTCTTAAAATGATTTCCTCAATTGATTTGATCTATATATTGATAACTATTCTTTCACTAATAAAATGTTACAGAAAAGGATTTGTCTTGAGCATACTTTCAATGTCAAAATGGTTTTTTGCATATATTATTACTTTAATACTATTTCCTAGAATCAAACCATATTTCAAAAATGTAATAGATAATGAATACGTGCTAGATGTAGGACTTGGAATAACAATCTTTGTTATAGTTATCTTTTTAATATTGTTGATTAATAAAGCCATAAGTAGAGCAATCAAATATACTGGTCTAGGAAGTTTAGATACTGTATTTGGATTCTTTTTCGGGTTTATTCGAGCATATATTATCTCAATATGTATATTTTCAGGAGTACATATCGTATATAATTATGACAAATGGCCCCTAAATTTAGACAAATCATTCACCTTTCCATATCTTGAAAAAGGTAGTAATTATTTATTAAAAGTTTTTCCTAATGAAAAAACATATCGAGAGTCAAAAGAAAAAATTGAGGATTTATGATCCAAAGTTTAAAGAGGAATGTGGTGTATTTGGAATTAGCAATGTAAAAGATGCATCTGCCTTGACAGCTCTAGGGCTTCATTCACTTCAACACCGTGGACAAGAAGGTTGTGGAATAGTTACATTTGATGGCGAAAGATATTATTCTGAAAAAAGATTTGGATTAGTTGGTGACAACTTTAATAAAGAAAAAGTTCTAGATAATCTTAAAGGAAATTTTGCGATTGGTCACAATCGATACAGCACGACTGGAAACAATACATTGAGAAACATTCAACCTTTTTTTGCAGACACTAACGCAGGTGGAATAGGAGTTGCACATAATGGAAACTTAACAAACTCAATTTATTTAAGAAATAAGCTTGTTGAGGAAGGGGCGATATTTTACACAACTTCTGACACTGAGACTATTGTTCAGCTTATTGCAAAATCAAAAAGATTAAAAACTATAGATAAAATTATTGATGCAATATTCCAAATTCAAGGCGGATATGCGTTGGTTATGTTAACTCAAAATTTGCTTGTAGGAGTAAGAGATCCTTATGGAATAAGACCTTTAGTAATAGGTAAATTAAAAAATAGTTACGTTCTTGCGTCTGAAACATGTGCTTTAGATATAATTGGTGCGAAATTGATTCGAGAAGTTGAAAATGGTGAAATTGTATTAATAGAAAATGATAAACTTCAAAGTATCAAACCATTCCCTGAAAAAAAAATTAGACCTTGTGTTTTTGAATATATCTATTTTGCAAGGCCAGACAGTATTCTCAACGGAAAAACTGCATACGAACATCGTAAGAATTTAGGAAAAGAGTTAGCAAAAGAGAATGATTTTGATGCTGATATTATTGTTCCAGTCCCAGATTCTGGAAATGCTGCAGCTTTGGGTTTTGCACAACATTTAAATAAAAATTATGAACATGGATTAATTAGAAATCATTATGTTGGAAGAACTTTCATTGAACCAAGTCAAAAAATAAGAAGTTTAGGAGTTAAGCTTAAATTAAATGCAAATCAAACAACAATAGAAAATAAAAAGATTATTCTTGTTGATGATTCTTTGGTAAGAGGAACAACATCTCATAAGATTGTAAAAATGCTTTATGATGCTGGAGCAAAAGAAGTTCATGTTAGAATTGCTTGTCCTGAAATTAAATACCCAGATTTCTATGGAGTTGATACACCAACAAAAAAAGAATTATTAGCTGCAAATAAGAATAATGACGAAATCTGTGAATACATTGGTGCTAAGTCATTAAAATTTTTATCTATTCAGGGTATGTATAAAGCTATTGGATTTGATAAAAGAAATGAAAATTATCCGCAATTGACTGATCATTATTTCACTGGAGATTATCCTGTAAAACCTATAGATGAATTAGGTGATAGTAAAATAACACAACTTTCTTTGTTAAGCACAGCATCTAATAATTAATTTATGAAAAAAGTAAGTTTTACAGAAATGAAAAATGGTACTAAAGAGGATTATCTTTTTCTTGATAAACATGAAAAAGATTTTGCAAGTAAAACAGCTGATAGGATATTAAGATTTATGTCTGGACTAACTGAAACTTTAGAAGGTTACCAAGTTTCAAGATTAGAACATTCGCTTCAAAGCGCATCAAGAGCTTATAGGAATGGAGAAAGTGATGAAATGGTTGTAGCTGCTTTATTGCATGATATTGGCGACGAGCTAGCTCCAATGAACCATTCAGAATATGCTGCAGCGATACTTAAACCATATGTGTCAGAAAAAACTCATTGGATTGTTGAGAAACATGGTGAGTTTCAGATGTATTATTACGCTCACCATTTAGGTGGAAACAAAAATAAAAGAGACGAATATAGAAATCATAAATATTATCAGGACACAGTAGATTTTTGTGAAAAATATGATCAAAATTCATTTGATCCAAATTATAAATCGTTACCACTAGATTTCTTTAAACCCTTTGTAAAAAAAGTTTTTTCAAGAAAACCTTACTCTTCACTGTAAAATTTTATAGGCTATATTCTCAAATATGACTATTTCTAAAGAACAAATAATTAAATACTTTAAATCTGGAATAAAAGAAAAAAAAGATTTCAAGATTGGTATTGAACATGAGAAATTTTTATTTGATAGTAAAAACAACAAAAGAATTGATTACTCAAAAGTAAAAGAAATGTTTTCAGCACTTAATGAATTTGGTTGGAGTCCAATTAAAGAAGGTAAAAATATTGTTGGTTTAAACAAAGGAGGTAAAAACATTACTCTCGAACCAGGTAACCAAATTGAATTATCTGGAGAAAAACTTAATAATATTCACGAGGCATGTGCTGAGTCTTATGATTATTTGTTTGAACTTAAACAAGTCACAAAAAAACTTAACATAAAGATTGTAAGCACAGGTTTTGATCCTATTTCAAAGCTTGAAGAAATCCCTAATAATCCCAAACAAAGATACGAACTAATGACGAAAGATATGCCATTAGGAGGAGAATTAAGTCTAGATATGATGTATAGGACATGTGGGACTCAATTAAACATTGATTATTTTTCAGAGGAAGATTTTTTTAAAAAATTTAAAATAGTAAATTCAATAGTTCCAATCTCAATTGCTTTATTTGCTAATTCTTCAATAGTTGAAAAAAAAAAGAGCAATTACTTATCTTATAGATCCAAAGTATGGCAAAATACTTCACGTGGAGGGCTTCCAAAATTATTTTTCGAAAATTTAAATTTTGAAAAATATGCTGATTTTATAATCGATTTCCCAATTTTATTTATACAAGATAAACAAAATTATTTGTCAGGAAATAAATACACTTTTAAGGATTTTATGAATGGCAAGATAGGTGAAATAAAGAATCGTCTTCCGACTGAGAGTGATTTATCATTACACTTAAGCACAATATTTACTGAAAATAGATTGAAAAAATACATTGAATTAAGGTCAATGGATACATGTGGATGGGATTGTCTTTGTGCTGGGCCTGCATTTTTTATTGGTTTGTTATATGGGAATTTAGAAGAAGTTTATGATTTAATTTCCTCATGGGATAAAGATAAAATAATTAATGCTTATCTAGATGCTCCTCAAAAGGGTTTTAATACTCAATTGATGGGTAAAGACCTTTTTTACTGGGCTTCAACTTTGTTAGAAATCTCAAGAAAAGGATTGAATAATAGAGATATACTAAATAAAGGCGGAAAAAATGAAACTTTGTTTTTAAATCATTTGCAAAAAGTTATTGATAATAAAACTACGAATGCAGATCATATGATTGATAAATTTTCTAAAAATGAAGATTTAAAAGATTTGTATGACTAATAAAATTGTTGCTATACAAGGAAATCACCCTTCTAAACTAAATCCAAAAACAGATACAAGTGTTTTTTTAGCCAATGAAATTCAAAAAAAGAAGTATAGAATTTTTTATTATGACCCTAAAGATTTATCTATTGTAGATTCAAAAGTTATAGCAAAAGGTTTTTTTATTAAGTTTAATTATAATGATAAAAAATTTTACAAAATCTTAAAAAAACAAAAGTTAAATCTTATCAAATGTAAATATATCTTAATAAGGCAGGATCCTCCTTTTAATCTAGAATATATATCTACAACTTTTATTCTTGAGACAATTAAGGACAAAGTAAAAATTATAAACAATCCCACTTCAATCAGAAATATTTCTGAAAAACTTTATTCAGTCAAATATCTAAGATTTATGCCAAGTACAATTTTTACTCAAAACATTCATGAAATTAAAAATTTTTTCAAAAAGAATAAAAGTGTAATTTTAAAACCTATCCACAGCTTTAGTGGAAACGATATTCAATTACTGAATAAATTTAAATTAAACAATATAAAAAAATTTATTAAAAAACATGATCATATAATGTGTCAAAAATATTTACCTAAAATTAGCAAAGGGGATAAGAGAGTATTTTTGATTAATGGAAAAATATGTGGTGTGATTTCTAGAGTACCTAAAAAAGGATCATTTCTAAGTAATATGAGTAAAGGAGCAGCACCTATAAATATTCAATTAACAAAATTAGAAAAAAGGATATCAAATATAATTGCAAAAGATTTGAAGAAAGAAAAAATTTATTTTGCTGGAATCGATTTTATCGATCAAAAACTAAATGGTGATATCAATGTTACATCTCCGACTGGATTAAAAACTTTATTCGATATATCTAAGATTAATCTTGCCAAAATTTTTTGGAAAGATTTAAAAGCATGAACAATTTAACAGATCAGCAAAAAGGATCACTACTTGCTTTCGTAGCTGTAATGTTTATTACACCTGACTCTTTATTTATCAGGCTTTCTAATATCGACACTTGGGGTCTTGTTTTTTATCGTGGAATAATTCCATTCTTAACAGTTTTTTTTGGAATGCTATTAATTTATAAATTAAATTTTTTTAAAATACTTTTTACAAGTGGTTATCATGGTATAATTTACGTGGCTACTTTTAGTATTACAAACATTACATTTGTAGTCTCTATTCAAAATACAAACGTAGCAAATACTTTAGTAATGATAGCAACCGCACCAATGCTATCAGCAATACTTGGTGCCATCGTTTTAAAGGAACCCCCTGACAAAAAAACTTGGCTTTCAATAATTGTTACTTTTTTTGCAATTATCTATATTTTTTTCGATTCTCTTAAATTAGGTAACTTTTATGGGGATATTTTAGGATTTATTACTGCAATTGGTCTTGCCGTGGGTGCTATTACAATCAGATCTGCAAAATCCAAAAATTTAGTTCCAGCAGCGGTAGTAGGCAAACTATTTGTTGCCACTTTCGCTTTATTCTTTATTGAGAGTTTTACTCTTTTAGAAAAAGACCTGATTATAGTGCCTTTAATGTGCATTTTGTGTGTTGCTATACCTTTTGTCTTAGTGACTATTGCTCCAAGGTTTATCCCTGCTGCAGAGGTTAACTTGTTTTTTTTGCTAGAAACCATAATAGGTCCTATTTGGGTTTGGTTGATTATTAAAGAACAACCAAGTATTGAAACTCTTTATGGTGGGATTGTTATTATAATGACCATTGCAATTCACTCTTTTTTAAAGCTTAAAAATTCTTAAGCTTGTCACAATTAAGACTTGATTTAATAATACATCGCGAATACTTACGGCTGATTTTATGGATAAAGTTTTAAAAAATTCGTGGGCTCTATTTTTGGGCATGGGATGCATAATGATGGCCTATGGTTTTCAAGGATCTTTACTTGGAGTTAGAGCTGTCCAAGAAGAATTTAGTCTTACATCCACTGGCTTTATGATGTCAGGGTATTTTGTTGGTTATTTTATAGGAGCTGCAACTATACCAAAAATTATTTCCAGAGTTGGACATATAAGAGTTTTTGCTGCATTTGCCTCTTTAGCATCATTGATAATTTTAATTCATTCAATATTAGTAAATCCATTTATATGGTTTTTACTCAGAGTACTTACTGGAATAAGTATGGTTTGTATTTACACTGTTGCAGAGAGTTGGCTAAACGATAGATCAAGCAACAAAAATAGAGGAAGTGTTTTATCTGTTTATATGGTCGTTCTTTATGGAACAATGGGAATTGGAATGTTCTTGCTTAACTTTAGTAGTCCTAAAAATTTTCAACCATTTATTTTAGTTTCTGTAATTACTTCAGCTGCACTGATTCCTATTTTGCTAACTAAAAAAAAACCACCTACTTTTAAAAGTATTAAAGCTATGAAACTTAAAGAACTTTATCATGCATCTCCATTTGGTATGGTAAGTTCTCTTTTTTATGGGACTATTCAATCTGCATTGTTTACTTTATTGGCTGTTTATGCAACCTCAATGAATTTTACTATACTAGAAATTTCAATTGTGACTTTCCTTTTAGCAGTCTCAGGAGCAGTAGCTCAATTTCCAATAGGAAAAATATCCGATATGTATGATAGAAGAAAAGTTATTGTGTTTAGCACGTTTGGTGCCGCAATGTTTTCAATTTTTGCAATATTGGTATCAAGACAAATGTATTTACCTGGAAGCCTTGCAACTAGCAAAACATGGTTTTATATTTTTTTTATTCTATTTTCTTTTTGCAGCTTGCCTATGTTTTCATTAATTTTAGCTCATACAAATGACTACATATCAAAAGATAAATTTGTTGCTGCTGGTGCAGGACTACAGTTTGCATTCGGATTAGGTGCTATGAGTGGGCCATTTTTGTGCTCAATATTTATGGACTTAGTTGGATCAAATGGATTTTTTGTATTTTTATTTTTCTTTCATTGCATTATAGGTTTTTTTGGTATTTATCGAATGAAAGTAAGACAGAGTGTTGATAACCCCGATTCCCAATTTGTTGCTATGCCGCAAACAATTACTCCAGCTGGAATAGAGTTAAATCCAACAACGGAACATATTGAAGAACCCTACTCAGACAAAGTGAAAGAAATATTAGAGAGAAAAGGTGTTAAATATAAAAAAGATGAAGATGAAATGAAAGCTTAGTTTAGGTTTTCAATATATTTAGACATTTTATTTAAAACACCACTTTTCGAAAGTTTGTCAGTTCTAATTAAAATTGCATCTTTGACTTTAACAAGTGGACTATTTTTTCTTGTTTTATCCATTTTTGTTCTATTTTTTAAAGATTTTTTAACTTCTTTTAAGGGCACTGTCTTTTTTAAATCTAACCATCTTCTGTAACTAGAAACACTTAAATTACATTTGAAATAAAAAGCTAGGTCGTATTTTGGATTTTTAGCCAATATTTTACTTGCTATATCTCTACCCTCTATACAAATCTTTTTATTTTTTTTGATCAATGTCTTTTGAAATGTATTTATTATTTTCCGGATATTTCTATTTTTAGCTATAATAGCAACATGGTTACTAATTTGTTGTGAGTGTAAATTTAATTTAACTATTTTTTTATAGGAAATACTTTTAAATCTTTTTTTTAAGAAATTAACAATATCTTTAGGATTATTTTTGATTATTTCTTTACTCGCATATCTATACAATAATCCTGAATTGATAAGTAACAATTTATATTTTTTAGAGATGAGCTTTGCTGCAGTACTTTTTCCACTTGCTGACTCCCCGTCACAGGCAATTATTAATTTTTTAAAATTTTTCATGCAACTTTAATAATATTTACGTTCGATTTATGCAAAAAGATTATGAATTTTGTTATTTTTAACAAGTATTAATCACTTGCAGGTTGAAACTCAAAATAAGCACTAAAGAGCTAAAGCGAAAATTGAAATATTGAAAAAATATAAAATATTTGTTCTTATACACGAATAAAAAAATGCCTAAGAAAAAAATTAAACAAAAAAAAATTAAAAAAAAAATTGGGGTTGCAAAGATCACTAATTTTTCTACTAAATCCTTTTTAAGTAATGCGATTTCTAATTACAAAAAAAACAAAGAACTTGATAAAATCAAAGCTATTAAATTAGAAAAGCTGCAAGAAAAAAATCAAATCCTTAAAGAGAGAAAAGATCTTAAAATTTGGGAAGAAAGACTTATTAAGGAAAGCAATAAACTAAAATTTAACGAAGATGAATTAAGATTAAAAGAAAAAGAAATTAAGATTAAAGAAGATGCTCAAAAGTTAGAATCAACCCGATTAATGAAAAAAGATGAAGAGTTAGTACTTATAAGTAAAGAACTAAGAGCTAAAGAGAAAGAACTAAAATTAAGAGAAGAGTCTCAAAATAGAAAAGATATTGATTTAAAGGTTCGAGAAGAGGAGCAAAAAAACTTTGAACTTAAAGAAAAAAGAAGAAAAGAAAGAGCCTTAAAAATGATTAAAGAGGAAGAAGAAAAACAAAAAGAGCTTGAGTATATTAAAATAAAAGAATGGGAAGAAAAATTTGATAGAGAACAAAAAGCAAAAGAACATAGAGAAAATTTAAGAGAAGAAAGATTAAGACAAAGAGAATTAGAAAAACTTAAATCATTTGAAAAAACTGAAAATCCTGTTGACAAAAATCTTTCCTCAGGATTAGAAAAATTTGAAGTAGATGTTACAAAAGAAAATTAATTTTTCTGAATAGGAAAATAATCTTTTAAATCACCTTCCCTATAAACATCAGCTGTACAACAATGAACACCGCCGCCAAAGGCATAAGCATCTCTTAATTCGACAGGAACAACTTCCATTCCTAATTTATCTAATTGTTCAGCTTGGTAAATTTCGCTTTTTTCGACGCAAACTGTTTTTGGATCAAGAACTAAAACATTCATAGATAACCATACTGATGAATAACAAAGTGGTGGTGGTTCATTGTGTGCTGGTTGAGCGCTATCAATTATTTTCCATCCATTATCCTCAAATAATCTTCTTTGTTCTTTTGGAAGTCTTCTTTGAGGATTATTTATAATTAAACCTTCCCTAATGGGTGTAAAAGTTGCATCAATATGAATTGGATAGGGATCACCTGGAAAATTAACTGCATGGACTCTATGATCTTTGAAATGTCTTCTTAACCAATCAATTCCTTTTAAATTTGTTGTAAAACCATGTTGTACAATTAAGTCCTTTCCAAACCTCAAAACATCAGCAGCATCAAATAAAGGTTCCTCCTCTGTTGTTACAAAGAATTTTTCCTCAGTCCATTTAAGTCTTTTTTGAATACCAATCTTGTCTGACAAATAATCTTCATGGTAATCTGCGTCTGTTAATCTTGGCTTTGGAGCAGTTTCATGACGCATATTCTTATCTTGTTCAAAATATTTTTTAATTAGCGGTCTATAATTTAGATATTCAAACCATCTACATCTATAGCTCATTGTTGCTTCAAGCATTTCATTTCCAACTGTAAGTATAATATCTCTAGCTGGCATACATCCGAACATACTATCAGCCTGCCAATCGGGAGTAGAAATTCTTTGATTATGATTAAGTGGAACGGGTCGATCAACTTTAATGCCCCTTTTTTCTAAAATTGATGCAAAATTATTTAATAACTCATTTGCTTTATCAACTGTATCTTTAGTACGAGGTCCATGAGAACCTTTCATATCTGAGTCTTCGGGCACTTTAGCGTCTAAAGCAGGTTCTGGTGCAGGTATACAACAACCGTCTGCTTTTCCAACAATAACATGTTTAAGTGGATCCCACTCGTTCCAACTATTTACAATAACTTTATCCTTACTCATATTTTAAGATTAATTCAAAGCTATAAATCTTTTATTCCATCGCATTAACAAACTGTAATAAATTAATGAAATAAATAGAAAAAATCCTCCGACTATAGTGTAAGAATCAGGCACCTCATTTATGCCTAAGATAGGTAACCAAACCCAAAAAATTCCACCAATAACTTCAGTCAATGATAATAATGTTAATTCTGCAGCAGGAATAGCTTTTGAGCCAATAGAATATAAAATTAGTCCTAAACAAACTAATGTTCCATGAAGAGAAAATAGAGCTCCATTATAACTTGTTGAAAAGAATACTTGCTTAGTACTTAAAAGCATTATGGCTGCAAAAACAAAACAAAAAAAACCTGAAAATGCTACTGTTGTAAACTTTGGAGTTTCTGTTCTCCATCTAAGAGTAACAGAAAAAACCGAAAATCCAATTGATGAAAGCATTCCAAAAATAAAACCAACAATAGAATTAGATCCTGTACTTCCAAAGGCCATAATTATAATTCCAATTGTTGCAATAAAAATAGATATCCAAACATTTAATGAAATTTTTTCTTTAAGAAATAAAAAGGCAAGAAGTGCAGTAAAAAAAGGCATTGCTGCTAAACAAAGTAAAGTTATTGCTGCTGATGTATTGGTAATTGAATAGATAAAACTTATCATAGCTATTCCTAATCCTGATCCACCTATAATCCCTGAATATCCGATCTTTAAATAATTTTTATAAAATTTAATCCCCTCCTCAAAATAAAGATAAAGATTTAAAAGTATAAAAATTGTCAATCCACGTCCAAAAATATACTGCCATGGCACCTGGTTAGGATTATCCATATATCTCACCACAAGAGGGCCAAAAGACCATAAAATTCCTGCGAACAAAACTACTGGAACTGCGATTTTTGGATTTTTTAATTCGAGCATTTGGGAAGATTAGATCTAAAAATTTATAACTACAACAAAAATGAGATAGCTTTAATTTAAATTAAACTTTTCCATTTAAAGTTGTGCTCAACCTTTTTCTACTCTTGATTGGTTTTTATTTGTCGTATAATTAAAAATAATTATGGATTTAGAGGTTTTAAATATTGCTGCTAACACGGATAACAATAGAAATGTTGAAAACCGGACACATGTCTCAAAATTAAAAAATTCTTTATGTGGAGATGAAATGCAAATAGAGCTTATATTAAAAAATGAAAAAATTTTGGACTTTGGCTATCAGGGAAAATCTTGTGTATACTGTCAAGCTTCTGCCAGTTTGTTATCAAAAATTTCTATAAACAACCAAAAAGAAAAAATTAATGATTTATGTGATAAAGCTGAATTATATTTCAACGATAGTGTAAAAATTACTGATAAAAAATGGATTTCTTTGAAAAAATTAATTAAAAAGAAAAACATCAATAAAAAAGATTGTATATTGTTACCTTTCAAAACCTTAAAAAAGATAGTATCAAATTAATATATGGGTAATCCGAAACAATCTTTTTTAGCTGGTTTATTTTCAATAATCACTATTGGGATTTTAACTTTTTTAACTTATAGAACTGAGTTCGGAATATTTTTATTAGCCTCATTTGGATCGTCAATGGTTCTACTTTATGGCTATCCCGAAAGTCCATTTGCTCAACCAAAAAACGTTTTTTTTGGTCATTTAGTTACAGCTATCGTAGGTTTACTTTTTTTACACTTTGTGCCATTACCAATCTTTTTATCAATACCATTAGCAGTAGGATTTGGAGTTGGGTTAATGATCTTATTAAACGTCACCCATCCACCTGCGGGTGGCAATCCCATAATAGTAATTATTGGTAGCGTTTCTTATGATTACTTGCTAAGTCCTGTAATATCTGGATCAATTATAATCGTCATTTTTGCAATAATTGTTAACAAATTTATTTTGAAAAAATCTTATCCAATCCAAAAATAATTTTTTATGAAATTATAAAATTATTTTCAATAAGTAAACCTATTAATATTCCTACTATTAATGCAAAAATTAATTTTTTCTTATTCACTTTTTTGAGCTGGAGATTTCACACTTTTAATACCGGATGAAGATAATTTTAATTTTAAGCTTTGCTTAAGATTCTCCCAAAGTTTAGCCATTCCTAAAGGTTCATAAATCATAAATATAATCATTAAACCACCAAATATTACCTGTTCAATCGATGAAATAATTGTAGCATCAATAGCTCCATGAAATACATTATTTCCTATAGCATTTAAAAGTACTGGAAAAAGCAAAATAAATGCTGCGCCTATAAAAGCACCATTAATAGTTCCAAGTCCTCCGAGAATGCACATGAATAATATTTTAAAAGATAGTTTAATATCAAAAGCAACTGGTTCTAAAGATTTTAGATAACAAAACGCAAAAAGCGCTCCTGCTACACCACAATAAAATGCACTAATTGCAAATGCCTGCACTTTAGTTCTTAATAATGAAACCCCCATCGACTCTGCAGCGATATCCATGTCTCTAACTGCCATCCAATTTCTGCCTGTACTACCTCTAGCCATATTCATCGCTAGTAAAGTTAAAACTGTGGTAACAGCCAGACATACAAAATACATAGCTAACGGAGTTGTAAATGGTTTTCCTAAGATGACTATGTCCTGGGCAGTTATAATTCCTGATGAGTCGTAGTTTTTAAACCAACCAAATTTATCTATCATCCATATAATAAAAAACTGCGAAGCTAATGTTGCTACCATCAGATAAATTCCTCTTACTTTCAAACTTGGAAGACCAAACAAAATTCCAAAAGCAGCAGCAATTAAACCTGATACTATTAGTGAGCCTACGAAACCAAGATCAGGCACACGTAAAATAAGGTTAAACATTGCAAACGCACCTGCAGCCATGAAGCCCGCAGCCCCCAAGGCTAATTGTCCCGTATAACCCATAACAATTTGTTGTCCGATTGTAGCTAAAGCCAAGCAAAGCCAAGGAATTAATATAGAGGTGTACCAATATTCTGTTGTAATAAATGATGGTATTATCAATACACTCAGAACCATACAAACGGCTAAGTTAATTAGGTCTTTTTTTGTGTAAGTCATAAAAACTGGTTTCATAAATTAAACTCTCCTAATAATTTTTTCTCCAAATAAACCTTCTGGTCTATATAATAAAAAGAATATTGCTAATACGTAAGGTGCCCAGCCCTCAATAGCGCCACCAAAAAACGGTCCAATGTATACTTCTAGCACCTTCTCCACTGCACCAATAATCAAACCTCCTATAATGGCTCCTGGAATAGATGAGAAACCACCTATAATTAAGACTGGCAAAGCTTTTAATGCAAGATCCACAAGGGCAAATTGAACACCAGCTCTTGCACCCCACATACATCCTGCAACTAATGCTACAACCCCCGCAGCAGACCATACTAATAACATTATATGTTTTAAAGGAATTCCAATAGAACTCGCAGCACCCGCATCATCTGCAACAGCTCTTAAACCTAATCCAATTTTTGTATACTTGAACAATAAAAACAGACCAATAATCATGATAGCTGCAACTAATCCAGCTGTGATATCAAGAGCACTAATAAATAGTTTTAAGTTATCAGCGATCCATGGTACTGGAAAATCTCCTATACCTAAATCTAGTCTTCTTACTTCTACACCCCATGCTGCTTGAGCCAAGCCTTCTAAAACATATCCTAGACCGATTGTAGCCATTAGCACTGTGTCTTCGCTAGCATTCATCAAAGGTCTTAAAACTAATCTTTCAGTACATAAACCAACTACCACCATTAAAAGAGCAGCTAAAATAAAAGCAAGTACGAAAGGTATGTTAAAATCTTGCATGAAACCACAAAAAGCGAGCACTGAGAAAAAAACCATAGCCCCTTGTGAGAAGTTAAACGTTGCTGAAGCTTTGAAAATTAAAACGAATCCTAAAGCAACTAGAGAGTACATAGTACCAGCAAGCAAACCGCCAACCAAAACTTCCATGAAAAATAGTAATTCGTCAACCATATGTTAATCCTAGTGTTCTACTCCTAAATAAGCGTCTATTACTTTTTGATTTGATCTAACTTCATCAGGTGTACCATCGCCAATAACTTTACCATAATCAAGCACAACAACTCTGTCCGATATATCCATAACTACTCCCATATCGTGCTCGATAAGAACCATAGTTGTACCTAGTTCATCATTTACTTTTAAAATAAACCTACACATGTCTCTTTTTTCTTCAACGTTCATTCCTGCCATAGGCTCATCTAATAAAATTATTGTAGAGTCCGTTGCAAGTGCACGACCTAATTCAACTTTCTTTTGTAATCCATAAGGAAGTTTTCCAACTGGTGTATCTTTAATATCTTCAATCTCTAAAAAACTAATTATCTCCTCAGATCTTTCTCTATTTAATTTTTCTTCTTTTTTTACTCTAGGAAGTTGTAAGGCTACCTCAAGGAAATTTGTTTTTGTGTGAAGTTTTCTACCAACTAAAATATTATCAAGTACTGACATTCTTTTAAAAAGAGCCAAGTTTTGAAATGTTCTAGAAAGACCCATTTGAGCCATAATATTTGGAGTTATATTGGGTATAACTTGTCCCCTAAACGAAACAGTTCCTTGTTGAGGCTTATAAATCCCATTAATGCAATTTAACATTGAGCTTTTTCCAGCTCCATTAGGTCCAATTATTGCTCTTACTTCGTGCTCAAGCACATTAAAAGAAGTATCTGTTATTGCCTTAACACCACCAAAAGAGAGAGAAATATTATTGACCTCCAATATTGGTTTTCCTATTTTAAATTTTCTTTCGTATTCCATGTTTAATTGCTTCTTTTTGTTAAGCTTTCTTCTTTAAGAACATCTCTAAAATTTTTTCTACCTTTTTTTGAAATTCCTAAATATAATTCTTTTACTTTATCGTCATTTAATAAACTTTGCGCAGTTCCATCTAGCATAACCCTTCCTGTTTCAATGATATAGCCATAATCTGAATTTTTAAGTGCAACATTGGTATTTTGTTCTGCAAGCAAAATACTAACTCCCTCTTTGGTATTTAATTCTTTTACAATATTAAAAATTTCAGCAACTAATTGAGGCGCAAGGCCCATTGTTGGCTCATCCAATAATAGCATTTTAGGTTTAGCCATCATTGCTCTTGCAACTGCTATCATTTGCTGCTCTCCGCCTGAAGTAAATGCTGCTTGACTCTTTCTTCTTTCTTTAAGTCTTATAAAATAAGTATAAATTTTTTCTAATTCTTGGTTAATATCACCTTTAGATAATTTTCTTGAATATGCTCCTGAAATTATATTTTCCTCTACAGTAAGGTGACCAAAACATCTTCTGCCTTCTAACACTTGGACCATTCCAAGCCCAACCATTTGTGAAGGAGTTTGTTTATCTATTGCATTTCCATCATATTCAATTGTACCATTTGTGACTTTGCCTCTTTCTGAGGCTAACATGGTTGAAACTGCTTTCAATGTAGTGCTTTTACCTGCTCCATTTGCTCCTAATAATGCAACTACTTTTCCTTTAGGAACTTTCAAAGATACGTCGTGTAAAGCTAAAATAACATTATCATATCTGACTTCGATATTTTTTATGTCTAGAATATTTGCTGAAGTGTTACTCATTAAGCTTTCTTTTTATATTATTTTAAATTTTATTTAAAGGGGGAGTTTAAATTGTTTATATAAACTCCCCCTCTGACAGATATTAATTTATTTCTAAATTAATTATCCACATTTTTTCGGTGTAATGTTGTTCTCTTTAGCAAACTTAGCTGCAGATGCCTCAACAAGACCTCTAATAAATGCAGGATCACCTGGAGCTTCCCAACCAGTCACCTGATTGAATTTAGTTCCATCCCACTGCATTACAGCAAATTTACCGGCACCTTCATGGTTTGCACATGTAATAGCGAATGGAGCTAACATTCCTCCAACTCCAAGTTCTTTAAGTCTAGCTTCAGTCATGTTAATTGCTTCATAACCGTCTCTAAACTCAGCACCAGTAACTGCTTTACCAACTTTGTTATGCATCTTTTGAGCATTTCTTAATCCTTCAATCCACATAACTGCAGCACCTAGTCCTCTATTCCAGTAAACTGAACCAATCCTGTTTGGATCAGCTAAGTTACCTTTTCCAGCACCATATACTTTGTCTTTGATGTCTTTAACTAATGGATATTCTCCTGGTAAAGCATTTGCGACAGCATAAGTTCCCTTAGCTGCATCACCTGCTGGATACATATCCTCTTCGGCAGCTCCAAAAGTTACATACATCATACGATCTCTTGGGAAATTGATTCTAGCAGCATTAGTCATTGCTGTTGAATTCATTCCAGACCCTGCTCCCCAGAAAGTAACCCAATCAGGTTTCTCTTTTCTGATTTGTAGCCACTGAGATTGTTGTTCCAGACCTGGAGGTGGGATCGATATTTCAATCAACTCAACTCCCCAGTCATTACAAATTTTTCTCATTGCTGGTAATGGCTCTCTACCGTAAGCAGAGTCAATGTGTAAGTGAACGATTTTTTTACCTTTCATCTTATCGATTCCGCCCTCGATCTGTGCCATAAATTTTAATTTTACAGCTATTTGTGACCAGTAGTGGCTCGCAGCATTAAATACCCAAGGCCATACTCTTCCATCTGCACCGTCAGTTCTTCCATAACCATATTGAGCTAAAACAACATTGTCTTTTGCCATACGGTTAATAACTGCGTATGCTCCTGGTGTTCCCAAAGTATCAAACACAACTATTCTTTGACCATCTTTTTCAAGAAGTCTCTGATAACACTCAACTGTTTTCACAGCGTTGTACTCAGTTTCACATTCTTGCCATGTAAGCATGACTCCATTCACTCCGCCTGTCATATTGACATAATTCATGTAGTCAATCTGAGCCCCATAATAACCAGTCCCCATTGCTGAATAAGGTCCAACACGGCTACTAGCTACAGGAAAGTATTGAGTTTCTGCTCCAAATACTTTTTGAGGTAAAGCGAGTGAAGAAAATAAAGCTACTACTACTGTAAAAGTAGATGCTAGCCTTTTTAACATTTTTGTTAACATTTCTATCCCTCTTAATTAAAGTTTATAAAAATAATTATAAACATATGCTGTAAGTTTGTGCAAATTTTAATCATTCCAATTCGCATTAGTTCTTTTTTAAACGATTTTTAATATATTTTTCTCAACCTCAAGATGAAATAAAACCTGGGATTGAATAAAATAATTTTTGTTAAATTTTTTTGTTTTTTAAAAAATAGGCATACATAGATCTGTTTATCTAAAAATTGACTTGATGATTTAAGTTAATGTAGCTCACTTTACAGCATAAAATAACTTCATATTATCCATTTAAGAATGTGTATACTTTTACTATTCAGTAAATCTTTAGCAATCATTATTTTTTAAAGATTAATTACAAATTTATTTTTTAAAAGATCTTACCCAGGTCAAAAATAATTTATTGCTTGAGATCCTAAAATAATGTTAGATGCGCTAAATAAAATATAAATGTACAGGAGAATAAATGAAGATATTATGCGTATTATATGATGATCCAAAAGGTGGAATGCCAAAATCATATGCACTTTCAGAATTACCAAAAATAGAAAAGTATCCAGATGGAATGACTTTGCCATCACCAAAAGCAAGAGACTACACTCCAGGACAATTACTAGGATGTGTATCTGGTGAACTTGGATTAAGAAAATTTTTAGAAAGTAATGGTCACGAATTAGTAGTGACTAATAGTAAAGATGGAGATGGATGTGAAGCTGACAAACATATTGTTGATGCTGACATCGTAATTTCTCAACCGTTCTTTCCATATTATTTAACAAAAGAGAGAATTGCTAAAGCTAAAAATTTAAAAATGGCAATCACAGCAGGAATTGGTTCAGACCATGTTGATTTACAAGCAGCAATGGATAATAAAATTGATGTTGTAGAGGTTACTTATTGTAATTCAAGATCTGTAGCTGAGCACATTGTTATGATGATTGTTTCAATGGTAAGAGATTACCATAATCAACATAGAATTGTTAATGAAGGTGGCTGGAATATCGCTGATGCCGTTCAAAGATCATATGATGTTGAAGGTATGCACATTGGAACAGTTGCTGCAGGACGTATTGGTTTAGATGCATTAAGAAAAATGAAACCTTTTGATGTTCATTTACACTATTTTGATAGACATAAACTTCCTGACTCTGTTGAAAAAGAATTAAATCTTACATTTCATGAGTCGGTAGAGTCAATGGTGAAAGTTTGTGATGTGGTGACAATTAATTGTCCTCTTCACCCTGAAACTGAAAACTTATTTGATGATGCAATGATAAGTAAAATGAAAAAAGGTGCTTATATTGTTAATACTGCAAGAGGTAAAATCTGTAATCGTGATGCTATTGCAAAAGCATTAAAAAGTGGTCAATTAAGTGGTTACGCTGGAGACGTTTGGTTTCCTCAACCAGCACCCAATGATCACGTGTGGAGAAGCATGCCAAATCATGGTATGACACCTCACACTTCTGGAACATCTTTGACTGCACAATCAAGATATGCTGATGGTGTAAGGGAGATATTAGAGTGTTTCTTTGAAGGTAAAGAAATTAGAAATCAATATTTAATTGTTAAAGATGGTCAGTTAGCTGGTATGGGTGCTCACTCATACAGTAAAGGTTCAGCTACTGGTGGATCCGAAGAAGCAGCAAAATACAAAAAAAAATAATTCAAATATAATTAATAAAGGTGGCTACTTATAAGTAGCTACCTTTAAAATCTGGACTTATCATAACGAATTTGTTTATGATAATTAATGAAGTATTTTTTCATAATTTTCTTTTTTTTAATTAATATTAATTTTTCATATTCTGCTCAAAAAGATAAGGCATATTTCGCTGGGGGATGTTTTTGGTGTGTTGAGGAGTCATTTGAAAAATTAAAAGGTGTGGAAGAGGTAATTTCTGGTTATTCTGGAGGTGTTACTGAAAACCCTACATACAAAGAAGTTACGTATGGAAATACTGGTCACTTTGAAGTTGTAGAAATAATCTATGATAAAAAAGTTATTTCATTTGAAGGGTTACTAGAAAATTTTTGGGTTAATATTGATCCATTTGATGCTTACGGTCAATTTTGTGACAAAGGATACAGTTATAGATCAGTTGCATTTTATCAAAATGATGAAGAAAAAAAATTAATAGAAAAAGACATAAAAGATTTACAAAGTAAATTTAACAAAAAAGTTGTTACCTATATTAGAAATTTTGAAAAATTTTATAAGGCAGAGGAATACCATCAAGACTTTTATAAGATTAAATTAGAAAGATATCTCAGATATAAAAAAGCATGTGGAAGAGAAGAATTGTTAAAAAGAATCTGGAGCCAATAAATCTTTATGAAGAATACTATGAATTGGAATTTCGATAACTCTTATTCAAGACTATCTGATGTATTTAAAGAAGATATTGAACCTATTGCCGTTAAAAATCCTGAGTTAGTTATAATGAATAAAGATTTGGCTGAAGAATTAAACCTGGACTTTTCCAAAATTAATGAAAATGAATTAGCGGCTTTATTCACAGGAAATATTCTTCCCGAGGGAAGTAATGCTATCGCTCAAGCTTATGCTGGTCACCAATTTGGGCATTTCACAATGTTAGGAGATGGAAGAGCGGTTTTACTAGGAGAGCATTTAACAAAAAATAATGAAAGATACGATGTTCAATTTAAAGGTTCGGGTAAAACAGCATTTTCAAGAAATGGTGACGGTAGAGCTGCACTAGGTCCAATGTTAAGGGAATATATAATTAGTGAAGCAATGCATAATCTAAATATTCCTTCAACAAGAAGTTTAGCAGTAGCTAAAACAGGTGAGGAAATAATGCGAGAGACTCCATTGCAAGGTGCTATCCTAACTAGAGTGGCTTCAAGTCATATTAGAGTCGGAACTTTTCAATATGTTGCAGCACGTAATAAAAAAGATGAGTTAGAAATTTTACTAAATTATGTGATTAAAAGACATTATCCAGAACTAATAAATTCAAAAAATAAAGCTCTAGATATTTTAAAAGTGCTTATTGATAAACAAATTGATCTTGTAGTTAATTGGATGCGTGTTGGTTTTATTCATGGTGTTATGAATACTGATAACATGACAATTTCTGGTGAGACAATCGATTATGGTCCATGTGCATTCATGGATACCTATGACCCAAAAACTGTTTTTAGCTCAATTGATAAGATGGGAAGATATGCTTATTGTAATCAACCAGCTATTACAAAATGGAATCTTTCAAGATTTGCTGAGTGTTTAATACCTTTAATTGATGACGATGAGGATAAGGCGATTAAAAGTGCAACCGAGTTAATTGAAACATTTGGTAAAAAATATGAGGAAAAATGGTTGAATATGATGAGAAGTAAACTTGGATTGTTAGGTGAGGATAACAAAGATAAATTTCTAATTGTTGATTTGCTCACCTGGATGCATCAAAACAAAGTAGACTACACTAATACCTTTTGTTATTTAATGAATCTTAAAGACTATGATGATGGTTTATATAAAGATGATAATTTTCAAAACTGGAAAAAAAATTGGCAAGAAAGACTAAAATTAAATAATAATACTACAGAAAATTATATAAAATTAATGAGAAGTGTTAATCCTCTTGTAATACCAAGAAATCATAAAATTGAGGAGTCATTAGAAAAAGCAAATGACAACAATCTTAAGCCATTCATTGAGCTTTTAGAAATTTTAAAAAAGCCATATGCACTACAAGAAAACATTTCAGATTATCTTAAAATGGATAGTTCTTTAAAAGAGTATAAAACCTTTTGCGGTACTTAATGTTAAAGGAATTATAAGACGTAAGGTTCTGGCCTTGCTTTTGCACCTAATACTCTTTCTACTGCCATATTTGAAATATCAATCGATTGATAAGAGCCTGTTGTAATTAATTCTGTTAAAGCTCTACCAATTCCTGGTGCTTGCATCAACCCTCTTCCTGTAAAACCAGTTGCTAAGTACACATTTTCAAATTTAGGATGTTTTCCAACAACAGCATTATTATCTAATCTATTACAATCATAATAACCTGCCCAACCACCAGTTAACTTTAATTCTTCAAATGCTGGAATTCTTTTTGCTAAAGCAGGCCAAACTAATTCCTCAAAATCATCCCATGCTGGTTCGAGATCAGTGGCATCAAAAACTGATTTTGGTGACCCAGCTAAATATTCTTTACCCTCGGGTCTCCAATAAACACCTGAAGTTAAATCTCCAGTTAATGGCATTTCGGGTATATGCTTTGGACACTTGACTCTAAAGACAGTATGCTTCTGAGGTTCAACCGGAATATCCTCTAATAATTCTTTTGTCCAACATCCAGCAGCAGAAACTATTGTTTTAGCTTTAATTTCTGACAAAGATTTCACCTCTCCTTTTATAAATTCTGCACCTTGGTCTATTGCTTTACTTTTTAGAGCTGTATGAAATAGGAAAGGATCAATCCACCCCTCACTTTTGTTGTCAGTAAATGTAGCAGTTTCTATTCCTTCTTTATTGATGTAAGGAAAAAATTTATCTAAATCAGAACCTTTAATATTCTTAGTACCTGCCTCACAGGCTTTGTGATTTTCTAGAGCCTTATATTGTTCCTCAGCATGTTCCGGGCCAAACATTAATAAATATCCATTTGGAACCATGCTTGCTGTAGGATTGGGATTTTTTTCTGTTTTGAGTAATTCTGGTATTTGGAAAATAAATTCTCTAGCAAACTTACCTAACAGAATATTTTCAGTTTGAAAAAATTGCCGTCTAAAACCTCCTAACGAAAGAGGAAATGAAGCAGATTTATAAGTCGGGTCTCTTTCAATAACTTTTACTTTTCTTCCCTCTTTAGATAGAAAATAAGCTGTCGCTGCACCAATAATTCCACCACCGACTATCACTACATCATCCATTTAATTTAATACCAACAGGTTATAATTAAGAAATAATGCATAGAAACACCAAAGTAAATATGGAATCATTAAGTAATAACTTACAAAATTGACACGTTTAAATCTAATAATCAGGACTATTATGAAAATTATCAAGCTAATAAGAACAAGCAATGCAAAAAATATTTGATGTAATCCAAAAAAAATAATACTCCAAGTTGCATTTAAAACTATATGTATAAAATAAATGTAAATTGTATTTACATCTCTTTTTTTACTGTGCCAAAAGAACCAAATAGCTAATGTCATCATCACATAAAGTGTTGTCCAAACAGGAGCAAATATCCAATCTGGTGGATTATAATTTGATTTCACAAGACTAGAATACCAAGGTTCTTTAAAGCTAATTGAGACTAAACCTCCAGTAAATGACGCAGAAAAAGTGATTATAAAAAAAAGAATTAATGATAAAAATTTATTTTTTAACATATAAGTATTATACATCTTTATAAAATGAATAAAAAAACTATTTGGATAACTGGTGGAAGTACTGGAATTGGAAAAGCCTTAGCTATAAAATTTGCTAATGAAGGATGGAATGTTGCAATTTCTGCAAGACGTGAGCAATTATTAGAGGAAATTTCAAATAATTATGAAAATATTAGTTCTTTTCCATTAGATGTTACCAATAAATCAAATTGTAAAGAAGTTTTTAATCAAATTATAAATAAATTTCAAAACATAGATATTTGTTTTTTTTCTACAGGAACTTGGGATCCAAAAAAAGAAAAAGATATTGATGTAGAGCAAATTGAAAATGTTTTTAAAGTAAATTTTTTTGGAACTTTAAATAGTATTAAAGTAGTAGAAGAATACTTTAAAAATAAAAAAAATGGAACAATTACTATTGTTTCATCAATTGCTGGTTACCGAGGATTGCCTAATTCAACAGGATATGGACCATCAAAATCAGCTTTAAATAATCTTGCTGAAAGTTTATATTTTGATTTTGGAAGATCAAATGTACGTGTATGCTTAGTTTCACCAGGTTTTATTAAAACTCCGATGACTGATAAAAATGATTTCAAAATGCCTTTTTTGAAAACGCCTGAATACGCAGCAGAAAAAATTTACGATGGTTTGGTAAATAAAAATTCTTTTGAGATTCATTTTCCGAAATCTTTAACAATGATTTTGAAAATTTTGAGTTTTTTACCAAATAAGATTTATTTCGGATTAATTGGAAAACTCACCAAATATCAGAAAAAATAATTTATTTTAAAATTAGAAAATATTTAATGGGAGTACCTTTAGGGATAGTCCTTAAAAACCGGGAGCTAAAGATGGCTAAGAAGGACTATCATAACCATTATATCAAATCTCAAAAATAAATGCATTAAAGATTTTTTTTGAATATAAAGGATTTATGAAAAAAAAAGGTCACAGGCCGGTCACTCGGGTCAAAAATCCAGAGCCCCATGTTGAAAGTCCAGATTGGGTCATATGGGCTGCCTGGGCTGATAGGATCACTTTTGAGGAAATAGAAAAAAAAACTGGATACAAAGAGTCAGATGTTATTAAGATAATGAGAAGATCATTAAAGCCATCTTCTTTTAGACTGTGGAGAAAAAGGGTAAATCAAAAAAGTATAAAACATAGAAAAAAGTTTGAGTATTCTCGAAAACAAATAACTAGTAAAATAAAAAAAGGTGATTATCTATAACCTATGAAAAAAGTAACAATTTATACTGGTCCAATGTGTAATTACTGTGATGCAGCAAAAAGATTGTTGATAAGAAATAATGCAACTTATAACGAAATAGATATTTCAAAAGTTGACGGTGCTATGGATGAAATGATTAAGAAAGCTAATGGAAAAAGAACTATTCCTCAAATTTTTTTTGATGATGAACACATTGGTGGCTATGATGAAGTCAGAGCTTTAGAAAAAGAAAATAAATTAAAAGATCTTTTAAAGTAAATTAATTACTCGAGTGTAAGAACTACATCAGGTCGGTTTGCATAAAAACCTCGATCGGCAGCAGCGGTTCCAGTACAATCAGTTGCTAATCCAGCTTTTTCTAAATATCCCAATGCTGTTGATGTTCCAAAAGCAACTTTAACTGTTGGAATTTTTCCAGCCTCCATAGTAAATGGTGCCGAAAGTGCCTCTCTATACTCAAAAAAAGCATCACCGGCATCAACTGTTCCTGTTGCTGAGTCTGTTCCTGTTCCGTCACCAGCTGTAGTGCTGTTCATTACATCTCCATGACTTGTACCAGCTGGAATACCTGCATAATAAGTTCCAGCAACTGCAGCTCCTGAAGTTTTGCTTCCTATTCCGTTTAAGCTGGCGGTTCCAGTTGAACTTGCAATAGTATAGCAAGTTGTTGCTCCACTTGTAACACTACCAGCAATTGTAAAAGCTCTGTTCATAGTAATCTGAAAATAAGTATAAGTTTTTCCAAATTCAACTTTTGATAAATCTCCTAAAGTTGCTGCTGCTGCTCCAGCTGAAGTAGATGCAATATCAATAGACCCAGAATTACCAGAATATAAAACTATAGGATTATTACATGAGGCATCAGTACTGGTGCTGTCACAAATTTCAATTCTTGTTATTGTAATTTTATAAGTTGTTGCCTCAGCTTCAATTGCAAAAGAATTTGTGTTAAAAAAAGTTAAGATAAATAAAATTATAAAAAAAATATTTCTCATATTATTGACTTGTAATAATTACTGAACCTTGGATTTCTATAGCTAAATCGTTATTTCTTCGAACTTTTTCATTTAATTTTGCTTGCATGTCCTCTTTTTCAAAAGCTAGATCAGATAATCCTTCATCCATCGTTCTTATATTTTCTCTAGGCGGATAAACAAATAATAGTTCAGCTTCCAAAACATCATCTACACCAGCAAGAGAAGAGTCGTCCATTGATAAGTTTAATTGTAATGAAGGGTTTATATTTAATTCTGAAATATATTTATTTCCTCTTGAGTCTTTTGAAGTTTTTTCACCCTCCCATTTATAACCTTTGAAACTAAATTTTGCCCAAGGTGCATAAGGAACTTGGGTGGTTAAGTTGTAATCCCAGCCACTAAGTATTTGTTCAGCTGTTCCATCAATAGTTTTCATATTTGTTATCTTTTGGTATCGATTTAAAGATAGATCTAATAGCGATGCTTTTGCTTCAAGTCCATATCCCAATCTCATGTGCCCCTCGAACATGTCTGCATCAATAAAAGTATTTGCGCCATAAATCATTGAATTATCATCACTTAATTTTCTATAACCAATACCTAAATTACCATGAATTCTTCCATCGCTATTTACCTCTTTAGTTCTCAAGCTAAATTGCGTAAATAAGTTTGAATTATCCTCCTCAAGAATATTTCTAAGGCCTAAAATTGAAAATTTTATCTGATCTTCATCCTTATCATTTAGTATAATAGATGTTTCAGTTAATCCCTCACCAGGAATAAGATTTGATACGTACTCACTTATTTTGGCATCTAAACTCTCTGCGTTAGAGTTTGAAACTAAACCTAAGCTGAAAACAAAAAATATAGTTATTATCTTTTTTAACATTTTTTTTAATTTCTTTATAACTATAAGTATATATATAATTATCACTATTTTTAAAATAACTAATCCTTTACAAAAACAACTGTTAATTCTGCAACTTTAAAACCAAATTTAGTCATTGTTGCACGGTTTATAGCAACTCGATCATCCTGTTTAAAAATCCAATCATCAAAAGTAATTTTCATTTCTTTTCCTTTAACTGGAACTAACAAAACATATTCAAATTTAAAAGCAGGACCATAAGAATATCCTTTTGCTTTTCCTACAACATCTCCAGCTGTACCTTCGTAATTGTTATCATCAATTTTTGTTATTTGCCATTGTCGTGTTTGAATTTCCCCATCATCCCAATTAAATTTTTCATCAAGTATTAATTTTTTTCCGTCCCATTGACCATTTAAGTCAGCAGAAAACTGTCTAGTTACTTTTCCAGATCTATTTTGAAGTACACCCCAAGCTTTAACATTACCAGATAAGTAATTCTCAATTATAAGTCTTGGCTCTTTATTTTTAAAATCTTCTGGTTTCATAGCACTGTTTTGTGAACAGTTTGTAGTTAAGAAAAGAAAAATTATCAATAAAATTGATTTAATATTTATAATTTTGATCATAAGAGCACCATAGTTCTATTTATTTTGAAGTGAAAATTGAATTAAATCAATATTTTTTGATTTAAATCCCGCTTCACAATACGAGAGATAAAATTCCCACATTCTTTTGAAAGTTAAATCAAATCCTTGTTTTTTAATTAAATCCCATTTCTTATTAAATTCATTTTTCCACATAACTAATGTATTAGAATAATGATCAGCGTACGAATCGTAAGATTTAATAGTCAAACCATTTTCAGAAACATACTTATTAATAATACCTTTACTTGGTAAAAATCCCCCTGGAAAAATATATTTTTGGATAAAATCTTGTTTAGTTTTATATCTATCAAACATACTGTCATCTATAGTGATAGCTTGTATAGCTGCTCTTCCGTCATTAGATAGATTCTTTTTGATCGTTTTAAAATAACTTTCTAAATAGTTTTGACCAACAGCCTCTATCATTTCAATTGATGCTATTGAGTTATATTTTTCTTTTAAATCTCTATAATCTTTTATTTCAATATTTACTTTTTCATTCAAACCACACTCATGCATTCTTTTTTTTGCATATTCAAACTGTTTTTTTGAAATGGTGATGCAGTCTAATTTTACATCATATTTTTTACCTAAATATTCAGCAAAACCACCCCAACCACATCCAATTTCTAAAATTTTATCTCCATTATTTGGTTTTATTAAATCGATCAATTTTTGGTATTTATTATTTTGAGCATTTGATAGATCTTTATTTCGCTCATCAAATATCGCACTTGAATAAGTTAATGTCTTATCGAGCCATAGAGCAAAAAATTCATTTCCTAAATCATAATGTTTTGAAATATTTTCCTTACTTCTTGCTCTAGTATTTTTTACGAACTTATTTTTTAAGTAATTAATAATTGGAAAATCTAGTAAACCAGAAAATTTATATATTATTTTTATATTTCTTGCAGTGATCTCAATTAAATTAGATAAATTATCAGTCTCAAATTCGTCCTTCATATAAGACTCCGCAAAGCCAACACTTCCACCTTTAATTAAATTAAAAGTAAAATTAGGTTTTTTAATTTTAAGAATTGCTTTTAAAGGGCTTTGTGAGTTACCAAATTTTAAAAGTTCTCCATTATGTTTTGTTATTTCTAAATAACCATATTCAATATCTTTTAATATTTTAAAAACTATTTTGTCGGAAAAATTATATAAATTCATTAATTCTCAAAACTAATATTATTTTTAATTTTAAATTTTTTTTTAATAAATCTTATTCCTTTGATCCATAATTTAAACGCTTCAAAATGTATCGCAGATATAATCTTAAAAGTCATTAATGGATGTTTTAAGTAAGATTTTAATAGTTCTTTACTATTAAAATCAACTCTTTTTCCATCTTGTGATGCGAATAAAATCTTTTCATTAAATTGATATTGATCAATTACAACCGATATTTTATCTGAAGGTCTTAAAATTTTAAAAAAATAATTACAATTCATCTCAATAAATGGAGATACATGAAATTTTTTAGAACAATTATGTTGTAAAAGATTGTTATTTTCAGCCTTAAAGACATAGGTATGTTGCTCTCCAAAAGTATTTTTTACTTCGTATAGTATCGAAATTAGATTTTCATTGTGATCATAAACAAAAAAGACACTCAATGGATTGAATACATATCCAAAAATTCTTGGATAACATAATAATTTTATTCTAATATTTTCTGAATTAATATTGTTTTCCGTTAAATTTTTTTTTACCCAATCAATTAATGATGAACCATCTCTATCACCATGATCTTTGTCAAAAAAACTTATTAGATTGAAACCATTGTACGAAAAAAAACTGATTTTTTTATTTAAATAATTTAAATCAGACAAGTCAATTAATAATGAAAATACTTTATATTTAAAGAAATGTATTTTTGGCTTGAATCTTTTATGAATTACTGTTCCATTATAAATTGAACTATTCATCAAGGTTTTTTAACATTTCAATGGATGATTTTATTCCATCTTCATGAAAACCGTAACCAAAATAACTGCCACAAAAAAGAATATTTCTTTTATTTTGCAGATTTTTAAGCTTACTTTGATAATTTAAAGCAGGTTGATCAAAATATGGATGAGTAAATTTTACTTTTTTTAAAATTTTTGTCTCATCAATTTCAAAATAAGGGTTTAGTGTAAGAAATATATTTTTTTCGCATTCTAGATTTTGTAGTAAATTTAACCAGTAAGTGATTGAGTTTTTTTCAATCTCATTTTTCCTCATAGATGAGTTCCAAGAGCACCAAGCTTTTTTATTTTTTGGCATAACTGACTCGTCGGTGTGTATAAAAGCAGTATTTTCTTTATAACTAAAATTAGATAAAATTTCTTTTTCTTGTTTGGTTGGGTTTTCAATTATTGATAAAGCTTGATCCGCGTGGGTTGCGATTATTACTTTATCGTAATCAAAAAATTCATTTTTTCCACCATAATACAAATCAATACCATTTGTTTTGCTAATGATCTTGTTTACTTTATAATTCTTAAAATATTCTCCACTAATTTTTGAAAGAATTGTTTTTACATAAGACCTGCTTCTATTTGAAACTGTGTACCATTGTGGTCTATTCTTAAGTTTAAACAATCCATGATTTTGAAAAAATTTTAAAAAAAATTTCAAAGGCATCTTGTTTGCAGCATATGGTGGCATTGACCAGATTGCTGATACCATAGGTATCAAATGATAATTGATAAATTCCTTAGAAAGATTATTATTAATCAAATAATCACCTAATGTTATTTCCTCATTTAAATTATTAAGTTTATCAGATTTTTTATAAAATTTTATAATATCAAAAAACATTTTCAAAAATCTAACATTAAATAAATTCATCTTATTTGAAAAAATTCCATTCAACCCTTTTCCACAATATTCAAAGTTCGAATTTTCTACTGATACAGAAAAAGACATATCGCTTTTTTCAATTTCAATCTTATTTTCCTTAAAAAAATTTATCAAATTCGGATATGTCTTAAAATTAAAGACGATAAAACCTATATCCACTGAAACTTTTTTGGTTTCAATAATTAAATCAATTGTGTGAGAATGACCCCCAAAGTGATCTTCTTTTTCAAATAAATCTACGTGATTTTTTTTTGAGAGATAATAAGCGGCACTTAGTCCTGAAATTCCTGACCCAACTACAGCAATTTTCATCAATATTTATGCTGCATCTTCTTTGAATTCATCCATGCTTGGACATGTGCAGAAAATATTTTTATCACCATAAACATTATCTACTCTAGCTACTGGTGGCCAAAATTTATTTATTTTTAAAAATTTAGCTGGATAAGCAGCTTGTTCTCTAGAATATTTATGTGTCCAATTATCAGAAGCTAGCTCAGTGTCAGTGTGAGGAGCATTTTTGATTGGATTATCAACTTTATCAAATTTACCAGTCTTAATAAGATCTATTTCTTGTTTAATCTTAATTAGCGTATCACAAAACCTATCTAGCTCTGACAAGTTTTCACTTTCTGTAGGTTCAATCATCATTGTTCCAGCTACAGGCCAAGACATTGTTGGTGCATGAAAACCAAAATCAATTAATCTTTTCGCAATATCTTCCTCAGTAATACCTGTTTCTGATTTAATCGATCTAATATCAATTATGCATTCATGTGCAACATTGCCATTAGAACCTTTATACAAGATTGGATAATGATCTTTAAGTCTTTCAGCAATATAATTTGCATTTAGTATTGCAACTTTTGATGCAAGTTTTAATCCCTCAGATCCCATCATTTTAATGTACATCCAGGAAATTGACAAAATACTTGAGCTTCCCCATGGAGCAGCGGATACAGCTCCAATTCCTGTTGCGGGACCACAATCTTTTACAACTGGATGATTAGGCAGATAAACTTGAAGATGTTTTTTACATGCAATAGGGCCCATGCCTGGTCCACCTCCCCCGTGGGGTATACAAAATGTTTTATGTAAATTTATATGACAAACATCAGGACCAAAGTTTCCTGGTTTAGCAATACCAACTAATGCATTCAAATTTGCTCCATCCATATAAACCTGCCCACCATGTTTATGAATCAGTTCGCATATATCCATAATCTTTTCTTCAAATACTCCATGAGTAGATGGGTATGTGACCATTAAAGCTCCTAAATTTTCAGAGTGAAGCTCAGTTTTTTTCTTTAAATCATCAAAATCTACGTTACCTTCTTTATCACAATTAACTACAACTACTTTCATTCCGACCATTTGTGCACTTGCAGGATTTGTTCCATGTGCTGAACTTGGTATTAAACATATATTTCTATTTTCATCACCCCTATCTAAATGATATTTTCTAATTACCATCAATCCTGCATATTCACCTTGAGCACCGGCATTTGGTTGAAGTGAAACTCCTGAAAAACCAGTAATTGATCTCAACCAATTTTTTAGATCTGTGAACAATGTTCGATACCCCTCCATTTGCTCAATAGGTACAAAGGGATGAGGCTCAGCTAATTCTCTCCATGAGATAGGTATCATTTCTGCAGTAGCATTTAACTTCATTGTGCACGAGCCTAAAGCTATCATAGTTCTATTAAGTGCTATGTCTTTATCCTCTAACTTTTTCAGATATCTAAGCATTTCTGTCTCAGAACGATATGAGTTAAAAACAGGATGTTCTAAATATTTAGAAGTTCTCAATAAACTTTTTGGTAAATTAGGTAAACTTACTGTTGGATCTTCTTTTTTTATGGACTCCGCTGCATTAAAAATTTTTAATAGTTGATTTACTCTATAAACATTTTTTTTCTCATCAAAAGACACTGCAAGCATTTCTGAGTTTACTTTTCGAATATTAACTTTTTGATTTAAAGCATTTTTGTAAATTTGATCAGTCTTTTCTTTGGTAATAATAGTGACAGTATCAAAAAAGTAATCAGAATATATTTCATATCCAGATTGTTTTATTTTATCAGCAAAATTTTTTGCTAATTGAGAAACTCTCTCAGAAATTTTCTTAATTCCTTCTGGACCATGATAAATAGCATAGGCTGCTGATACTATGGCTAACAATGCCTGAGCGGTACAAATGTTACTTGTAGCTTTGTCTCTTCTAATATGTTGTTCTCTAGTTTGTAGTGACAATCTATAAGCCTTGTTTCCATGTCTATCTACTGAAACACCAACTATTCTTCCAGGCATAGATCTCTTAAATTCATCTTTTGTTGCAAAAAATGCTGCATGTGGTCCTCCATAACCCATTGGAATACCAAATCTTTGTGAACTGCCAACTGCAATATCAGCCCCAAGTTCCCTCGGCGTTTTAAGCTTAGCAAGCGCTAGAAGATCACAAACTAAAATAGCTTTACCATTTTTTTTATGAATTTTACTTATTGCCTCGCTTGGATCTTTAATATCTCCTAAGGTTCCAGGATACTGTAATATTCCACAAACAATATCCTCTTTTAATTGTTCTAAAACTTTATCTTCATTTCCAACAATAACTTTGAGACCCATAGGCTCTGCTCTAGTTCTTATAACCTCAACAGTTTGAGGGTGGCAATTTTCTGAGACAAAAACTAAATTACTATCACTTTTATCAAGTCTATAACTTAAACCCATAGCCTCTGCTGCCGCTGTACCTTCATCAAGTAAAGATGCATTTGCAATATCCATTCCTGTAAAGTCAACAATCATTTGTTGGAAATTTAAAAGCATTTCCAATCTTCCTTGTGCTACCTCTGGCTGATAAGGTGTATATGAGGTATACCAGCCTGGATTTTCTAATATATTTCTTAAAATTACGTAAGGTGTGTACGTACCATAATAACCCATGCCTATAAAATTTGAGTAAATTTGATTTTTTTTTGAAATTGCTTTTAATTTTCTTAATGCTTCATACTCTGAATTAGGCTCACCAATATTTAGTTTACCCTTGAACTGTATTTTTTCTGGAACAGTATTATCAATCAAATCATCTAATGATTTGTAATTTAATTTTTTTAACATTTTTGATTGATCCTCTTCAGATGGACCAATGTGTCTTTTTATAAAATCTTTTTTAGAATTATGTAGCATTAAGTATTATTCTCCTTTGCAAATTTATCATAGTCATCTTTGTTCATTAAAGAGTCCATTTCAGATTTATCTTTTATTTTTAATTTGAAGAACCAAGCAGAATTTTCAGGGTCTTGATTTATTTTAGATGGATCATCTACAATTTCTTGGTTTGTATCTACAACCTCACCACTCACTGGAGTATAAACATCACTTGCAGCTTTAGTAGACTCTACAACACCTGCTGTACCATCTTTTTCAACATTAGAACCTTTTTCAGGTAGCTCTGCAAACACAATATCTCCTAGCATCTCTGTTGCATGTTTTGTTATACCGATTGTTGCAACATCACCCTCTAATTTTATCCATTCGTGCTCTTTAGAATATTTCACATCACTCATTAATTTACTCCTTTTACATAACTTTTTTTATAAAATGGTAAACTGCAAATGTTTGCTGCATATTTTTTACCTCTCACCTCTAAAAATACTTTGGTATTTTTTTTTGAAAATTCATTTTCTACATAGCCCATTGCTACAGGTCCATTTACACTTGGCCCGAATGTACCGCTAGTGATCTCTCCAATATGAACATCTGATTGATTAAATATCTTGGTTTTTTCTCTAGCAATTATTCTTCCCTCAGGCTTAATTCCAACTCTTATTTTGGAAACACCATCATTTAATTGTTTAATAATTATGTCCGAACCAATAAAGTCACCTTTGGAAATTCTTTCTTTTGAAATTGCCCATTTCAAATTCGCTTCAACTGGAGTTTTATCTTTATCAAGGTCATGACCATACAAGCATAAGCCTGCTTCTAATCTTAAAGTGTCCCTTGCTCCTAAGCCTGCCAATTTAGATCCTTTATTAATTAATTCTCTGGTCAATTTTTCTGCAAAGTTATTTGGAATTGATATCTCGAAACCATCTTCACCTGTATACCCAGATCGAGTAATGTATACTTTCTGATTATCGAATAAGAACCAGTTTCCAGACATAAAATTTAAATCCTTTACTCCATCAATGACATCATTTAGAATTTCTGATGATTTAGGTCCCTGAATTGCAATTAAAGATCTATTTTCATCCAAAACCATTTTATATTTTTCATTTAACAATTCCTTTAAAATTTTAAAATCATTGTCTTTACACGCTGCATTAAGAATTATTAAAAAACCTTCATTGATTTTTGTAATGATTAAATCATCTTGTATTCCAGCATCTTTATCCATTAGGAAGCTGTATTTGGAATGATTTATTTTCAAATTGTTCAAATCCAGTGGAAAAATTTTTTCTAAATCTTTAATTAATTCATCGCCACCATAAATAAATAATTGACCCATATGTGAAACATCAAAAATACCAGAGTGATTTCTTGTGAATTTATGCTCCTCCACAATACCTTCAGAATATTGGATTGGCATTTGATAACCTGCAAATTCAACAAACTTTGCGTTACAATCTTGATGTAATTGGTAAAGTGATGTTTTTTTTGTTTCCATATTAACTCATTATACCCATCTGTATATTTGCCTGAGAGTTTTGCTCCTTCGGCGAGAATTAAATCTCTTTCCAGAGTTAATATGTTACGGTCCTTTTTGCCTGAGAGATTCCTGGGTAGTTGCTCCTTCGGCGCTACGATAAACTGTAGTCTCTCCCGTAAATCAATAGTCCTATAAGTAACTTAAAATGTCAATTGGAAACGATTGCCTTTGGTTTTTTTAAAAGCGTGTAAAACTGTAGTAATACTGCAAAAAGTATTATTGCCCCTCCTATCAACCCATATAATGATGGTATTTCGCTCACAAAAAGAAAAGCCCAAATAGGACCAAGAACAGATTCGGATAGCATGATTATTCCGACCATTGCGGAAGGAGTTGTTCTTGCACCAATTGTTATAAATATAAAACCAAAACCTATTTGAAAAAATCCAGCTAAAAAACCTAAAAAAATATCATGAGGTGAAATCATTATAGTTGGTGAAAGTGATAAACCAATAAGACATGAACTCACACCTGCAACAAACTGTGCTGGGACCATATCAACAGATGGAAATTTTCGAACAATCATTATCAAAACTGCAAAGGTAATTGGCATTGTGAAAGCTGCTAAATTTCCAGATAATTCTCCTGGAGATAATGAATTTCCAACCATTAACAGCACTCCAGACATTGCTAAAATAATTGAGATTAAAGTAATTAGGTTAATTTTTTCTTTTAAGAAAAAGAAACCAAATATAGCTAAAAATAAGATTTGAAGTGATATGATGAAATTAGTATTAGCAACAGTAGTATTATACATAGCAAAAACGTAACCACAAAAACCAATAGATAATATTAATCCACCAATAAAACCTGGTAATCCAGAGTCATGAAACGATTTTAAAACTTTGCTTTTGTAGGTGATTATCAAAAAAGTTAAAACAGTAAGAGAGAAGAATAAGGATCTCCAAAATAATATCTGCCACAATGTTGCTCCTTCAAAAGATTTTACTATAAGTCCGCCAAAGCTTAAACTAAGAGCACCAAAAAATATCAGTAATGGGCCAGGTAAACTTTTTAAAATGTTCATTAAATTTGTGAAATTAAATTTTGAGTCTCTAAGTCATACAATTTAAAAAGAGTTTCTGCACTATTTAAATCGACCTCCTGAAATTTAATAGTTGAGCCAGGAGTTAATTGAACTAATCTATCATAATCAGCGCTTACAACTACACCAATTTTAGGATATCCCCCTATAGTTCCATGATCTGAAAGCATGATTATTGGATTGCCGTCAGCCGGCACTTGAATCACGCCCTTAATTAATCCTTCAGATCTAATATTAGTATCAACTATATTTTCTATTTTTTTTCCCTCTAACCTCATTCCCATACGATCGGATAATTTAGAGACTTTAAACTCATTTTTAAAAAAAATTTTCTTACCCTCTTCAGAAAAATAATCAAAATTTGTTCCTTTAATTACTCTAATATTTTCTATTTTTGTATTAACATAATTTAATTTTCTATTTACAAAGCTATTATTGATTTCTTTAACATTAATTTTTTGGTTAACAGATAACTTTTCTCCATTATTGGACCCAATCTTTGCTTTAGTATTAGTTGAACAACTAGACCATTGAAATTTTAAATCAAATGTACCACTGATTGCTAGATATCCATAAACGGATTTATTGGTTGATATAATATCTAACTCGTCACCATTTTCTAAAATAAATGATTGATAACATTCTCCATCAATTAAATTATCACCATTTTTAATTTTAAAACTGACATCACCAGTAATAGCAATATTAATTTTATCTCCATGATATTTCAAATGAGGGCCCTGATATGCAAATTCTATTACTGGATCATTATGATCATTTCCAACAAGTTTATTAGCTAGTAGAAAATTTCTATTATCCATAGCTCCACTGAATGGGACTCCTATATGATAGAGATTGCTCCTTCCAAGATCTTGGAAAGTTGAATTAATACCTGCCCTTATAATTTCAAAATAATTTTTATTCATGATAATTTTGATATTTTTCTTTACTAATTCTTTTGAATGTAACTAAATCGCCCGGATTAATTAAATTAGGTTCTTTTTCTTTAGTGCTATCAAAAATATTTAATGGAGTATTTCCAATAATATTCCATCCTCCAGGGCTTTCAAAAGTATAGATATTGGCAAATTGCTCAGTTAAACCAATTGAACCTTTTGGAACCTTAACCCTAGGAGTATCAAGACGTTTTGCTCTGAGGTTTTCATCCAAATCTCCAAGAAATGGCATTCCTGCGATAAAACCTGTCATATAACAAAAAAATTCTTTTTCAAAAAAACTCTCGTATATTTTTTCCTCTTTCATCTTAAGTTTTTCTTCTAATCTTTTTATGTCTAGTGAAAATTCTTTTTCACAACAGACAGGAATTTCAAATTTTTTGTTTTGCATTCTATCGCCTTTAATAATTTCTATATTATCAATTACCTTTTTAAGTTTATTAAAATTAATTTTTTTAAGATCAAAAGAAATAATCAATTTATTATATGATGGGGTAAGATTATTTATTCCTGGAATATTTCTTTTTTGAATAGTTTTAAAGTATTTGATTACGTGAGTGTTAATGTCTTTATTTATCTCTTTACCAAAATCACAATATAAAGCTGCGTCACCAAGATTTGATATATTTTTTATCATGCCATGTTATACTGAAGAATAATGAGTATTGAAATTAATATAAATTGTGATTTAGGCGAAAAATCTAAACATCATTCTAACAAGCATGATCCTGACTTACTTGAAATAGTTAATTCAGCAAATATAGCATGTGGTTATCATGCAGGTGATGAGGAAACTATGAATCAAGTTGTAGAAATATCAAAAAAAAATGGTGTCAGTATAGGAGCACATCCATCTTTTAATGATCCTGAAAATTTTGGGAGAGAACGAATGAATTTATCCTCTTCTGAATTAGAAAAATTAATAACTGATCAATATGAAATTCTTCAAACAATTTCGTCGAACCATGGTGAAAATGTAACTCATATAAAACCACACGGAGCTTTAAATAATATGGCATGCGAGGATATTGATTTAGCAACGACTTTAGCAAAAGTAATTAAAAGAATAAATCCAGAGTTAATTTATTTAGTGCCGACTGGATCTAAAATGGAACAAGCTGCTAAAAAATTAGATATGAAAATTGCTTGTGAAATATTTGCTGACAGAAATTATGAAGATGATGGAAATCTTGTATCAAGAAAAAAACCTCATGCTTTAATCACTGACCCAGAACAAGCAAAAAAACACGTATTAAAGATGGTACAAACTCAGTCACTTAATTGTCACAGTGGGAAACAAATACCTTGTGAAATCGACTCTGTGTGTATACATGGCGATAATATTAGTTCTTTGGAAACAGCTAAATCTATAAAAAAAAATTTACTGGATAATGGACTAAAACTAGAAACATTAGATAAAATGAAAAAATTTATATGATTAAAAATTTACTTATTTCACTATTTATATCTACCTTGTTAGTATCAAACTCATATGCTGCAGGATCCAGCGATAGTGGTTCCTCTAAAAGTAAAACAAAATATGATATGGCTGTTACACATATTAAAGCAGCGAAAAACTTTGAAAAAAAAGATAAGCCAGATAAAGCAAAAAAAAGTTATTTGAAAGCGCAAAAATTACTGGTTCAATCTAACAAAAATTATCCAAATAAAGCTGATACATTAAATTATCTTGGTTTTACAACTCGAAAGCTTGGTGATTTTGAGAATGGGGAAAAATTTTATCTACAAGGATTAAAAATTGATCCAAAGCATACTGGTATAAATGAATACCTTGGTGAACTATACGTAGCCACAAATAGACATAATCTTGCAGTTGAGAGACTTGAAGTTTTAAAAGATTGTAATTGTAAAGAATATGACCAGTTAAAAGCAGTGATAGCTGGTGAAAAATCGAAATATTAATTACTATTAATAGACAACGGTAATCTAACAATTATAATTGTTTTTTAAAATAATATTACCTTGTTAGAAGAATCACTCATACTCTTACAGATCATATTTATTGATATTATCTTGGCTGCAGATAATGCAATCATAATTGGTTTAATTGCTGCAAATTTTGTACCTAAAAATAGAAAATTAATCATTTTTTGGGGTGTAGTCGGTGCACTTGTCTTTAAAGTTTTATTTGCTGTTTTTGCTACTTACCTTTTTCAATTTTATTGGGTTAAAATAATTGGTGGTCTTCTTTTAATCTGGATTGTTAATGATTTAAGAAAAGATTTATTTGAAATAAAAAAAATTAAGTCACCCACTAAAAAATCAAAAGAGCCCTCATTTATTAAAAGCATTTATAAAGTCCTTTTTGCGGACATAACTATTAGTTTTGATAACGTTATTGGTGTTGTAGGTGCTGCAAAAGGAAATTTTGGTTATATGATGTTTGGGCTGATCTTGTCAGTTGTTTTAACTGGTGCATTAGCTACCTATCTAGCCAATTATATACAAAGACATCTTTGGATTGCCTATATTGGTTTAGGTTTTATTTTGCTTGTTGCTTTACAGTTGATTATTGGTGGATTAAATGATTATGGTGTTTTATCAATTAATGAAACCTTTAAAAAATACTTTTAATCAAAAAATTGCCACTTAAACACTTACTCATTTTAATTTTTATAATGATAGCTCATGGAAGTGCATTTCCCGTAGCTAAGTTAGCTCTTAATAATTCTGTTCCACCCATTTTAATGGCCTCATTAAGAATGGGATTAGTCTTTTTATTACTAATACCTTTTTGGAAATTTAAATTACCTAATAAAAAATTTTTTAAACCCCTGGTACTATTTTCAATATCTATGGGTGTTTTAGTTTATGTATTTATGAATCTATCATTATTTCATTCCTCAATAATTGCACCTATAATTTTAGGATCTCAACTAGCGATACCATTTGGGATACTTGCAAGTGCGTTTTTATTAAATGAAAATATCAGTAAAAATAAATGGATTTTTATTTTTACATCCTTTCTTGGAATAGTCATTATTTTTTTTGACCCTAAATTAACAGAAAACTATTTAGGTTTATTTTTTGCTAGTCTTATGGCTTTATTTTTTGGACTAGCACAAGTTTATTCACGACAATTAAAGGAGTTACCAATAAGTATGATAAATGCCAGCACCGGTATTTTTGGTTTTATAACACTCATAATTATTTCAGTTTTAATTGAGGGTAATGTTCAAGAAAATATTGAGCAAATAAATTTTGAGTCGTGGATGCTCATATCTTACCAAGCAGTGATAGTATCTTTATGTGCCCACCTCCTGATGTTCTATCTCTATAAATTTTATACTGTTGGTAAGATTTTTCCTTTTTATTCTCTCTTTCCAATATTTGGAATAATTCTCACATATCTAGTTTTTGGTGAAGTGCCCACTATTTTGTTCATATTGGGTGGTATAATTGTAATTACATCAGTGTTTTTTTTACACAAAATTAAATAATTTGCTTATTGCAACTTTTAATAAATCAGATTTAATTTAGTTTTTAAAAATTGTTAACAATAAAAGAGGATAATAATGAAAAAACTATTTGTAGCTGCATTTATATTTGTTTCTACTTTTACAACAAATGTTTTTGCAGAGGTAAAAATGGGAATTATATTAGGATTTACTGGTCCAATTGAATCCCTTACACCAGCAATGGCAGCATCTGCTGAGCTTGCTTTTAAAGAAGCATCAGATTCTGGATCATTACTTGGTGGTGAAAAAATTTCAGTTGTAAGAGCAGACTCAACTTGTGTTGATTCAGCTGCAGCAACAGCAGCAGCTGAAGGCGTTATTGCGCAAGGTGTTGCAGCAATTATGGGAGCTGACTGTTCAGGTGTAACAGGTGCGATTGCATCTAATGTTGCAGTACCAAACGGTGTTGTAATGATTTCACCTTCAGCAACATCTCCAGGTTTAACAACTCTTGATGACAAAGGATACTTTTTTAGAACAGCTCCTTCAGATGCAAGAGGTGGTCAAATCTTAGCTGATGTTACTAAAGACAGAAAAATTAAGAGTGTAGCGATTACTTATACAAACAACGACTATGGAAAAGGTTTAGCAGATGTTTATAAAGCAGCTGTTGAGGCTCATGGTATTAAAGTTACTACAGTAACTGCACACGAAGATGGTAAAGCAGACTACTCTTCTGAAGTTGCAACGCTTGCTTCAGCAGGTGGAGATGCAGTAGCAGTCATTGGTTACTTAGACCAAGGTGGTAAAGGTATTATTCAAGCATCTTTAGATTCTGGTGCATTTGATAGATTTATTTTATCAGACGGTATGATTGGTCAATCATTAGTTGATGCATTTGGAAAAGATTTAAATAAATCTTTTGGTTCATTACCTGGTTCAACTGGAAAAGGAGCTGGAGTATTTGCTAAAGTAGCAAGTGCTGCTGGTATAGATAGTTCTGGTCCATACACAGGAGAATCTTATGATGCTGCTGCTTTAATAGTTTTAGCTATGCAAGCAGGTAACTCAACTGACAGAGCTTCAATTGCAAAAAATGTAATGGATGTTGCTAATGGTCCTGGAACAAAGATCTATCCAGGTCAACTTAAAAAAGGTTTAGATTTATTAGCTAAAGGTAAAAAAGTTGACTACGAAGGTGCAACTGGAGTTACTTTTACTAGCGTCGGTGAAGCTGAAGGTTCTTTCTTAGAACAAGAAGTTAAAGGCGGAAAATTCAAAACTAAAAAACAAAGATAATTTTTTATCTTAAAATAATTAAACCCCTGACATCTTTGATGTTGGGGGTTTTTTTTTAAAAAAATAAATATTTATCGGCCATGTACAATGCCCAAGCAATTGCAGCACCTGTAATAATATATTTCATATTTTTATTTTATTTCTATTTTTTCAGGAAGTATACCCTTTGGTCTATACCTCATAATTAATAATAAACCTATTCCCATCATTAAAAATCTGAAATAAGGAACACTTTCAATTAAATGAACTTTTAAAAAATGTGTGTCTTCTAAACCTGCTGTTGTTAGATTGACCAAATACAATCCAATTGGTGCTGCTTCAATCCATAAGAACCAAACTACAAAACCTCCAAGAATTGCTCCAAAATTGTTTCCACTTCCTCCAACAATAACCATTACCCAAATCAAAAAAGTATATCTCAAAGGTCTATAACTCCCTGGTGTAAATAGTCCATCTTGAGTTACAAGCATAGCTCCTGCAATTCCAACTATTGCTGACCCTAAAACAAAAATTAACAAATGCTGTTTAACTACATTTTTTCCCATAGCATTAGCAGCTTCCTCATTATCTCTAATAGCTCTCATCATTCTTCCCCAAGGAGAGTAAAGAGCTTTTTGAGTTAAGATTAAAAGAATAATTACAACAACTAAAAATAAACCTGAATAACAAAGTTTTACAAATACTGATGATCCTTCTATTACAAATTGATTAAGTGCCGCTTGTCTTTCTGACAGATCAGAAATCAAAGCTAATTTTCCTGAATTAAATTTTTCAACTAGATTTATAAACCATTCTGTTTCTTGTAAGTTGACTTCATATGGAGCAGGACGCTTTAATCCAATTACATTTTTAACACCTCTGGTTAGCCAATCTTCGTGTTTTATAATTGCTATAACTATTTCAGATATTAGTAATGTAGCGATTGCTAAATAATCAGCTCTTAAACCCAATGCTACTTTTCCAATTACAAAAGCTAGTCCTCCTGCAAAAAAAGCGCCCACAATCCAAGAAAAAATTATTGGAAGCCCTAGCCCACCTAGAAATCCAGTTCTTGCTGGATTTACTTCCTCAATTGCCTCTATACCAGGTTCAGAAACAAGTCGTATAATAATTATTCCTGAAATGATAATTGCAGCGATTATATAATTTCTAACTTTGGATTTTTGATATTTTTTAAGAACAAATCTAACAGTTAAAACAATTCCAATAATTAGAAATAGACTTAATAGAATGTTGGTACCCCCTGCACTCCAAGCCTCTTGAACTGGATTTACAGAAATTAAGACCGCAGCTAGACCACCTAATGCGGTAAAGCCCATTATTCCAAAGTTAATCAAACCAGCATAACCCCATTGAATATTAGCACCCATCGTCATGACAGCTGATATCAAGCATAAATTAAAGATAGATAAAGCAATATTCCAAGATTGAAATATACCTACAAGGATAATTAATCCCATCATTATACTATAAGCTGCAATTACATTTAAATTTTTTCTCACAATATCTTTCCTTTAAATATTCCTGATGGACGATATAGCAACACAATTACCAATATTGAAAAAGATACTGCAAATTTATAATCAGTTGAGAGTAACTGAATTAAACCATCAGGTTCCATGCTTTCTGGTAACACATACATAAAGAATTTCTTATATGCGTAAGTTAGAAGTATTTCAGAAAAAGCAATTACGTAACCTCCAAGGAAAGCTCCAAAAGGGTTGCCAATTCCCCCAACTATAGCAGCAGCAAATATTGGGAGCATATTATTGAAATAAGTAAATGGTTTAAAACTTTTATCTAAACCGTATAAAACTCCACCTATTGTCGCTAAAATTGCAGCAATTATCCAAGTTATCATAACGATCTTTTTTGGATCTATTCCAGAAAGTAACGCTAAATCCTCATTGTCAGAATAAGCTCTCATACTTTTTCCGGTTTTAGTTTTGTTTAAAAACCAGAATAAAGTTGAAACCAAAATTAAAGTCACAACAATTGTAATTACTTGAGTTGACTTAATAGCAAGTCCCTCATTTAAACCTGTCATTTCTTTAAACTCATTAGCTCTAATCAAAAATTTCTCACCATCAAAAAATCTTCTATCCGACGGACCAATTATAATTCTTACTACTGCCTGAGTAACAAACATTACCCCAATACTTACCATTGCTAATTGAACAGGTGGACTTTTATTTAGTCTGTAATATTTAAATACAAACTTATCAATAATTAGCATGTAAAAGGCCATAAAGAGAATTGCAAATGGTATTGCTAAAAGTGCTGTGGGTAAAAAACCAAGTGATAAGCCAATCGACTGAAAGTACCAGGTAAAAAGTACAGCAACCATTGTGCCAAACGACATCATATCTCCAGTTGCAAAATTTGCAAAACGCAATATTCCATAAATTAAAGTTACAAATATAGCGCCAATAGCTAATTGAGATCCGTATGCAAGCGCAGGAACAAAAATGTAATTTAATAAAAGAATTAGTGCATTAACAAAATCCATTTAACCACCTAAAAAAGAGCTTCTTACTCTTGGATCGTTTAATAATTCTTTACCTGTCCCTGAGTAACGATTTTCACCAGTGACTAATACATATCCTCTATCAGAAATATTGAGAGCTTGCTTTGCATTCTGTTCAACCATTAAGATTGCAACATTTGTTTTTTTTACTTTTATAATATGATCAAAAAGTTCATCCATAACGATTGGAGAAACCCCAGCAGTTGGTTCATCTAACATAAGTACAGATGGTTTAATCATCAGAGCCCTTCCTAACGCAACTTGTTGTCTTTGGCCTCCTGACAATTCTCCCACAAATTGTTTTCTTTTCTCACTCAAAATTGGAAAAAGATTATAAATTTTATCAATTACATCTTTGTAATCTTCATTGACTAAGAAAGCTCCCATTTCTAAATTTTCCTCAACTGTCATTCCTGCAAAAACATTTTTTGTTTGAGGTAAAAATGAAATTCCCTCTTTCACTCTATCTTGTGGAGAAAATTTTGAGATATCCTTACCATCAATAATTACGGAGCCTGATTTCAAATTTAATAAACCTAACATGGCTTTCATTGCTGTAGATTTACCAGCTCCGTTAGGACCAAGAATAGATACTATTTCTCCTCTTTCAACACTAACAGTACATGAATTAATTATATCTGGACCCTTGCCATATCCACCTGTCATGTTCTTTCCCTCAAAAAATGCCATACTTAATTATCTTTTAGTTTTGAACCTCTACCTAAATAGCTTTCAATTACTCTTTCATCCTTTTTTGCATTTTCTACTGAACCCTCAAACAAAACTGATCCCTCTGCCATAACGATAACTGGATCACATAATCTTCCTATAAAATCCATATCATGTTCAATCATACAAAAGGTATATCCTTTTTCTTTATTCAACTTCTGAATAGCTGTTCCTAGATCCTTTAATAAAGTTCTATTAACTCCAGCACCAACCTCATCTAGTAATACTAATTTCGCGTCAACCATCATTGTTCGTCCTAACTCCAGTAGTTTTTTTTGTCCTCCGGATAAATTTCCAGCTAACTCATTCTTCAAATGACTTAAATTAAGAAAATCAACTACTTCCATTGCTTTTTCTTTTATTTGACTTTCCTCTTTTGCAACTAATCCAGGCTTTAACAAAGCATTCATTAATTTTTCTCCAGATTGATTGCCTGGAACCATCATTAAGTTCTCTAAAACAGACAAATTAGTAAATTCATGAGCTATTTGAAAAGTTCTTAACAATCCTTTTGAAAAAAGTTCATAAGACGGAACGTCAGTAATGTTTTCATTATTAAATAGAACATTACCAGTAGATGATTTTAAATTACCAGCAATTAAATTAAATAAAGTAGTTTTTCCTGAACCATTAGGACCTATTATTCCTGTTATAGTTCCTTGTTTTACCTTTAAAGAACAATTGGATACAGCAGCTAAACCACCAAAAAATTTTGATAAGTTTTTTATTTCTAAAATATTATCTTGCATTACAGAGTTAGATCACAATCTCTTATAGATCTTCTTAAGTGACTTTTCTAGTAATCTATAATAGCCTGACTTTCTTAATTCATTAACACCTTGCGAATTTAGTCCACCCGGTGTTTGTTCGTTTACTAAATTATTTAATGGTTTTGATGATTTTAAAAGTGCTAGCTCAGCTAAAGCTGAATATAACAAAGTTACATATTTTTGTGCATCTAATTTATTTGTTTTTTTTCTAATCAACCACTTCGATAAAACATTTAATAACTCATAAAATGAGGCCATTGTTCCTGAAATTGCCCAAAAATTCTTTGATAATTTTTCATTTCTAATTTCTATTGTTGTGCCGATCTTATCAAAAAAATTTTTTATCTTTTTGTTTGGTGGAAATATTGCAACAGGACCTTTGCCAAGTCTAATTGGTGGCATTGGAATAGCTCTTATAATAATCGATTTCGTTTTAATTAATTTTTTTAATTTTTGATAATTTGTAGTTGACATAAAACTTACTATAATTTGGTTATCTCTAAACCGAAGTTTTGGTAATATTGTCTCTCCAACTTTAGGTAAAATACCTAAAAATACCCAATTTGCTTTATTTATAACGTCTTGATTATCTTTGGCGATTATAACTTTTTTAAAATACTTTTTTAAGTATTGAGCTTTTTTTTTGTTTCTTGGTGAAATAATTATTTTTTTGTATTTGATTTTTGATTTACTTACCCCAAATATTACATCAGAAACAATGTTTCCTGTTCCGATAAATCCTAATTTCATAACTCAAAATACATTATAGAGATGTTAATTTGAACTAAAAAAAAAGGCTGGGTAAAACCCAGCCTTTAAATTTAAAATTTATATTACTAATTAAAATGATTTAAGTAATGATATTCTAGCAGTGGCACCTTGCATATCCGAAACTGTTATTTCGTTTTTGTCAGTTATACCGTTATCTGCTTTTACATCATCAAACGTTTGGTAAGCTAATTCAGCTCTAATACCAACTCCATCACCAGCTTCATGTTCGTAACCTATTGCAAACTCAAAACCATTAGTGTCTGTGTCTTTATAGGCTCCAACATTTTCTGTACTTAAATTAATATCCATTTGTGAATAACCAATTTTTCCATACACACCCATGTCTGATTTAGCTAATAGGTACAATGTCATTAATTGCTCAAATTCTGCTTTTACTTTATTTTCTTCAGAACCGTCACCACTTTCACCACTGTTTATATTTTGTGGTGTCTCAATTGACTCTGGTGTGTAACTAAAACCTATTGAAACATTCTCATTAGCTTCAGCCTCAATAAAGATCGATGCATATGAATCTACAAATGCACCATATTCTTTTGTAGTAGTTTCTAACGTACCAGTATGTGTGAAGTTCTTTTCTGTACCTTCACCGGCAAAGACACTATGATTGAAAGTGGCACCGACTGATAGTTCAGAAAGAGTTACAGCATAAGCTGATGTCGAAAAAACTAAAGCTACTATAGTTGCTATAATTTTCTTCATTACTTGTTCCTTTGTTTAATATTAAACTTATATATATATGGCAAAATATTTAGCATATTAGGCTGTTATTTAAAAAAATAATTTAGGCAAAATCAGTCTTTTTTCAATTTGTTGCAAAATTATCACTTAAAAATCCTTTAAAATCAAAGTTTTTTTGTAACTCAATACTTATATATCATAAGTTGAAATGGTACCCATTTTTAAAAAAAGAGGGGCCAACATCTCGATTATTTCGATTCTATTTTATTTTTTCACGATTACTAAAGATAAAAATTTAAAATATTAAAAAACTCCAGAAATTTGCAAATTTGCACCATATTCAGGTATCTTACTGAATAAACTGTAGTTTGAGTCTATTTTAACATTAAAATTATTAAATTTTTTTGTGTAACTTAACTCAGTCTTATTATTTTGATTTGGATTAAAATTCATTGCAAACTCTGAATCATTGTTGTTTATACGACCAAACTTAATCAAAAATATATCTTGGTGTGAATACGATCGTTCTTTATCTTTGTGCATTATCTTTTCATAATTAATAGAAAAAGTAATTCCATTTTCATATACAGTTTCAATTCCTATGTTCCCTTTTATTTTTTTATGTGAATACTTTTCAATTTTAGCTATATTTGTTTTTGTTCCACCAACATTAGAATGATTAAAGGATAAATCTGGTGAAATATCTAATATCATCTCAAATCCACCATTAGGTCTTGAAATTCCATTTGTAACTTTTATTTCATTGACATCAAATAAAAAACCAGCTGAAATTTCTCCATTTTCAAAAGTTTCTTCTTGATAGATAATATCAGTTCCTGATTTTGCTTTAGAAATAAAATCAGTGAAGTTGGATAGATTAGTTATACCGTAATTAAATCTTGCAGAAGGAGTAAAATTAAATGCACCATAAGTCTTTTTGGTCCTAAAATTTAAAGCAGTGTAGGCTTGTTTACCATTTCTTTCGCCAGTAATCTTACCTGAAAATCTTTGATCAAATCTTAGTATACTCAATCCTAAAATAGCATTTGTGTATCGATATTGATCTATGGGTACAGTTCCATACATATTTAAAGTTAAAGACTTTAAATTTATTCCTTGTGCAGAAAACTTAATATCTGAATCACTATTTCCATATCTTATTGCAGTACCAAAATATTTATTTTCACCATATTTTTTATCAGCACCAAAAGTTAGACCTCTTGTACGAATTTGTTTGGGTTTTTCAAACGATGTCGCATCAAAACTTCCTATAGAAATATCTGCATGGTTCCAAAAAGACCAGTCAGATTTTTTATTTTTTTTATCATTTTTGTGTTTTTTATTATTTAAAGAAACTTGAAGACTATCTTTTAAAGATACTAATAAACGATTATCTGTATCAATATTTATAGAAAAATTATTAAGATTTTCTTTATTTCTATTTCTTTTAATCCATTCAAATCTCTTAAATATTGTTGATGTGTTTAAACTTATATTTTGTTTTGCTAGCTCTACTTGGGACCCTAAATTAGATCTTGCATCTGATGTACATTCATAAACACCGTACGGACACTCTAAATTATATTCATTAGTCCTATCAACTGAAGAATCATCCTCTCTATGATTCGTTACAAATAATTTCATTCCTGCAGCACCAAATGCGAAACCATATGGTTTTCCTATACCAGAAAATGCATCATCAGGATCAAATACCACATTCCATCGACCTTTAAATTGAACTGATGATATGTCGTAATTTGCTGCAGTGTTATATTGGAAGATAGCGGACTTACTAAAACCAGTATCATTTCCAGGAGTTGTTGTTTGCGCCAAGATATAAATTGCACTTCCAGTATCATTAAATTCAAAATCTAAAGCTTGCATTTGTGCAGGAGATTGAAGTGTTTCTATTTCTGTATCATTTAAATCCAACGTATAATTTAATGTAGCTGAAGATGTATCATAAGGACCAGGTAAATCATAAACTTCAATCGTTGGATCTAGATTTTTTCCATCTAATTTAAATAGTTGCATACCATCAGCACTAAATTCTATTGATATTCTAGATCCAGTTAAATCTAACTCAGTAATATATGACCGAGTTGATAAATCAAAAGGTGTTGAAAGATCATAGCTAAATATTTCTCCATTTTCATTTACAATAAAAAACTTTAAACCATCACGGCTAAATCTTATAGACTCTACTCTTGTATTTGTTTCAGTGGTCATATCTTTCCAAGGATTAAAACGAAACTGTGAACAATCATTTTTGACAGTGTCTAAATCAAAAGGTGTGGTTAGTTTATAAGCCATTATACGATTGACTAAACCACCCCCGTCAACTTTTATATTACTAACTACATAAGTTAAACCATCATTACTAAAAGCAACATCCGATGGATCTTCAGCTCCATCTCTAGTAATTTGAGTTCCTTGTTCGTCAAAACATACATGACCTGCGAGGGCAGGATTAGCTGGAAGTATATTTGTTCTCCATTTTATTTGTAATTCAGAAGCTTTGGCTGTGGTAATTAAAAATAAAAAAACAAAGAAAGTAAAATTTATTATTCTCATCTTTACAAATTTTTTGTATTTTTCATAAACACTTTATAAGAAAAAAATTTCAAATTTGAAGTTACTAAAAAGTTCCTGACAATTCAATGTTTGCCCCATAATCTGGAATTTTGCTAAACAAACTATAATTAGAGTTTAATTTTAGTTTGAAGTTACTGAGGTTTTTTAAATAACTTAATTTAGTTTTATTATTATTTAGCGGGTCATAAATCACATCAAAATTTGCATTTTGTTTATTTATTGTCCCTAATTTAAATAATAAACTATCAGTGTGCCCACTTTCATCGATGCTTTGGTATCTTTCATAATTAATTGAAAAAGTAGAACCTCTTTTTTGTGCAAATTCGAAACCAATATTTCCTTTTATATTATGCAATGAATGTGTCTTTATTGTTTTTTTTAAAGTAACGCCATCGATATGGCTTTTAACATAATATTCAATGTCTGGTGTTAAATCATAAATATATTCAATAAAACCATTTCGACTTAAAGTTTTATCATCTGAATATATAATATTATCAAATTTTAAACCTGCTGAGACATTACCTGTTCTAAATGTAAGTCTTTCATGATTTTCAACATTATTGGTAACAATACCAAAATCAGTGTAATCTGAAAATTGAGTGATACCCATTTCAAACTTACCAAACGGAATTAATTCATATTTGGTATAATCATTTTCATTTTCATAGCTTATTGATGTGTAAATTTGTTTGCCATTTCTATTGCCAGTTTCTCTATTTTCAACTAACTGGTCTATTTTTATATAACTAACTCCTAATAGTAAATTTAAATTGGATTGTCTTTCTAAAGGTACACTACTGTATATATTTAGAGAGAATGTGGTAGCGTCTAATACATTATTTGATCCATCTTCTAAATCAACATTATCATTACCATATCGTAATGCATAACCAAAAATCTTGTTATCTACTAATTTGTCTAAACCATACATAAAACCTTCAGTCTTAACTTCTTTAGGTTTAGAGGATGCTGTATCGCCCACTCTTCCAAATGAAATATCTACGTGAGACCAATGAGACCAATTTTTTTTATTTTTATTAGTTTTTCCTTTTTTCAATGATGCTGGTGTAAATTGAATATTTTTTAATGAACTTTCAAAGTTAGTTTTTAATGCTGCTAAAATTGGATTATGAATATTCAATTTAACTTCATGATTAGTTAAATTAGCTCTTTCATCATTTCTTCGTAACCAATCAAATCTTTTAAAAATTGTTGAAGAGTTTTGATGAATTACATTTTTAGCAATTTCTACTTGAGCTCCTATTGCTGTAACAGCATCTGTTTCACAAAGAACAATTCCATAAGGACAAGTTAAATCATATTCATAAATTATATCGTCTCCGTCAGCATTAGCATCCTCAGTTGCAATATAAGCCTTCATACCATTATTTCCAAAAGTCCAGCCAACTGCTGAAACATTATTTCCATTTCCAACTATTTGGGATTTACCAACATAAGTTGCAGAACTAAGTTCAAATGGTGTAGATAATTTATAAACATAAATAAAAGTAGGAATTGCAGTGTGGTTATTAAGACCCTCAGCTATATATAATCTTGTACCATCATCATCAAAGGCTATTTCAAATGTAAATCTATTGGCCGTTAGGTCGGGGTTATCTTCTGTATTAAGAGTAAATGCAAACGTACCAGAGCTTGGATCAAATGGTGTGGATAAATTGACCTGAGTTATATCGGTGGTATTTTTAAATCCGTCATTGAGATACATTTTTGTTCCATCGTTATTAAATGTAACTCCATTAAGAAGGGCAATATCAGCTTCACTGTATGCAGTTTTATAATTGAGACCGTCATCAGGAATTAATGTTGAGGCAGAAATTGAGGCGACATCATATGGAATTGCTAAATTATGAAATTGCGACGAAAAATCATTAAATAAAAATAATTTTTTTCCATCATTATTAAATTTAATAATTTTTTTACCATTACCAAAACCTAAATCATCACCAAGACCAGTTGTATTTACTATAGTTCTGTTTGCGACATCCATGGTGCTGATGTCAAATGCAGTTGTTAAATCATAAATAAAAATTGCATACCCGTCAGTATCTCCAGCTTCTAAATTATCCATTACAAACATTTTTTTTCCATCGGGGGTTATCGCTATTGAGGATGTGGATGGTTCGTTATCTTCACCATCCAAATTTGGATCTTTCAATTGTTTGAAAACAGGCTTAACTATTTCTGCATGAATAGTTTGCATTACAAAGCATAAACAAAAGGTAATTAAAAATAACCTCTTCATCATATTGGGTTATTTTTTTTTAATTAATTCAGTATTATTTATATTGATCGCCATACAAGTAATATCATCTCTTAACTTTTCAGCACCCCAATTTAATTCTTTTTCAATAGACTCGACAATAGTTTTCGGTGTCACTTCTGACATGCCATCTATAATTTTTTGAACTCCTTCGGCCCCTAATTCTTCACCATTTTTTAAATACCCCTCGGTTACACCGTCAGTATAAACCACAAATGTCTTATCCTTAAGATTCATGGTATTAGATTTGACCATCGACTCTGTAAAATATTTAACAATCCCAATGGGTGGCATTTCTGATTTGATATATTCATAATTTTTATTTTGATCAAAAGTTAAAATACTTTCATGCCCTGCGTTGATAAAAACAAGTTCCCCAGTTTTAATGTTTAATTTTCCAAAAACAGCGGTCACAAACATTCCTTTAAATTTCGCTTCAACAAGCTCATTATTCACTCCAAATACTACTTTTTCTAACGGGAACTTTAAATTCGTTAAGGTTCTAAATATTGAAGATGCTTTTGCCATATACATACCAGCTTTAACCCCTTTTCCTGATACATCGGCTAAGGTAAAAAAGTATTCTTCCGGTGTTGCTCTTACGACATCAAAATAATCTCCTGATACATCTCGAGCTGGTACGTTTTTAGCAAAGATGAAGTTTTCAAATTTTGATATATCTGGAAATAAGCTTTTTTGAACTCCAGCTGCAAGCTCACGCTCTTTTAAAAGTTTAGCTTCTTTTTGCAGGTTATCTAAAGCTATTTTGTTTTCCTCAATAAATCTAAAATATAAACCCGTTAAAAATGTAACTGTCACGATAAAAATTGGATAACTCATATCTACTAATTCTGATCTAAATTTATAAATATAAAATCCAATAACTATTATCGCTAAAATATTTCCAAAAAAGATGGATAAACTTAATTTAGGTTTTACTCTTTGAGACAATATAAATGTAATGAGAGCAACAATAATAGAAAATAATAACTCAAATATATACGTATTAGGATTTCTTATTAAATAGGACTGATCTAAAATATTCTCAATAACATTAGCATGAACTTCTACCCCTGGAATAGTTATCCCAAGAGGAGTTTTAACTAAATCAAAAAGACCTTGTGCGGAAGCACCAATCAAAACATATTTATCTGTAAAAAAATCTGATTGGAATTTTCCATCATAAACATCACCAGCAGATATATACTGGTTTTTATCTGACTTTTTGTACTTAATCCAAATTATACCATTGGGGTCTGAATTGATTTTATAGGGTCGTGCACTAATCCTTTGAATGCCAACTTCGTTTAATTCAACATAAATATTTTTCTGTTTTGAACCCACTCGAACCATTTCTAGTCCCATGGTTGGGTATATCTTCTTATCAAATTGTACCACTAGGGGTAATGATCGAATAATTCCATCTAATTGATCTAAGAAAGAAATTGAACCTAAACCTTTCACATCTTTTTCTAATACTTCAAGTGAACCAATTGAATACGGATATGAATAAGTAAATTTCTTTGGATCACCACCTTTAGATAAAAATCTAGCCTTAGCTTTTCGATCATAATTGGAATGTGAGGGAACATTACTACCTAATACTGCAATTATTGATTTAGATTGTTTAAGTTTCTCAGAAAAAATTTCATCTGGACTCTTTAAATTCTGAAGTTCTGCAATATCAGATGGAACCAAACCATATGATTTTATAATTTCATCAGGAGACTGTTTATCTTTCTCAGTAAAAAAAATATCGAAACCTATTGCTTTTGGATTTGACTCATTTATTTTATCTAAAATATCTGCAAACACTTTTCTATTCCAAGGAAACTGACCAAACTTTCCCAAACTGTTTTCATCAATATCTATTATGACAACTTCAGAGTCTTTTTTTTCAGCAAATACTTTTTGATATAAATCAAAACTTAAGTATGAAATTGATTTTACAAATGCAGGATTAATTATTTTTATTAATATGAGGAACACTAATAAAATGAAAAAGGTAAAATAATTAGTGTATTTTTGAAAAAAAGCTTTCACAAATGGAATTTAACTCTAATTATACTAAAGTAAATGGTATTGAGTAATTGCTAAAAATTACTTCTTTTTCTTTCTTTTCTTTTTCTTAGCTTTTTTCTTAGCTGTTCTTTTTTTCTTTTGAATTTTTTTCTTTTTCTTAGGTTTTTTCTTAACTACTTTTTTCTTTTTCTTTGGTTTTTTCTTAACTACTTTTTTCTTTTTAGCAGCTTTTTTCTTCACTACTTTTTTCTTTTTAGTAGCTTTTTTCTTCACAGCTTTTTTCTTTTTACTAGCTTTTTTCTTCACAGCCTTTTTCTTTTTAGACCCCTTTTTCTTAACTGCTTTTTTCTTTTTACCTTTTTTATTTTCTGCTTTAGCTTTTTTCTTTTTCTTAGCTTTTTTCTTTTTTTCTGCTCTTTCAGTTTTGATAGCTACTTTTTTCTTTTTATCTTTTTTAATATTTTGTTTTATAATTGACTTAATCTCTTCTTTTTCAAATCCTAATGCTTTTAATTCTTTTTTAAGTTCTTTTTTAATTGCTTTTCTCTCAGCTTTTGTTGAGTCTGGGCTTAATTTTGCAACCCGTAATGACTTCATTTTCTTATTAAATTTCTTTAACTGATTTTTAGTAATTTTTCTTGCCTGACCAGGAGCTTTACCTTTTGACATTGATGTAATGCTATAAGGGTTATCTAATAAAGTAGATCCAAAATTATTTCCAACAAGAACTGCTCCAGGTCTCATACCTAAAGTATTATTTTTTCCTGGACCGATTAATAAAGTATCAGTTCTTCCACTTGAAACGATTGTTTGGAACTCAGTTCCTCTTGAACCTAAAGTACCCTCAGGAACTTCTACAGTTAAGCTGTCAGGATTTTTTTTACTAATTAATCCTGATATTACTTTTAAACTTCCTTGCTTCACACTCGCAACTATTTTTCCATCATTGGTAGCAGGATCAAAAATAAATGTATCCATTACAACTTCTGAATCTTCACCAATCGTAAATGTTGATTGATCTAATAATAAAATTTGAGTACCAGAGCCTGCACCTGCAACAATAGTCTCATTTAAATAAATTTTGTCACCAGTTTTTAATTCTCTGGTCTCAGTTTTAACTGTACCTGAAATTGCTCCAACAATTCCAACTAACTGTTTTTCAATAGTAAGCTCTTCATTAGCTTTAGCACTCAAGCTACCTAAAAACAGCAAAGCTAAAATTATTGTTATAATTTTTTTCATAAGGTAGGAAATTAACAGAGTTCTCGAAAAAATAAAATATTTTATATTCAAAATGGGTCTTTTAAAATGGCTTAAAACAACAATTTTTTAATGATTAAATTTAAAAATTGCTAAGTCTACTTCAATATACTTAAAGATTTAGTAAAACTAACTGCAAAAGAATCTGCAATATAATCGTAGTTTAATATATTCGCTTCAGATATTACTTTTTCATAAGATAAGTTTATAAAAAAAGTTCTATTTGGATCTAATGCTGGGAAAAGATCTCCTAATGCTTTTGTAATCATAATATCAGTAGTCATGGAATGATCTGATCTGATTGCACTTGAAGTTACAGAAGAGTCCGCTGTTTTATAATCGTTAAAACTGTGAGAGTTACCGATAGATATAAATGCCCAAGGAAATGCAAAATTTAATACCAGGCCAATATCATAAGTCTCAGCATCATTTCCTGCATCAACAACAGCATCGCTATCGGTGTAACCTAAACTTAAGGAAGAAGAAATTATTTGGGTAATGATTAAATCATAACCTAAAGTATAATTGTGTGAAATTGAATTAGTTTCATTTGCGGTGTTGTCCTCCGAATTATGATTAGCTTTAGCATCTGAGTATGAATATCCATAACTAAAAGAATTTCTCTCCCCAACTGAAAAAAATCCTCCGATACCATACATAAAAGAAAAACTATCAGCATCATTTTGAGAGTCAGATTTGTTAGCTATTAAATAAGGACTTAAACTTTGATTTCCTAAAGTGGTGTCAAAACCTAAAGTAAATCCATAGCTTTGAAAATCATCATCGGCTTCTTGATATTGATTAGACGTTGTATGAGATAAATTTAATAGCAAGGATGACTCTTCACCAATAGGTCTTGTTGCAGTTATTCCTAAAGATCCACTTTCTGTTCTATCAAATTTTGCTGAATTAAATTCTGCTTTTGCATCAGAGTCCATTTTAAATCTAGACTTTGAAACACTATTAATATTATCAGTAAAGTTTAAACCAAAACCAATATCTGCAGAAATATTCCATAAACTAGGTTCTCTATCTAATATTTCTTCTTCAATTTCTTTTAAACTTTCTAAATCTTCTGGACTAAGATCTGTTCTTAGTTTCATTTCTTCAATAATTGTGGTGGCCTTCTCTGGTGAGTCTACTTGGACTAAAACTGATAACAGATATAATTTGATCTCAATATTTTCTGGATAAATCATAGTTAATCTTTCAAGTGTTGAGATCGTTTGTTTGTAATTTCCCATTTTACCTTGTTGCTGTGCATATTTTAAATTCAAATCTAAATCATTTGGTTTTTGTAAAATTTGCATGTAAGTAATATTTTTCTCAGAAGAAAATACAGAAGTCGTGATCAACAAAAAAGTTGATATTAAAACTGGCATTAATTTATTTAACTTTAAAAACATAAACACCGGAGGATATTTACAATATTGATTATTTTCAATTAATAATTTAATTAAATTGTTATTATTTACCAATACTTATAACCGTTAAATCATCTGAAAGAGTTCCGTTTTTACTTTCAGTTATTACAGAATTTGTAATCTTATCTAGTTGCTTTACAGCATCTTTATTATAATTCTGTTCAATAATATCTATTGATCCATCAATTCCAATTTCGTTACCCTCTTTATTTAAACTCTCAGACAAGCCATCAGTAAAAGCATAAAATCTTGATCCATTCAGTTTCATCTTGTGTACATTATAAATACTTTTGTCTTTTTGTTTGATTACTCCTAATGGTGGAGCTGAACTTTCAATTTGATCGTACTTACCATTATCGTTTCGAATGATAGCTGGTTGATGTCCTGCATTTACCCATCTGATTTCATCAGTAATCAAACTATACTCGCCAACAATTGATGTCACAAACATGCCTCCAGTTTTTGTATTATTTAAATCATTGTTCATATGAAAAACCATTTCATCAGGATCTACTTTTGATTGAGATAAAACTTCAAATAAAGTTGAGGCCTTTGCCATGACCATACCAGCGTGAATGCCCTTACCTGCTACATCAGCGATAATAAAATAAATACTATCATTGTGTGGGTAAAAACTAAAAAAATCACCTGACACTTCTCTTGCTGCAATATTAATACCGTGCACAGGATAATTCTTTAAGTTTCTTTTAGGTAAAAAGTTTTCTTGAACTTTAACTGCAAGTTTAACTTCTTTTGAAATTCTCTCACGCCATTTATTTTTTTCATCTTCAGTAGTTTCAAGCTTGCTCATAAGCTTGTTATAATATAAGCCAATTACCCCTCCAGCAGTGAAAGGATCTTGAGGACCTCTTATTTTCAAGTCTCCTGACTCAGATTGTTTATCTAAAATTGAAATTAAATCATGTTCAATAGATACTGCATTATGCTCAGCGATATTCAAACCAAGTTCCTCTTGAACGGGACTTACTCTTAATGGATAAAATTTATTGAAAAGATTAAGAACTGCATACGCAGAGATAAATGTAAATGCTCCAATACTTATGACCCCAATAAATTGGATCTTAATTTGTGAAAATCTATCAAGCCCTGTATCCAAAATACTTAAATCACTAAAAAAACCAACCGCTAATGTTCCCCAAATACCTGCAGCCAAATGAACAGGTACAGCACCAACTACATCATCAATTTCATATCTGTTTAAAACTTCGTTAACAAAGATTGCAATTATTGCTCCAATAATTCCAACAAAAATAGAAACAACTGAGGTCATTGAATTACATCCGGCTGTAATTGCAACTAAACCTGCAAGAGGTCCCAAGATAACATGAAAAGGATCAGGCTTTTTAAATCTGATGTATGAAATACCTAAACCAGTCAACAAACCAAAAGCGGCAGCCAAGAAAGTATTTATCAAAATTAATGGAACAACTTCATCCATTGCACCATTGCTACCACCATTGAAACCAAACCAACCAAACCATAAAATTAATGTACCTAAAACTGCTAGAGGAAAACTAGATCCAGTAAACTTACCTTTATTTGCATCTGAATACTTTCCAATTCTAGGTCCTAAAATTAAAACAGCTGCCAAAGCTATCCATCCCCCAACAGAATGAACAATAGTACTTCCCGCAAAATCTACAAAACCTAAATCAGAAAGCCATCCAGTTGTTTTGATTGTACCCGTTGCAACTAACAACTGACTTGTTGCAGCATCATAATTAGATAAATAACTTGAAGACCAAGCCCAATGACCAACTATTGGATAAATTATACCAGTAGCTAAAACCGTCATAATTAAGTAACCGTTAAACTTCATTCTTTCGGCGACAGCGCCTGAAATAATGGTAGCAGCTGTTGCAACAAACATTGCTTGGAAAACAAAATAAGTCATGTATTCAGAAATATCTGTTTTGAAAAAAAATAAATCTGTACCAAAAAAACCATTGTAAGATGTTCCAAACATCAAACCAAATCCAAATAACCAAAAGATAACTACAGATACACCAAAGTCTGCAGCATTTTTTAATGCAACATTAATACTATTTTTGTGTCTCGATAAACCTGTCTCCATGCACATAAAACCTGCTTGCATGATAAAGACTAAAATCGCACAATTGATTACCCATAAAGTATCGATATTACTTCTTAATATTTCCATAACCTCTTCAGCCATTATATTTAAATTTATAATCTCTAGGTGTGATTATTTTTTGATAGCGTAAACAATAAAGTTAAAATTAATTTTTTCATTTAAATTTAATTTTAACAATCGTCGCTTTTTACAAAATTACCGTTTCGACTAAGTGTTAATTCACAGGCATCACTCGATTTATTTTCTTTTGCTGTAATAATAAAGTCAGATGTACCTTTACTAGCAATACATATATTGTACCCTAGGTCAGCTCCAATTTGATCGGCACCTCCAAACAATGTTGTTTCAATTTGACTTGAGGTTGTTGCACTGGGAGTACAAGTATCTGTTGCTTGTGAATAATAACTTCCTGTATTTGAATATTCTTCAGTTTGAGCTAGTGTTATTTGTTGCATTACATTTTGCGTGGACTTTTGCTTAGTACCACTAATATATCCGTTGTAAGCAACTGTACCTACGGCAGATAAAATTCCAATAATTGCAACAACTACTAAAAGCTCGACTAAAGTAAAGCCAGAACTTTTAGTAGTCATAAATATTTTTTCTACTCAACTGTTAATAACAATAACTATTCTACTTCTACTGTATTTTGTAATGTAGAAGTTCTTTCATCAGCATTACATGCTTTAGTAGTTGTTCCAACTTCCTCAAAGCAAGTAGTTATCGTAATTACATCATTATCCTCTGTAAGCTTGGTCATACCAATTACTAAGGTTGTAGCAGCAGTACCTGTTACAGCAGCATTACCTGTTGAATGAGGATTTTTGAAATCCGCTAATGCTGTTGCCGCAGCTGCTGGAATCCCAGATGATGCATCACCACAAGTAAAGCTAGCTGAACCTTTTACCAACATTGTGCTTTCACCTAAGTTACATTTTTGTATTTCTGCAGCCATATATTTTACTACAGCAGAATGGTTAGATTTTGTTGCATTGTCTTTTGCTGCGCCCGTATAACCTTGGTAAGCAACTGTTCCAACTGCAGCTAAAATACCAATGATTGCTACAACAACTAATAATTCGATAAGTGTGAACCCTTTGTTATTTTTCATGTTTCCTCTTTAATTAATTAATTAATTATAAAAATTTATAAAAATTATCGATAAAGTAAACTAATAATTTAGAGGGATTTATCTCATTAATTTATAGAATTGCTCAAATTGGGTTTAATTTAGTGGTGTTTTTTGTTATTAGCTTATTAATAAATTTAAAATAATGAAATTTAAAACAATAGAGCAGGAAAATATTAGCACAGTATTTCTCAATGGTGAGATAGACATGGATATTGCAGATAGCGTAAGAGAAGTTGTTTTTCCTCTCATTGATGCTGGCAAAGAAGTTCATTTAAATTTAAAAGATGTTCAATATATGGACTCTTCTGGAATTTCAGTAATTGTTGAGAGTAATCAAAGAGCAAAAGAAAAAAATACTAAAGTAGAGTTAAAAGAGGTAAGCGCGCCTGTTGAAAAAGTTTTAGCAATGGCGAGGAAATTTTTATGACCTATAAAGTTACAGAAGAAGGCGATACAAGCACTGTTTTTTTAGATGGTGAAATTGATATGGATAAAACAGAAGGTGCTAAAGAAATTATTTTTCCTCTTATAGATGCAGGAAAAAATGTAAATTTAAATTTAAGTAATGTTCAATACATGGATTCATCTGGAATTTCTGTTCTAATTGAAAGCCACCAAAAAGCATTAGAAAAAGGAACAAAGCTTGTCATTAAAGATGTAAGTAAATCAGTTTTAAAAGTGATCATGATGGCAAAATTGGAACAAATATTAAATTTGGAATAAATTCATGAGTGAAACTGCTCACCAAGATCACACAGAAAAAAAAGCTTTTTTAGTAAATTCTTCTAGTTTGAAGGATGTTAGAATTTTTTGCAGGGAAGTTTTTGAAAAAATTCATATTCAAGAGGATCTTAAAGATGAATTAGTATTGGCTATAGCTGAAGCTGCACAAAATATTGTTAAACATGCTTTTAAAAACGCTGCAAGTCCTAATGAGCTTATGGTTGTGCAAATAAGTTGTGAGAACAACAAACTCCAAATTGCTTTTTATGATAGAGGCACTCCAGTTGATCCAAAAAAAGTTAAGCATAGAGAAATCGACAATGTTAAACCAGGAGGATTAGGTACATTTTTTATTCAAGAAATAATGGATGCTGTTGAATTTAAAGATGGAAATAAACCTTGGATTAACCATTTAGTCTTAACTAAACAATTATAAAATTATTAACCAATCAATGCACCAACATTGAAAATTGGTGAGTACATTGCAATCATTAATCCACCAATCATGACCCCCATGAAAACAATCATGATTGGTTCAATTAATGAAGACATGTTATCAACTGTTGTATCAAATTCCTCCTCGTAATAAGAAGATACAGAATTAAACATTTCATCTAATTGACCAGTTTGTTCACCAACAGAGATTAATTGACTAAACGTTGGTGGAAAGAGTGGTTCTTTTAAAAAAAGTTTTGTCAGCGTGTCTCCTGAAAACACACCTTTTTTCACATTTTCTAAAGCGTCAGTTACAACATCATTATTACTAACTGATTTTGCAATCTCTAAGCTTTCTAATAAATTTACACCTGCAGCACTTAAGTTACCTAGTATTAATGAAATTCTTGCTAACAAAGATTTTAAAATCATATCTCCAAAAATAGGTAATCTTAAAACTTGTCTGTGCCATTTAAAACGAATAGCTGCATTTTTTTTTGTAATAAATCTAAATCCAAAGAAACCAATTATTCCACCAAATAAAATTGTTTTTCCACCAGCCCCTCTTAAAAAATCACTCATAGACATAATTGTAGCTGTAGCAGCTGGAAGTTCTATACCCATTCCATCATACATTTTAGCGAATACTGGAACTACTTTTACTAACATAAAAGCACTAACTGTAATTGCTACAGTAAACATGATTGATGGATACATTAAAGCTGACTTAATTTTCTTTTTAATTTTTTCTTTTTTTTCTAAAGACTCAACAATTTTCATCAAGAAAACGTCAAGTTTACCACTGGCTTCTCCTGCTTTTATTAAGTTGACATATACGTTGTCAAAATGTTGAGGATATTTCTCAAAACATTTAGATAAGTTTACACCACCTTCTAAACTCTTTCTTATATCCTCAATAATATCTTTAATACCTGGGTTATCCATTTGATCTCTTAACATTGCTAAGACTTGTAATATTGGCAAACCTGCCTTAACCATTGTTGCAAATTGCTTAGAAAATATGAGGATATCCTCTACTTTAACCTTCTTTTTCCCACTTAAAAATGAAAGACCACCAGATTTCTTTTTTGTGCCCTCTTTCTTTTTTTTAGTTTTAACAATGTCAGTAATTATTATTTTTTTTTCTTTTAATAAATGTGAAGCCTCATCAAGGTTTATGGCCTCTATATCGCCTTGAACATATTTTCCGTCAGAAATTCCTTTATAAGTAAAAGCTTCCATTGATTTTATTCGCCAGAAAGAACTCTTTCAAATTCTCTAAAATTAAGCTCGCCTGATGCAATTAATCTTCTACCCATATCTTGCATTGTCTGGAAACCTTCTTTAACACCGATTTCCCTTAATTCAGGAGTTGTAGCCTGTCTTAAAATTGCTTCCTTAAGTGGTTTTGTTACTACTAAAATTTCATAAATACCTTGTCGACCTTTATAACCAGTGTTGTTACATTTAGGACAACCTTTACCTTTGACAGCTTTAACTCTTGAAGCAAGTTCGGCTGTAAAACCTAAGTCTTGTAAAACCTTAGGTGTAACATCATCGTCCGGTACTCTACAATCTTTACAATTTTTTCTAGCTAATCTTTGAGCTACTACAAGTTGACAAGCAGCACTAATTAAATAGTCAGGTGTCCCCATGTTTTGTAATCTTGTAATTGTGCTTGGCGCATCGTTGGTGTGTAAAGTACTAAATACTAAGTGACCAGTTAAAGCAGCTTTCAATCCTATATCCACTGTTTCTTTATCTCGCATCTCTCCTACAAGAATAATTTCTGGGTCTTGTCTTAAAAATGATCTTAAGGCTGATGCAAAAGTTAATCCGATATCATCTTTAATTTGTACTTGCCCTACACCTTCTAAATCATATTCAACAGGATCTTCAGCTGTTAAAATATTCAAATGAGGACGACTTACTTCTTTTAAAATACTATACAAGGTTGTTGACTTTCCAGATCCAGTTGGTCCAGTTACTAAGATTAATCCTTGAGTACTATTGATTGCTTTTCTAAGATTTTTTAAATCTTGTTCTTCAAAATTTAATTGTTCAAGTTTAATATCACCTGCGTCTTTGTTCAATATACGCATTACAATTCTTTCATTACTTGCGGTTGGCAAAATAGATAAACGAAGATCTACTACTTTATTATCTATCTTGAAATTAATCGCTCCATCTTGTGGCAATCTTCTTTCTGCAATATCGAGTTTACCCATGATTTTAAATCTAGTAACTACGGCACCATAGTTATCATGAAGGAACTGTTTATATTGCTCTTGTTCTGAAAGCATTCCATCTAATCGGTATCGAACTCTTGAAGAAAATCTATAAGGCTCAATGTGAATATCACTGACTCCCATTTTAATTGCTTCAGCAACAACAGCTGTACTAAACTTGATTACTTCAGACTCATTTTCTATAGCTTCAATGTCTTCTTCGGGAGCTTTTTCTAAAACTTCACCTGCTTCTCCTAAATCACTTTCAAAAGTTTTTATTTTTTTTCTATTTTCATCTCTTATTGATGCAATAGTAACTTCATCAGTTTCACTAGATAACCTCTCAATGAATTCTGAAATTTCTGAAATTTTTGCTGCATGTAATTCAATATTTTTTTTAGTGATAGCTTTTAAGTTTCTCATCAGTCCAAGTTTTGAACTGTCAGGTATGGCAATATGTAAAGTTTTTCCATCTATTTTAAAAGGTGCTACAAAATTTACTTTTATATAATTTGATGGCAGTACTGTTTTAATATCTTGATTAACTTCAACTTTTTTTAAATCAACGGTTTCTAGATTTTGTTCTTTTATTAATAAATCAATTATTTTTTGTTCATCAGTAAGTTTTAGTTCGAAAATAGCATCAATTTGAGAACTATTATTTTCAGAGCTAATTTTTTTTATATTTATTAAGTCTTTTCCCGAAATGATATCATTATCAATTAACACATTGACTAAATTAATTTCACTTTCTCGACTTATCTTTAACATTATAAAATCCTTGGTGCGATAAATACTAATAATTCCGTCATATTATCAGACTTGTTTTTACCTGAAAGCAGTTTTCCAACAACTGGAACATTTTTGGTGCCTGGAACTCCTTGTCTGCTATTAGACTTGATATTTTTCTTAATTCCACCAATTACAACAATGTCTCCATCAGCAACTAATAACTTAGTGTTAATTTCCATCGTATTTATCCCTGGAGTTCCACCCCCACCTGTTCTGTTTGGAGTGTCGTTATTAACTGTAATTGTTAGCATCACATTTCCATCACCAATAATATTAGGAGTGACTGTGAGTTTTAAGGCGGCATCAGCAAAAGTATCCGCTGACTCACCTCCGGAAACAGGTATTTGTTCACCCTGTTTAATACTTGCTGTTTGATTATCTAAAGTGAATAATTTTGGATTAGAAACTGTTTTACCTAATCCTTCAGTTTCTAATGCCTCTAATTCTAATTTTAAAACTGCTGATCCAGTTTTTCTCAAAATACCAATACCGCTTGTAGCACCAGCAGCACCAAAACTAAAAAGATTATCTTGTCCAGAAGCGTTAGAAAATGAAGCAGTGCTATTTGATAATGCTGCTCCATCCCCATCGGCTGCTCCAACTGAACTTCCTCCAATTGTACCACCCACTCTTTCTCTATTTCTTGTGTATGCTGCTCCCATTTTTTTTCCTAAAGCCTGTTCAAAATTAGATGTTGCTTCAACAATAAATGCTTCGATTAAAACCTGTCTCGTTCTTTTATCTATTTCTCTAATTACTTTATCAACAATATCTAAATCTTTCTCTTTACCTCTAACAATAATTGATCTTGTTGTTTTTTCTTCAGTAACTTGGATTGGCATAAAGCTTTGATTTGTGCCAACACTTGTAAATAATTCTGTAATTGTTGCTTTAGCTTCTGCGGGTGAAATATAATATAATCTAAATATTTCAGAAATAATAGGTTCAACTGAGTCTTCAAGCTCTACTTTCTTTTTAACAGCTGAGGCTCTAGCTGACTTATAACTTTCTTGAGAAGTTAAATTTCCAGGTGTTGATACTCTGATAATATTACTAGCTACATCTATATCTGCTGCATAGCTTTTCAAATCTAACAACGCATTAAATGCTTTATCCCATGGAACATTTTGCAACTCAGCTGTAACTGCTCCAGCCACTTCATCCCCTACTAAAATATTAATGTTTCCAATTTCAGACATCAAAGCCATTGCTTCTTTGAAATCAAGACTTTGAAATTTAAATGAAACATTTTGTTTTAAAGAAACAAATTCTTCAGAGATTAATAAATAATTTCTTTCTTTGACAGATGATAATTGTTTTCTTTTCTTGAGCTTAACAACATCTCCCTCAATTGGTGTAGGGCCCATTTCTGCAGTTTTATCTAATTCTTTTTTTCCAAGTTGTTTAATATCTGTTTTAATTAAAGGTTCATCATGTTTGAAAACTTTGTTGCCCATTTTTCCTTTGCAACCAGTTAATGATAAAATTAAAAGTGGTATTATTAAAAATGATGCTATGTTTTTAAATTTCATAAATTAATTATTTCTCTCTGTAATTTGATTTTTAAAGTTTATCACCATTAAGGATTTACCGTTTTTATCGAATACAGCCTCTTTATTATTTACTGCAATTAGTTTTACCCCTGGACTTAATTCTTCAAACATACTTAAAGTAATTACTTCCCCACTAGCATTAATTAATGATACAAATCCTTGGTCATCACCTGCGGTCATCACTGCAGCCAATTTAAACTTATATAAACTCATAGCGTTTTTTGCTTCTTCTGGATCGGTCATCATTATAGTGCCCCCTCCAGTTAAAGAACTATCTCCTACAAAAGGATCATTAAGTGGAAGCGGTTCCTCATTATTTATCTCTGATGATATGTTTGACTGAGAATTAGCCTGCTTTTCTTTTATCTTTTGATTAATTTCTTTTGCTTTTTCAATTATGTTTTGCTCAGTATCATGACTATCAGCCATAGATATCTTTGACGCTAATATAAAGAGTAGCGAAATAAAGATTATTTTAAAAAAATTCATCTGGTAACCCCACTATTGTTAATGTTCCTTTAACTTTTATCGCTCCAGTTGAATCTCTTTTTACCACTTGTATCGACTCTTTGTCAAAGTTTAACATCTTGTTAGAAAGTGATAGGGCTCTTTTAAATTTAATATAACCAATAAAATTGCCATCAATTTCGAATTCAACCGGTATCAAATAGTACGCGATATTCTTAACATTTTTAGCTTGATTCTTTTTTGTGCTCTTTACTTTTTTGCCATCTGCTTTTGCTAGGGCTTCTGCCTTCATAACTTCTTTGATCTCTTTTTTTTCAATTTTTGAAATAACCAAATCGTTCTGTCCAGCATACTCACTCAATGTCTGATAAAGACCTTCAACCTCAGCTTTTGAGTGGAATAAACTTGAGTATCTCTCATATTCTGGTTTAAGCTTTTTAATTCTTGCTTTCATTGAAATAACATCATTAGTAAATTGTTCTGTTTCTTGTTTTTTTAAATTCATATCGTCTATTTTAGCTTTTCTAGAATCAACCATTGGACTTAAAATCGCGTAATAAATTATTAAAAATAAAACTACCGCTCCAAAGATAATTCCTATTTTGGTAAGCATTTTTTTGTCTTTTGATAATTTTGTAATTTGATCTTTAATGTCAGACATATTCAAATTTTTTAAATCAATATTCATTGCCATAATTAACCTCTTTTAATTTTTACAAATACTCTAAAACCTTTCATGGTAGCTGAACCTGCTGTACCTTTTGGTAATCGCATTGAAGATAACGATGCTTGTTCAACTAACTTTTGTTTACTTAAATTATCTATGAATTTTAATATATCTTGATCACTTGCAGCTACACCCTGGATGACTAGATTTTTGGTTCCATTAAAAGATACTTGATCAAATCTTACTCTGTTTGGAACACTTGAAGCTACTTGAGCTAAAATTCTATATGTTAATTCTTTATTTGAAGTAAGAGTTTTACTTAATTTTAAAGACGTATTAATAATACCAAGTTCTTTTGAAACTATTTTCTTTTGTTGAACTATTTGGGTATGTTCAGCTTTTATACTTTCATATTGTTTTAATTCAGAATTGTAAGAAAAAATATTCCAAAAAGATAAACCAAATAATAATAAATATATTCCAGCTACAGTTGCAGTTATTCCTTTAAAAGCAAAGCCAGAAATAGCTTTCATCTTTTTTTGTTTCATGACATTTGATCTGTCAGGTAATAAGTTAATATTTTTGACTGCTGTAACAAATTTATAATAACCAAAAACATCAAGTTTTCTAAAAGCTAAACCCACAGCAGTAGACAAATAAGATCGATTAATTTTACTATCAAGCACAGCTTGATTTTGATTTGGAATTTTTAATCCCTCAGTTGGATCAAAGGTATTGAAACCAACATTCATTAAACTTTTTCTAAAACTTCCTAAATATTCTTCAATATTTTCAATATCTGAAACTACTTTTATATTTCTTATTCTTTTTTCATATTTTGTCTCGAAATCTTGAATAGCCTGTTTAACTTGAGTGACATACCTTCTAACTAATCCCTCTTTCTCCTCAACGTCTTGTGACTCTTGTAAAATTTTTCTATCTTGTCCTCTTATAAAAATGTCCGTAATTATTGGATTATTATCATAAAGAATCATCAAATAATTTTCGTCTAATCCAAATTCTAAAACTGCCGTTAAATTTGCATCTTCAGTTTTATTTGTAAGTTGATTTGATTGGTCTACAGCTGATTTTAATGCAAAACATTTTACATCAATAATTACAGGATTTAATCCTGCATTTTTTATTATTGATGTGTAACTATTAATATCTGTTAATTTTGAAGCAACAAATAATATATCCATTGTATTTTCTTTTTCACTTCTATTGATAACTTGATGAAAAATAGAATAGTCTTCTAAATTATCAGTTAGCTGAACTAAATTTTCCCACAGTGAGTTTGTTTCAATTGCCTTGTTTAACTCTTCATCTTTCATAAGAGGTGCTGTTACTACTCTTATGATTGCGCTTGTCACAGGAATTGAAATAGCAACGTTTGGTGATGAAATTTTATATTTTTGAATTGCAAGACTTAATTCTTCTGTAAATTTATCGGCATTTTCTATTGGCGTACTTTCGTCAGTAATATCAACAGGATGAATATAAAGTTTATCTAGTACCCATTGATTAGCTTTATTGCTTGAAACCTGAACTAGTCTAATTTCTTTATTAGCAAGTTCGACTCCTAATATTTCTTCGCCTTGCACAGTAGACTTACCTAATTTAGATTTTAAAAAACTTTCAAACTTTGATTTAAATCCACCTAGTTTAGATTTATTAAATGATGTTTTATTAGAATTATTTGCAAAAGCGGGTTTCTTGAACTTGATATCTTTTAATTTACCAAAGATATTAGATATCTTGCCTTTGATCTCTTCTTGTTTAGTCAACTCAGGTTTTTCATTAGATGCAACTTTAGTTGTTTCATCTTTATTTTGATTTTCGTTTATTTGATTTGTTACAATTGACTCTGTTTTAGGAGCAGTACTGGTTTCATTAACCACCAGGTCAATTTCTTGTGTTGTATTTGGTTCAGTAACCACTTCTTCATTTGTATTTTCTATTTCTTTACTTTGATTTTTTAATCTCTCACTTTCTTTATGAACATCGTCAAACCATTTTTCTAAAATAGGTATTGCATCATCTAAATTTGTTGTGCCTGATGATGAAATTTTTTGTTTTCCATCAATATAAAGTCTTCCAACCCAATTTTTTGATTTTAATTCTCCTTTATATTTATCTTGCCTTACATAAATATGTAGTCTTCCATCTTTTTTATGAATTACTTGATGACTTGTGTCTCCATTTTCTTCTTTTTTGTCTTCAACAGTCTCTGAAATTATTGTTTCAGTACTTTTCTCTTGATTTTCAATTTCTAAATTTATGTTTTCCTCTTTTTTTTCGTTTGAAAAATTTAAATTCTCTAAATTGTCGTTATTTTGATCATTATTCTCAGTTCCCTCAGAAGTTGTCTCATTATTATTAGTTTGTTCGCCTAAAAGTTGATTATTTTGATCAACTTCTGATTGTTTTTCTTGT
>CACBCE010000003.1 GCA_902537665.1 uncultured Pelagibacteraceae bacterium
TTCTTAGAAACGTTTTCAAAATATAAATTAAATATTTCTCAAATTTTACTTACTCTTGATGACACCGAGGAAAGAAGAAGATCAATTAATGCAAAAAGAACTTTTGAAAACTTATTCGATCTTGATTTCATCCCTATTGTTAATGAAAATGATACTATTGCGACATCTGAGATTAAATATGGAGATAATGATAGACTTGCTTCTAGAGTAGCTCAAATTACAAATGCAGATACCTTAATATTACTCTCAGATGTGGATGGTTTATACACAAAAAATCCAAAAAAATTCAAAGATGCTCAATTAATTAAGAAAGTGATTGATTTAGACAAAGTTGTTAAAAGTATAAATATCAAAGGTATGACAGAATTAGGAAGTGGTGGCATGAATACAAAAATCGAAGCTGCTAAAATTTGTAATTTAGCTGGTTGCAATATGGTAATAGCAAATGGGTTAAGTCTTAATCCTATCGATCGTATCCGGAGTGGAAATAACTGCACTTGGTTTATTTCTAAAATATCTAAAATGCATGCAAGGAAAAAGTGGATAATTAGCTCAATTTCTCCTAAGGGTGAACTTATAATTGATGATGGAGCAAAAAAGGCTCTTCATAGTGGAAAAAGTTTATTGGCAGCTGGAATTAAAAAAGTGGTCGGTAGATTTAATAAGGGAGATCATATTAAAATTTTAGATAATAAAAAAAAAGAGTTTGCTCGTGGACTTAGCTCTTTTTCATCCAAAGAAATAAATTTAATTATGGGCTGTCATTCGAATGAAATACAAAAAATTTTAGGATATGTGTCGAAATCTGAGGTGGTGCATAAAGATGATATGGTAGAAATCTAATGAGAAAGATATTAATTAATATTGGAGAAAGATCGAAACAAGCTTTTGCTCAACCAATAAATACTTATAAAAAAAATAAAGTTTTAAGTGATTATCTTAAAATGATAAAAAAAAATAAGCATTTAATTCTTAGAGAAAATAAAAAAGATGTAGATCGGGCTATCAAAATTAAGCTTAGAGATAATTTAATAAATCGACTTATTTTAAATGAAAAAAAAATCTTGGGTATTATTAATTCAATCCAAAAAATAATTAAGTTAAAGGATCCAATTTATAATGTTATTGAAAAATGGAAAAGACCTAATGGACTTGTATTTTCAAAAATATCAATCCCGATAGGAGTAATAAGTGTAATTTATGAAAGTAGACCAAATGTAACCTCGGATGTAGCATCATTATGTTTTAAATCTGGAAATCCAGTTATTTTAAAAGGTGGTTCTGAGGCCTTTTATTCTAATAAAATTTTATCAAATTTATTTAGAAAAGCTTTGAAGATTAATAAAGTTAATCAAAACTTTGTTCAATTCATCGATATAAAGAATAGAAAAGTGGTAGATTTTTTACTCACTAAAATGACTAATTTTATTGATGTAATCATACCAAGAGGGGGAAGAAATTTAGTTAAAAAAGTACAAAACATTTCTAAAATTCCAACTATTGGTCACTTAGAAGGTGTTTGTCATTCATATGTAGATAAAGATGCGGATCCCAAAATTGCTACCAAAGTAATAGTAAATGCTAAATTAAGAAATACAGCGATTTGTGGAGCAACTGAAACAATTTTGCTTAATGAGCGTATAATCAAAAAGTTTGGAGGTCATATATTAAAGATATTAGAGGAAAAAGGTTGTCAGATTATTGGTGATAATAAAATACGAAAAATTTATAAAGGTAAAATCAAAAAAGCATCAATCAAAGATTGGTCAAAAGAATATTTGTCTGCTACCGTTTCTGTAAAATCTGTCAAAAACTTACAAGAGGCTATTTCTCATATTAATAAATATGGAACTATGCATACTGATTGTATTATTACTAAAAACAAAAAAACTGCTAAAAAATTTTTAATGGGAGTTAAAAGTTCAATAGCGATGCACAATACATCTACACAATTTGCAGATGGTGGTGAATTTGGATTTGGTGGTGAGGTTGGAATTTCGACAAATGTTCTTCCACCAAGAGGCCCTGTGGGACTTGGACAACTAATTTCCTATAAATATCAAGTAACAAGTAATGGTAAAATTAGAAAGTAAATTGATTACAAGAAGAAACAAAATTGGGATCCTGGGTGGATCCTTTGATCCTGCACACAAAGGTCACTTAACTATCTCAAAAGAAGCAATTAAAAGATTTAAATTACGAAATGTTACTTGGGCAATAACAAAAAAAAATCCTTTTAAAAAAAAGACGCATACAAGTTTGAATAATAGAATCAAGCATTGCAAAAGAATTATTGGATCAAGTAAATTGATTAAAGTAAAATTTTATGAGGACACAATTAAATCGAATAAAACTTTTGATTTGATAAATCATATTTCAAAGAACAAAAAAAACAAAATTTATTTTATAATGGGCGCTGATAATTTAATAAAATTTCACAAATGGTATAAATGGAAATTAATTTCACAGAAATGTAAAATAATAGTATTTGATAGGCATGGTTATAAAAAAAAATCATTAAATTCAACTACATATAAAAGATTAAATAGAGAAAATTTGAAATTTATTGAATTTGAAAAGGTCAATATTTCTTCTTCTCAATTGAGAAAAATTTGATATGGTTTAATGAATTAATGGACAAAATTTCTGATTTAAAAAAAATCATAATTCAAACTTTAGATATCAATAAAGCTTTAGACGTTGTTAGCATCGATCTTAAAGATAAAAGTTCGATGGCTGAATACATGATTATTGCAAGTGGTACATCATCTAGACATATCCAGTCACTTTCTGAGCAGGTTTTAGAAAAATTCAAAGATTATGGAATGAAAGATTCAAAAATCGAAGGAAAAGATAGTGCTGAGTGGAAACTGGTAGATGGAATAGATTTAATTGTCCACATATTTCATCCAGAAAAAAGAAAATTTTATGAACTAGAAAAAATGTGGTCAGAATTTATTCCAAAAGAAAAACTTATAATATGAGGAAAATTTTTTTTATTTTCAGTATATTTTTTTTAAAGTTTTCAACTTTTAATCCTGTCATCGCAGCTGAAAATGATGTTTATAAAAAAATAGATTTGTTTGGAGAAGTATTAGAAAAAATTAACAAAGAATATGTCGATGAAATAAATCAATCTGAAAGTATGGATGCTGCAATAGATGGTTTGCTTCAATCACTAGATCCGTACTCAGCATATATGTCCCCAGAAATTTTAAACGAAATGCAGACTGAAACAAGTGGTGAATTTGGTGGCTTAGGAATAGAGGTAAATATGGAGTCTGGGGTTGTAAAAGTAATTTCTCCTATTGACGATACTCCAGCATCTAGAGCTGGAATTAAAGCTGGTGACTACATCATAAAGATAGATGATATTCAAGTACAAGGTAAATCTCTAAGTGAGGCCGTAGACTTGATGAGAGGACCTGTAGGGTCATCAATTATTTTAACTGTAAGAAGAATTGGACAAAAAAAGGCTTTAACATTTGAAATTGTAAGAGAAATTATTCAAATTAAATCAGTTAAAGCTGATCTTTTAAAAAATAACATTGGTTATCTTAGATTAACTTCTTTCAATGAAAATAGTGGTGATCAAATAAAAGAGCAAATTAGAGAATTTGAAAAAAATAAAAATATAAATTCATATATACTAGATTTAAGAAATAATCCTGGAGGGTTGTTATCACAAGCTATAAGGATATCAGATTTTTTTTTAGATAATGGGGAGATTGTATCTACTAAAAGTAGAAAGGCCTCCGAAAATCGAAAATGGTTTGCCAAAAAAGGAGATTTGATAGATGGTAAAACTTTGGTTGTATTAATTAATTACGGTTCTGCATCTGCCTCAGAAATAGTTGCTGGTGCGCTACAAGATCATAAAAGAGCAATTATTTTAGGCGAAAATAGTTATGGAAAAGGGTCAGTGCAATCAATTATTCCACTAAAGAATAAAGGAGCAATAAGACTCACTGTTGCAAAATATTACCTACCGTCAGGCAAATCAATTTCTGAGGTTGGAGTAAGTCCTGATATTGAGATTGATGAAGATACGGATGAATTTAGGATTAAGACAGACACCGATAATCAACTAAGCTACGCATTAAAACTTTTAAACGGATAAATGAAAGAGCAATATAAACATCTACCACTACGTAGTGGTGTAGGCATTGTTGTTCTTAATCAAGAAAATAAAATTTTTGTTGCAAAAAGAATAGACAACCCAAAAAACTTCTGGCAAATGCCACAAGGAGGTATTGATGAAGGTGAGGATTTTCTTGCCGCTGCATACAGGGAGTTAAAGGAAGAGACTAGTATTACAAAAGTTGAGCTAATTAAAGAACTAGATGGTTTTATAACATATGAATTACCAGATCACTTGTTAGGTATAATTTGGAAGGGTAAGTATAAGGGACAAAAACAGAAATGGTTTATTATGAAGTTTAAAGGAGAGGATAGTGAAATAAATATTAAAACAAAAAAACCTGAATTTCTTGAATGGAAATGGATTGATTTGGAATCCTTAACAAAAGTTGTTGTAGATTTTAAATTACACGTCTATCAAGAAATTAAAAAAAAATTAGAGTTATTATTAGTTAATCGATCTTAGAACTTCAACTTTTTGATCTGCTAAATATTTAGCCTGATCACTTATCTCAGACTTGCTTGCTTCCGCTTCAGCTTTTTTGAGTAAATCCCCTTGTTTAGATTTATCTAAATCTGTCACAGAGAATATTGCGCTTGTTAAGATAGATAAATTATTATTTTTAAATTCAATAATTCCATCTTCTACGTAATAATTTTCATCACCTGATTTCGAAAATACTTTAATTATCCCAGGTTTTAAAAAAGAAATAATTGATATGTGATCTTTTAAAATCCCCATTTCACCCTCAAATGCAGGTACAACAACCTCTAAAACATCCTCTTTTACTAGAAAAGATTTTTCTGGGTTTACAATTTCAATTTTAAACTCTTCGCTCATTAAGCAGCAGCTTCTTGTTCCATTTTTTTAGCTTTCTCAATTGCCTCTTCAATCGTTCCCACCATATAAAACGCTGCTTCAGGTAAATGATCATATTCACCTTTACAAATAGCATCAAAGCCTTTGATGGTTGAGTCTAAATCTACCAATTTTCCTGGTGATCCTGTGAAAACTTCTGCAACAAAAAATGGTTGAGATAAAAATCTTTGAATTTTTCTCGCTCTAGCTACAACCAGTTTATCCTCTTCAGATAATTCATCCATACCCAAAATGGCTATGATATCTTGTAATGATTTGTAAGATTGTAATATTCTTTGCACATCTCTTGCTACTCTATAATGTTCATCACCAACAATTCTAGGGTCTAGAATTCTTGAAGTTGAGTCTAACGGATCAACAGCAGGATATATTCCAATTTCAGCTATTTGTCTTGAAAGTACAGTTGTTGCATCCAAATGAGCAAAAGATGTAGCCGGAGCAGGATCAGTTAAATCATCTGCAGGTACATAAATTGCTTGTACTGAGGTAATTGATCCTTTGTTAGTAGTGGTAATTCTTTCTTGAAGATTACCCATATCAGTTGCTAATGTTGGTTGATAACCAACTGCGGATGGAATTCTGCCCAAAAGTGCCGAAACTTCTGAGCCTGCTTGAGTAAATCTAAAAATATTATCAACAAAGAAAAGTACATCTTGGCCCTCTTGATCTCTAAAATATTCTGCTACAGTCAATCCAGTAAGTGCCACTCTAGCTCTAGCGCCTGGGGGTTCATTCATTTGTCCATAAACTAATGCTGCTTTAGATCCTGGTCCGTCCTGTTTGATAACACCAGACTCAATCATTTCATGATAAAGATCATTTCCTTCCCTTGTTCTTTCTCCTACACCTGCAAAAACTGAAAAGCCACCATGTGCTTTTGCAACGTTATTGATTAACTCCATAATCAAAACAGTTTTTCCAACACCAGCACCGCCGAACAAACCAATTTTTCCTCCTTTTGCATAAGGAGCAAGCAAATCAATTACTTTAATACCAGTAACAAGTATTTCAGTTTCAGTAGATTGATCATTAAATTCAGGGGCACCTCTATGAATTGGCCAGCTTTCTTTAGTTTTTACTTCTCCTCTTTCGTCTATTGGCTCTCCAATAACATTAATAATTCTTCCAAGAGTTTCAGGTCCTACTGGAACTTGTATGGGAGCATTGGTATTAATTACCTCATCACCTCTTTTTAAACCTTCAGTAGCATCCATTGCAATAGTTCTGACTGTAGTTTCACCCAAGTGTTGCGCTACTTCTAAAACTAATCTGTTGTTTCCATTTTTACATTCCAATGCTGTTAAAATTTCTGGAAGTTCTCCATCAAATTTAACATCTACTACTGCTCCAATAACCTGTGTAATTATTCCTTTGCTCATAATTATAAACTTTCTGCTCCTGATATGATTTCTATTAGTTCTTTTGTAATTGCTGCCTGACGACTTCTATTATATTCGATAGTAAGTTTGTCAACCATTTCACCTGCGTTACGGGTAGCATTGTCCATCGCACTCATTCTGGACCCTTGTTCGCTAGCTGAATTCTCCAACATTGCCTTAAATATTTGTGTTGAAATATTTTTTGGTAGTAAATTGCTTAAAATTTCATCTTCATCTGGCTCAAATTCATAACTTTCGTCTGAATTATTATGATCCTCTTCATTGTTTAAAGGTATAATCTGTTGAGCTTGAGGTATTTGAGTGATTACATTTTTAAATTGATTATAAAAAATAGTACATATATCAAACTCACCAGCCTCAAATTTTTCAATTATGATCCTTCCAACTTTATCGGCATCAAAATAATTTGCATTTTTAGATTCTTTAAAAGATACATTTTCAATAATTTTATCTCCATAAACTCTTTTTAGTTGGTCATTTCCCTTCGACCCTACAGTAATAATCTTTAATTGTTTACCCTCGTTTAAAATTTTTGAAAAATAACTTTTCGCTTTTTTAATTATGTTAGAATTAAAACCACCACAAAGGCCTCTGTCTGATGTCATTACTACACATAGGTGAACTTTATTTTCGCCTGTTCCAGATAATAATTTTGGGGCATTTTCCTTATCAGATATACCATTAGATAAGTTTAAAATAATATTGTTCATTTTTTCTGAATAAGGTCTCCCTCTCTCAGCGCTTTCTTGAGCTCTTCTTAATTTTGCTGCTGCAACCATTTTCATAGCTTTCGTGATTTTTTGTGTAGACTTTACACTAGCTATCCTTTTTTTAAGATCATCTAGACTTGCCATATTACATTAAGATTTAAAGGTTCCTTTCAGCTGGGTAATTACTTCTACCAATAGCTTTTCTTTATCTTCATCAAGTTTTCCAGTGCTTTGAATTGCTTGAATTATTTCAGGTTTATCTGATTTACATTTATTAATAATTTTACTTTCAAACTCCGATACATCTTTTAAATCAATATCATCGAGATAACCTTTAACACCGCAGAAAACTGATATTACTTGCTCAGCAACAGTCAATGGTGAGTATTGTTTTTGTTTTAGAAGCTCAGTTAGTTTTGAGCCCCTGTTCAAAAGTTGTTGTGTAGATGCATCCAAATCAGATCCAAATTGAGCAAATGCTGCCATTTCTCTGTATTGTGCTAATTCTAGTTTCATCGATCCCGAAACTTTTTTCATAGCTTTTGTTTGAGCTGATGATCCAACTCTTGATACTGATAACCCAACGTTAATTGCTGGTCTTATACCTTGGTTAAATAATTCTGTTTCTAAGAATATTTGACCATCAGTAATTGAAATTACATTAGTAGGAATAAATGCAGAAACATCTCCTCCTTGTGTTTCAATAATTGGAAGTGCTGTTAATGAACCACCACCGTGCTCGTCGCTTAACTTTGCAGCTCTTTCAAGTAATCTACTATGTAGATAAAATACATCTCCTGGATAAGCCTCACGGCCTGGAGGTCTTCTCAACAATAGAGACATTTGTCTGTACGCAACAGCTTGTTTAGATAAATCATCATAGATAATAAGTGCATGCATTCCATTATCTCTAAAATATTCACCCATAGCACATCCTGTATATGGGGCTAAAAATTGTAATGGCGCAGAATCTGATGCTGTAGCTGCAACAATAGTTGTGTACTCCATTGCACCTGCTTCTTCTAAAGTTTTTTGAATTTGTCTTACTGTTGATCTTTTCTGTCCAACTGCAACATAAATACAATATAGTTTTTGCTTTTCATCACCTGATTCATTTATTTTTTTTTGATTAATAATTGCATCCACAGCAACTGCAGTTTTACCTGTTTGTCTGTCACCAATAATTAATTCCCTTTGACCTCTCCCAATTGGGACCAAACTATCGATTGATTTTAATCCAGTTTGCATTGGTTCATTGACTGATTGACGAGGAATAATTCCTGGTGCTTTTACTTCTACTCTAGTTTTTTTAATATTTTTATCAAACGGACCTTTTCCATCAATAGGATTACCTAAACCGTCTACAACTCTTCCTAATAATTCCTTTCCAACAGGAGTATCAACAATGTTACCTGTACGTTTTACTACATCACCCTCTTTTACATTTCTATCGTCACCAAAAATAACGACACCAACATTTTCACTTTCTAAGTTAAGAGCCATTCCTTTTGATCCGTCTGCAAATTCCACCATTTCACCAGCTTGCACATTATCCAAACCATAGATTCTTGCGATACCATCTCCTACTGATAATACTTGCCCTACCTCTGCAACTTCGGCTTTTTCACCAAAATTTTTGATTTGTTCTTTTAATATTTTTGTAACTTCTGAAGGGTTTATTTCCATCTATGCCTCTATCATTCTATTTTCGATTTGTTGTAATTTATTTTTAATTGAGGAATCAACCATGGTACTTCCAACTTGAACTACCAAGCCTCCTATTAAACTTTCATCGTATTTATAGTTTAATTTTATTTTAGAGCTAAAATTCATTGATAACTCGTCTGTAATTTTTTTAATTTCATCACTTGATAATTTTTTTGCTGATTTCAATTCAGCTACAAGCTCACCTCTTTTTTTGGAACAAATTTCAATAAAACTTTTTAGAATTCGCTCTATAAAAAAGAAACGTCTCTTTTGAATTAAGAAATTTAAAAAATTTTTAAATAAATTCTCAAATTTATTAATATCAGCTATTTTGTTTATCACTTTTGAGAGATCCTCTTGGCTAGTAGTAGGATCTTTAATCAAATTAAAAAAATCTTTACTTTGATTAATTAGATTTAATACAGATAAAGATTGTTCTTCTATCTGGCTCAATAAATTATTTTCTTCTGAAAGCTCAAAAAGTGCGAGAGAATACCTTTCAGCTGATGAAATTGAAAATCCTGTATCTTTGCTCAACTTGTTTCCTATATAATGTTGAAGATTATTAAAAATTCAGGCTTTAATTAACATATGACCCTTGTGTCTTCAAGTGACTGATATGTCAAAAATGCCTCTTTTTATTGGTTAATTGAAGTTTATTGGATCAACATCAACTGAAAGTTTTATTCCCTTAAAAAATTTATATTTTGGAATAATTTCAGCTAAAGAATTTTGCATTTTCATAGATTTTGATCCTCTTATCAAAAGTCTTATTCTAAATTTTTTTTTTATTCTAAATATTGGTGCATTCACAGGGCCCAAAATTTTTCCATTAATTTTGTTTTCAATAAAATTTTTAAAGTTAAAAGCTTCTTTTTCTAATTTTTTTTCATTTTCTCCTGTGAGAATTAAAGAAATAAATCTTTGATAAGGAGGAAGTTTATTTTTTTTTCTTATTTCTAACTCTCTTTCTAAAAAGATATCTGGATTTTTATTTGTTATTTCAGAGATCATTTTTGAATTATTTTCATAGGTTTGAAAATAAACTGTCGCTGGATTTCCAGTTCTTCCAGCTCTTCCTGAAAGCTGATGATAAAGTTGTAAATTCTTTTCAGCTCCTCTTAAATCATGACCATGAGATGAAAGATCAATATCTACAACAACAATACAATTCAGGTGAGGAAAATGAAAACCTTTTGATATTAATTGAGTTCCTACTAAAATTTGAATTTCATTATTAATTATTTTTCTAATTTTTTCTTTTGAGTCCTTTTTATTCATTGTATCACTTGAGAAAATTTCAATTTTTTTACCAGGAAACTTTCTTTTTACTTCCTCAGAAATTCTTTCAACACCTGGTCCGCTAAAAACAAATTCACAGTTATCACCTTTCTTACAATTTCTTTTTAACTCTGATTTGAAACCGCAATAATGACATATTAAATTGTTTTTATTCTTATGATAAACCAAATTTATTGTACAATTTGGGCATGTGAAGCTTGAAAAACATTTGTTACATAATGCGTTAGGTGAAAAACCTCTTCTATTCAAAAAAAACAAAACTTGATCTTTTTTTTCAAGATGAAGATTAACTTTTTCAATTATCTTCGCTGATAACCATGATTGCTTCTCAAGTTTTGTATTATTTAAATTAATGATTTCGTAATTAGGTAGTGCTGCATTTCTGTATCTTTCACTAAGTCTAGAGACTTCATATTTTCCCTTTTTAATATTTTCAAAAGTTTCTATTGAGGGAACTGCTGTGATCAAGTTAACAGGAATATTTTCAAATGATGCTCTTGAAATTGCCATATCTCGAGCATTATATGTAATACCTTCATCTTGTTTGAAAGACTGATCATGTTCCTCATCAACAATTATTATTCCTAATTTTTTAAACGGTAAAAATAAAGAAGATCTTGCACCAATGACAACTTTAATTTCACCACAGGAAATACCACTCCAAATTATTTCTTTTTTCTTTTTTGAGATACCGGAGTGCCAAATCGCTGGATTAAATCCGAAATATTCTGTAAATTTTTGCTCAAACTGACTGGTCAAACCTATTTCTGGTAAAAGAATTAATGATTGAAAACCCTTCTCTATTAAAGATTTTAACGCCTCAAAATAAACTAAAGTCTTACCCGATCCTGTTGTACCTTGTAAAACATGAACTCTAAATTTTTTATTTGAATAACCCATTTTTTCTAAAGATTTGATTTGATTGATAGATAGTTTAAAGGAATTTTTTTTTATTTTATAAGTATACGGTTCATAAATTTTTTTTTCCATTTTTTCTTTCGCATTACTGCTCAATAAAACTAGCTTCAATGCCATTCCTTTTGGTATTAAATTATACTCAGCAAACCAATTTAAAAAATTTATTGTGTCTTTCTTTAGTGGAACTACATCTAATTTTTTTTGGATACTTTTTATTTTAAATTTTTTATTATCATTTTTTTCAAATTCATCCCATACCACACCTGTTATTTTAGATTTTCCAAAAGGGACTAGAACAAATTCACCTAGCTTAAGATTAATTTCACTTTCATAAGTAAAAGGATGATTAAAAATGTTAGGTAGTAGAATCGGGTATTTCATATTTTTATAATATGAAAAAAAATTAAGAGTGTATTGCTCTTTTATCTACTGATAACGCAGCTTCTTTGACAGCTTCAGAAAAAGTTGGGTGAGCATGGCAGGTTCTTGCTATATCCTCGGCGCTTGCACCAAATTCCATTGCAACACCGATTTCAGCAATTAATTCTCCAGCATGAGGGCCAATTATATGTGCGCCTAAAACTTTATCTGTCTCAGCATCTGCAAGAATTTTCACAAAACCTTCTGCATCATCTATAGCTTTAGCTCTAGAGTTGGCCATGAATGAAAATTTACCAACCTTATAACTTTTATTTAATTCTTTTAATTGCTCCTCTGTTTTTCCAATTGAGGCAACCTCTGGTGAGGTATACACCACTCCTGGTATTGTATCATAGTTTACATGACCTGATTGACCTACAATATTTTCTGCAACTGCTATACCCTCATCTTCAGCCTTATGTGCAAGCATGGGTCCAACAATCACATCACCTATTGCATAAATATTTTCAATATTTGTTTTAAATTTCTTATCAGTTTTTATTCTATTTTTTTCATCTAAACTCACCCCGGCTTTTTTTAAATTTAAACCATCTGTATTTGGCTTTCTACCAACTGAAATTAAAACTACATCACATTCAAAATTATTTTTATTTCCATCTTTATCAATTGTTGAGACCACTGCACCTGAATTATTTTTTTGAATTGTTTCAACTTTATTTTGCATATTAAACTTCATTCCTTGCTTTTTAAGAATTTTCATAAACTCAGACGAAATTTCTTTATCCATACCAGGTGTTATATGATCCAAAAACTCAACAACTTCTACTTTTGCACCAAGTCTTGACCACACTGATCCCATCTCTAAGCCGATATAACCTCCACCAACAACAACCATTTTATTGGGCACTTTTTCTAATTTTAAAGCTCCAGTTGATGAAACTATTATTTTTTCATCTATTTCGATGCCCGGTAGAGATACTGGTACAGATCCTGTGGCTATAACTGTTTTTTCAGTTTGAATTATTGTTTCTTTTTTTTGATCATCTTTTATTAAGATTTCATTTTTTGATTTAAAACTTCCATGGCCTTTAAAATAGGTAACTTTGTTTTTTTTTAGAAGAAATTCTACGCCTTTTGTAAGAACAGTGACTGCTTTGTCCTTGCTCTTCATCATTTTATCAAGATTTAGTTTTACTTCTCCTATTTCAATACCTTTATTTGCCAAACCTTTAACTTTGTGAAATTCCTCAGACAAGTTAAGTAAACTTTTTGAAGGGATACAACCAATATTCAGGCATGTACCACCTAGAGATCCCCTGGACTCTATACATGCAGTTTTTAAACCTAATTGGGCAAGTCTAATTGCGCAAACATAACCTCCTGGGCCACCTCCTATAACTACTGCTTGAAATTTTTCCGACATTCTAAATATCCAAAAATAACCTTCTAGGGTCCTCAAGACTTTCTTTAATCATTTTAAGAAATGATACAGACTCTTTACCGTCAATAATTCTATGATCATAAGATAAAGCTAAATACATTACTGGTCTTATCTTGATTTCACTATCCACTACAATAGGTCTATCAACAATATTATGCATTCCTAATACTCCAGATTGAGGCAAGTTTAGAATTGGAGTTGAAAGCATTGACCCATAAACTCCGCCATTGCTAATAGTAAAAGTACCTCCTTGAAGATCTTCAATTACAAGTTTTCCATCTTTTGCTTTTTCAGAAATTTCTTTAATATTTTTTTCAATACCTGCAAAAGATAGTTCATCCGCGTTCTTTAAAACTGGAACTACAAGACCTTTATCTGTTCCAACTGCAAAACTTATATTATAATAATTTTTATAAACAATAGTGTCTCCATCTATCTCAGCATTTACAGCTGGAAAATTTTTTAAGGCCACTATACAAGCCTTAACAAAAAATGACATAAAGCCAAGCTTGATTCCATATCGACTTTGAAAATCTTCTTGGTTGTCCTTTCTCATATTAATTATATTTGTCATGTCCACTTCATTAAAAGTAGTAAGTAAAGCTGCATTCTCCTGGGCTTGTTTCAGTCTTTTTGCTATAGTTTGCCTTAACCTAGTCATTTTAATACGCTCTTCTTGACCATATTTAATTTTTCGCTCTGAAGGTGGAGGATTGACTCCCATCAAGCTTATTAAATCACCTTTTAGTATTCGGCCATCTTTCCCAGATCCTTTTACTGACTTAACATCAATATTGTTCTCATCTACCATTTTTCTTACAGCTGGAGATAATGTTTGACTTTCATCAATGAAATTTTCCTCAGTATAACTGTTTTTTATTTCCTCTGTTAAAACCAGTGGTTCCTCTTTTAACTCTTTGCTATTCTTCTCTTCTTCAAACATATCTAATTCAGTTTGTTCTTTAATTGGATCTAACTTGATTACATTGTCTTTTTCTTTAATCTCTTCTTTTTTTTGTAAATTTGAGGGCTGGATTTTCTCTATTTTATCTGATTTTTTAATTTCACCCTCAACTTCAGTAACTAAACCTAAAACTTCTCCCACTTTAACAGTTGATCCATCTTGAGAGTTAATTTCAGTTAATTTTCCTGTAACTGGAGATGGTACTTCCAAATTAACCTTGTCAGTCTCTAATTCAACAATAGGCTCATCTGCATCAACCGTTTCGCCTTTATTTTTTAACCATTTAGATATTGTAGCTTCTGTAATACTTTCACCTAAAACTGGGACTAATATTTTTTCGCTCATTTTAAATTATTCAAAAACCTTTTTAATAATTTCTTGTTGTTGTGAAATGTGTCTTTTTGCATAACCAGTGGCTGGCGATGCATCTGGACTTCTTCCAATATAAGAAATCTTTTTATTATTAGCCTTTATATTATCTAATGTCCATTGGATATAATCTCTAGCAGAAAACCAAGCTCCCATATTTTTTGGCTCTTCCTGACACCAATAAAATTTAGCATTTTTAGCATAAGGTTTTAGCTCTTTTGCAAGTGCCTTAGCTGGAAAAGGATAAAGTTGCTCAATTCTATAAAATATCAAATCATCTTTTTTAAATTTTTCTCTAGCCTCAAGCAAATCAAAATAAATTTTTCCTGAACATAAAATTACTTTTTTAATTTTTTCCTTTTTTTTCAATTTAATAAAACCTTTTACCTTTGGATCTATTGCGTGATCCCATAAAACTCTATGAAACGTATTTTTTTTACTAAAATCGCTTAAACTTGAAAAACAATGTTTATGTCTAAGTAAAGATTTGGGAGTCATTATTATTAGTGGTTTTCTGAAATCTCTATGCATTTGTCTTCTTAGTGCATGAAAGTAGTTTGCAGGTGTTGTGCAATTCATTACCTGCATATTGTCATTTGAACATAATTGTAAAAATCTTTCTAATCTAGCAGAAGAATGTTCAGGACCTTGACCTTCATAGCCGTGAGGTAATAACATAACTAATCCAGAAGCTCTTGACCATTTTCTTTCTCCTGAAGCAATAAATTGATCTATAACTACTTGAGCACCATTTGCAAAATCACCAAATTGAGCTTCCCAAATTGTAAGTGTATTAGGTTCGACTAAACTGTAACCATATTCAAAGCCTAAAACAGCTAATTCAGATAAGAAACTATCTACAATTTCAAAATTCTTTTGATTTTTAGATATTTTGTTTAACGGAACATATCGAGAATTATCTATTTGATTTCTTAATACTGAATGTCTTTGACTAAATGTACCTCTTCCTGAGTCCTGACCAACCAATCTTACTGGATATCCCTCCTCTAACAAAGATCCAAACGCTAAAGCTTCAGCTGTAGACCAATCAATTTTTTCCTCATTATTAACGTTTAATTTTCTATTTTCTAAGACTTTAGCGATAGTTTTATGAATGTTAATTTCTTTAGGAATTGTGTTTATTTTTTCAGAAATATTTTTTAATTTTTTAACATCATAACCCGTAACGCCTCTTTTGTCTTTTCCTCTCGCTGGTTTATATCTTGACCACGTACCCTCAAACCATTCAATTTTAGGCTTATAATTCTTTGCATTCTTATATTGATCATCAAGTAATTCCTTAAATTCTTTTATAGATGTTCTAAAATAATCATCTGTAATTGACCCTTCATTTATTAATTTTTCACCATAAACTTTGATAGTTGAAGGGTGTGAACGGATTTTTTTATACATTAATGGTTGAGTAAAAGACGGTTCATCTCCCTCATTATGACCAAATCTTCGATAACAAATTAAATCTATAACAACATCTCTATTAAATTTTAATCTAAAGTCAGTTGCTATTCTTGCGGCATAAACAACTGCTTCAGGATCATCGCCGTTAACATGGATGATTGGTGCTTCAACCATTTTAGCAATATCAGAAGGGTAAGGTGATGATCTTGCAAATCTTGGACTTGTAGTAAATCCTATTTGGTTGTTCACTATAATATGGATAGTTCCACCTGTATTATGTCCTGGAAGACCAGACATTGCAAAACATTCTGCTACAACTCCTTGGCCTGCAAAGGCCGCATCTCCATGAATTAAAATTGGTATAACTTTATTTCTCTCTTTGTCCTTATGGAAATATTGTTTAGCTCTTGTTTGTCCTAAAACTACAGGGTTTACTGCTTCAAGATGAGATGGATTATCTGTTAAACTTACATGCACTTGATTTCCATCAAATTCTCTATTTGATGAAGCCCCCAAATGATATTTGACATCTCCGGTGTCGTCCTCTGATTTTGAACTAATCTCTCCAGCAAATTCATTGAAAATTCTTTTATAAGATTTTTGTAAGACATTTGCTAAAACATTCAATCTTCCTCTATGGGACATTCCTATTTTAACTTCTTTTACTTTTGATTGACCCCCAATTTTAATTATTTGCTCCAGGGCGGGGATTAAACTTTCGCCTCCATCTAAACCAAATCTTTTTGTGCCAACGTATTTTGTGTGTAAAAATTTTTCAAAACCTTCAGCTTGAATTAATTTTTTAAGAATAGCCTCTTTTCCATTCTGCGTAAATTTAAAATCATCTGCTTTTTCAACTCTATCTCTAAACCATTTTCTTTCAGTTGGATTTGAGATATGCATATATTCAAAACCTAAGGATGCACAATATTTATCTCTTAAAAATTTTAAAATTTCAGAAATGCTAGAATATTGCCTATTAATGACTCCATCTAAAAAAATTTTATCATTATATTCCTCCTTCTTGAATCCATATGATTCAGGATGGAGTTCTTCTAAATAATCAGCCTTTAAAAGACCAAGAGGATCTAATTTAGCGATCAAATGACCTCTCTGTCTGTATGATCTAATCATAGCAACAGCTTTTATTGAATTTGCATTAGATTGTTTTGAAACTAATTCACCTTGATTTTCGTTACCATTATTCAAATTTTGTAGTTTTTTGATTGATACTTTTTTTGATGGACTCCAGGATGGACCATTAATTTCATTTACAATTGTGTCTGCCTCATCGCCAATTTGATTAAAATATATTTTCCAGCTATCAGGCAATGATGGATCATTATTAACAAATTTGAGATACATTTCTTCAATAAAAGCACTATTGGATTTACTTAAGAAAGCAGTCTTTTCAAATTCAAGATTTTTAGAGGATGACATCGCTATTAGTTAATATAGACCTAGAAAGAAATTTTTCAATTAGACAATTTATTTAATAACGTTTTTCCAATCTTTGATGGAGAGTTTGCCATAGTTATCCCACAATCCTCCATTTTTTTAATCTTTTCCCTCGCGCCACCTTTACCACCTGAAATTATAGCTCCTGCATGACCCATTCTACGTCCTGGTGGGGCAGTAACGCCTGCTATAAATCCAACAATTGGTTTTTTTATTTTATGATTTTTAATGAAATCTGCAGCCTCTTCCTCAGCTGTCCCTCCAATTTCACCAATCATTAAAATTGATTGAGTATCTTTGTCTTTTAAAAATAGATCTAGACAATCTATAAAATTTGTACCATTGATAGGATCACCTCCAATTCCAATACAAGTTGATTGTCCTAATCCATTTTCTGTAGTCTGAGCTACTGCTTCATAAGTTAAAGTTCCTGATCTTGAAACGATTCCAACTGTTCCTTTTTTATGAATGCTGCCAGGCATTATGCCAATTTTGCACTCATCAGGAGTTATGACACCCGGACAGTTGGGGCCAATCAGTCTACTTTTTGAATTATCCAATCTCTGTTTAACTTTTAACATGTCCTGAATAGGAATCCCTTCAGTTATACATACAATTAGTTCTATAGATGCATCTATTGCCTCAATAATTGCTGAGGCTGCAAATTTAGCTGGGACGTATATCATAGTTGCATTAGCTCCCTCGGATTCTCTTGCCTCTTTCACTGTATTAAAAACTGGAAGGCCCAAATGTTTTTGGCCACCTTTTTTTGGTGTCACTCCACCTACTAAATTTGTTCCATATTTGATTGCTTGCTCAGAGTGAAATGTTCCATGGGAACCTGTAAATCCTTGACAGATTAATCTAGTATTTTTATTGACTAAAACTGACATTTACTTAATTGCCTCAACAATTTTTTTGGCTGCATCATCTAAATTTTCAGCAGATATTAATTTTAAACCTGAATTATCTAATATTTCTTTACCTTCTTTAAAATTTGTGCCAGCTAGTCTGACTACCAAAGGAACATTGATTTTCATTTCTTTTGCAGCATCTACAACGCCTTGAGCTAGAACATCACATCGCATTATGCCACCAAAAATATTGATCAATATACCTTTTACATTTTTATCTGACAAAATTATTTTGAAAGCCGCTGAGACTTTTTCTTTTGATGCTCCCCCGCCAACATCTAAAAAATTTGCTGGCTCTTCTCCATATAATTTTATTATATCCATAGTGGCCATTGCTAAACCAGCTCCGTTGACCATGCATCCAATGCTGCCATCTAATTTGATATAAGCTAGGTCATGTTTACTAGCTTCAATTTCAGTAGGATCTTCCTCGTTTAAATCTCTAAGTTCTAAAATTTCAGGATGTCTGAACAAAGCATTACTATCAAAATTTACCTTTGCATCTAAACAAATAATTTTCTTTTCTTTTGTGAGTATTAAAGGGTTTATTTCAACCATATTTGCGTCAGTTTCAACAAACATCTTATAGATAGATTTAATTAAAGATATTGCCTCGTTTTTTGGATTGTCCTTTAATTTAAATATTTGAATAATCTTTTCACACTCCTCATTTGAAATTTCATCTTTTAATTCTACTTTAGTTGTCAAAATTTTTTCAGGTAATTTGCTTGCTACATCCTCAATGTCCATTCCACCTTCATCACTAGAGATAAAAGCAATTTTTGAAGAAGCTCTATCTACCAAACATGATAAATAAAATTCTTTCTCAATATCTGATGAAACTTCAACATATAATCTTTTAACTTCTCTTCCTTCAGGTCCTGTCTGATGAGTTATTAATTTTTTTCCTAAAAGCTCTTTAGCTGATTTCTCAAGTTCTTCAAGATTATTTAGAATTTTAACACCTCCTGCTTTCCCTCTTCCACCTGCATGAATTTGAGCTTTTAAAACATATTTTTCTGTTTTTAATGACTTACATTTCTTTAAAAGTTCCTCGACCGTTAAACCAAATACACCTTCTGGTACAATTGCTCCAAATTTTTTTAAGATTTGTTTTGCCTGATGCTCGTGTATATTCATTATTTATTTAAATCTGGATCTATTTTAGACGCTGCTTCCCAGAGTTTTTTTACTGCATCAATTGAATGGAGAAATTCAGATTTTTCTTTCTCATCTAGGTTTATTTCCTCTATTTTTTCAACACCATTCTTTCCCACAATAATTGGAACTCCGGCATATATATCATTGATACCATATTCACCTTTCAAATATGCAGCACATGGGAGCAATTTTTTTTCATCTTTAAGATAAGCTTTGGCCATCTCAACTCCTGAAGCTGCTGGGGCATAAAAAGCCGAACCCTTTTCAAGAAACTTTACAATTTCAGCTCCACCATCTCTAGTTCTCTGATTTATTTCTTCCAATCTTTTTTGAGAAATTTTTCCTTCTTTAACTAAATCTAATAATGGTTTTCCTGAAACTTTAGTAAATCGCGGAAGAGGTACCATTGTATCACCATGACCACCCATCACCATTGCCTCTATTTCTTTAACTGGGACGCCAAACTCTTCAGATAAAAATAACTTAAATCTAGAGCTATCTAATATACCTGCCATCCCAACTACTTTATTTGGAGAAAGTCCTGAGAATTTTTGAAAAGCCATTACCATTACATCTAATGGATTTGTTATACAAATTACAAATGCATTGGGCGCATTTTCTTTAATTCCTTCTGCAACTTGCTTAATAATTTTTAAGTTTATGCCAAGTAAATCATCTCTGCTCATACCAGGTTTTCTTGGTACCCCAGCTGTAATTATTATAACATCTGAGCCTTTTATGTCTTTGTAATCATCAGTCCCTGAAAATTTAACATCGAAACCATCTACAGATGATGATTGTGCAATATCTAACGCTTTTCCTTTTGCAATACCACTTGCAACATCAAATAAAACAACCTCATTTACTAATTCTTTTATTCCAATTAAGTGAGCTAAAGTCCCACCTATTTGACCTGCACCAATTAAAGATATTTTACTCATTGTTTATTATTTCATTGTTGGCATCACAAATTCAGCATTAGATCTAATTCCTGAGGGCCATCTTGAGGTTATGGTTTTTAATTTAGTATAAAACTTTATTCCTTCCATCCCGTGCATTGCACTATCTCCAAACAAAGATCTTTTCCAACCACCAAAACTATGAAAAGCCATTGGTACAGGTATTGGTACATTTATACCAACCATTCCAACCTGTATCTTGCTTGCAAAAGTTCTTCCAGCATCTCCATCTCTTGTATAAATACTTACACCATTTCCATATTCATGATCATTTATTAATTTAGAAGCTTCCTCAAAAGTTTTAACTCTAACCACAGATAGAACTGGGCCGAATATTTCTTCTTTATAAATCCTCATATCTTTTGTCACGTTATCAAATAAACAGCCACCAATGTAAAATCCATTTTCATATCCTTGTAATTTTAAATTTCTTCCATCCACAACTAATTTCGCACCCTCTTTTACGCCCAAATCAACATAACTTTTTACTTTTCCTAAGTGTTCTTTAGTAACTAAAGGGCCCATTTCTGAGTTTTTGTCCATACCTGGTCCAACTTTTAAAGCCTCTGCTTTTTTTGATAATCTAGACACTAGTTCATCTCCAATATCACCAACTGCTACAGCCACTGACTGAGCCATACATCTTTCTCCAGCGGAGCCATAAGCTGCACCCATTAAGCCATTCACAGCACCATCTAAATCGCAGTCTGGCATCACTACTAAATGATTTTTAGCTCCTCCTAATGCCTGAACTCTTTTTTCATTTTTTGCTGAATTTTCATAAATATATTTAGCTATAGGAGTTGAACCAACAAAACTAACTGCTTTAATATCTTTGTTATTTAAAATTGCATCTACTGCTTCTTTGTCTCCATTTACCACATTAAATACACCGTCTGGGAGACCGGCTTCTTTCAATAATTCTGCTAATCTTATTGCGCAAGAGGGATCTTTTTCTGATGGCTTTAATATAAATGTATTTCCACATGCAATAGCAATTGGAAACATCCACATCGGAACCATAGCTGGAAAATTAAATGGTGTTATTCCGGCAACAACACCTAGTGGTTGACGCATTGACCAGCTGTCAACATCTGTCCCTACATTTTCTGAAAATTCTCCTTTAAGTAAATGTGGAATTCCACAAGCAAATTCTACAACTTCTAATCCTCGTGTTAATGAACCTTTTGCATCCTCATAAACTTTTCCGTGTTCAGAAACAATTAATTGTGTCAATTCATCAGAATTTTTTTCAATTAACTCTTTAAATTTAAACATTATCCTTGCTCTTTGGAGTGAAGGTTTTAATGACCATGTCTCAAAAGCTTTTTTTGCAATCTCTACTGCTTGATCTAAATCACTAGAGGAGGCAAGTCTTACTTGCTTTTCCTGTTCACCAGTAGCGGGGTTAAAAACTTTTCCTTTTTTATCTGAACTTCCGGGAATTATCTTTCCACCTACAAAATGTTCAATTAATTTCATGAATAGGATCTTTTAGAGTAAAAATTCTTATTAGTCTATTGTTTAAATATTAGCTGTTGCTAACATTTTTTTTATTTCAGCGATCGCCTTTGCAGGGTTTAAACCTTTGGGGCATGCACTAGTACAGTTTAGAATAGTATGACAACGATATAATTTTAATTCATCAGCTACTTTTTTTAATCTGGCCTGTCTTTCCTCATCTCTACTATCAATGATCCATCTATAAGCTTGTAATAAAACTGCTGGACCTAAGTACTTATCTCCATTCCACCAATAACTTGGACAAGAAGTAGAACAACATGCACACATAATACATTCATAAGCACCATCAAGCTTAGCTCTATCTTCTTTTGACTGAATTAACTCAGCTGAATCAGATTTTGAACTCGATTTTAACCATGGCTCAATAGATTTATATTGCTTGTATAATCCATCTAAATCTCCGATTAGGTCTTTTTTAACTTTTAAGTGTGGCAACGGATAAATATCAATATCTCCATCAATATTTTCATGAGGAGTTGTGCAAGCAAGACCATTTTTGCCACCCATGTTCATTGCACAGGATCCACATACACCGTGAGCACATGATCGTCTGTAAGCAAGAGTGGGGTCTATTTCATTTTTAATTTTATTTAAAATATCTAATACTTTAGAAGGGCAGTTATCCATATCGACCTCATATGTGTCTATTCTCGGACCTTCTCCTGATGACGGATCCCATCTATATACATTAACTTTTCTTAAATTTTTTGAGCCGGTTTTGTCCTTAAAATATTTACCTTTTTTTGTTTTGGAATTCTCAGGTAAACTGATTTGCACCATTAATATACTCTCTCCTGAGGTGGAAAATACTGTACTTCATTGGTTAACGTAGACTTATGAACATCTCTATAACTTATTTTTGATTTTTTTCCATCACACCAAGCTAATGTATGTTGCATAAACTTCTCGTCATCTCTTTTTGGATAATCCTCTCTAGCATGAGCTCCTCTGCTTTCTTTCCTATTATAAGCTGAGTCAACTGTCACAACAGCTTGTCTAATTAAATTATCAAATTCTAAAGTTTCTACTAGGTCGGTATTAAATATTAATGATTTATCTTTAACCGATAAAGAGTCCAATCCATCAAATGTTTGTCGTATTTCATCAACACCCTCTTTAAGTGTTTTCTCTGTTCTAAAAACCGCACATTTTGATTGCATTGTTTTTTGCATGGACAGTCTTAGTTCAGCGGTACCAATATTTCCATCAGAGTTTCTAATCTTATCGAAACGATCTAAACATTTTTGAGTTTCTGACTCATTGATCTCCTCATGTGGTGTACCAGGTTTAACTAGTTCAGCAGCTCTTTTTGCAGCTGCTCTTCCAAAAACAACAAGATCAATTAAAGAGTTAGACCCCAATCTATTTGCTCCATGAACTGAAACACAAGCTGCTTCCCCTATAGCCATAAGTCCTGGAACAGTTTTTTCAGAACCATTTACAGTCAAAACTTCTGCTTTATAATTAGTTGGTATACCACCCATATTATAATGAACTGTGGGTACAACTGGAATTGGTTCTTTAGTAACATCTACATTAGCAAATAATCTTGCTGCATCTGTTATACCTGGCAATCTACTTTCTATAATTTCTTTATCTAGATGACTTAAATTTAAATGAACATGATCTTGATCTTTTCCAACTCCTCTTCCTTCATTAATTTCAATTGACATTGACCTACTTACAACGTCACGTGATGCTAAATCCTTAGCTTTAGGCGCGTATCTTTCCATAAATCTTTCACCTTTAGAATTTGTGAGATAACCTCCTTCACCTCTCGCACCTTCTGTTATTAGGGTGCCGTGTCCATAAATTCCAGTTGGATGAAATTGTACAAACTCCATGTCTTGTAATGGAAGACCTGCTCTTAGCACCATTGCATTTCCATCACCAGTACATGTATGAGCAGATGTTGCAGAATAGTAAACTTTTCCGTAGCCACCTGTAGCTATAATAACAATATGAGATCTAAATCGATGAATAGTTCCATCATTTAAATTCCATGCTATCAATCCTTTACATTCCCCATCTTTCATTAAAAGGTCGAGAGCAAAATACTCAATAAAAAACTCTGTCTTATGTTTTAAAGCTTGACCATATAAAGTGTGCAAAATTGCGTGTCCTGTTCGATCAGCTGCAGCACATGTTCTTTGGACTATTCCATTTCCATAATTTTTGGTCATACCACCAAAAGGTCTTTGATAAATTTTGCCATCCTCTGTTCTGCTAAATGGGACACCATATTTTTCCAATTCAATAACTGCCTTAGGAGCTTCTTTGCAAAGATACTCAATGCTATCTTGGTCTCCTAACCAATCTGCTCCTTTTACAGTGTCATACATATGCCAACGCCAATCGTCTTCGCCCATGTTTCCAAGGGCAGCTGAAATTCCACCTTGCGCAGCAGAAGTATGACTTCTTGTTGGAAATACTTTTGAAATACATGCAGTTTTTAATCCTGCTTCACTTAAACCAACAGCTGCTCTTAAGCCGGAACCACCAGCACCTAAGACTACAACGTCATATTCATGATCTACTATTTTATATGAACTCATAAGCTAGAGATTAATATAATTGTAATTAGAGGAATTACCACTGCTGATGCATATAAAAGCTTATTTGCGACACTTTTGATTTTATCATTTTTAATATAATCCTCAAAAACCTCACTTATACTTAAAGCTGAAAAAAAATAAGCATTTATTATAAAAATGCTAAACAAAAATTTAGATAAAGGTTTTGTAAAAAATTCTATTAAATTTAAGTATTCTTTATCATAAATCATTGTGAAATTTAAAATAAACCACGTCATCAATGGCACTAGCAAAACTCCACTTATCTTTAAAAAGATCCATTTTTTAGTCGCGCTAATCATACTAAATAAAATTTTTTCCTAATGTAAAAAAAATAATCGTCAAAATTATTGACCCAAATATTACTATTAAACCCGTAATTCTAGTTATCTTAAGTTCAAAACCATAACCTAGATCCATTATCAAGTGTCGGATTTCACTTAATATTTGAAATGAAAAAGACCATGTGATTCCTAAAATTATAAATTTTCCAAATAGTGATTTTAAAAATAAATTAATTACTTCATAATTATTTTCGCCAAGAAGAAGTAAGCAAGACCAAATGCAAATAAAAGTAATTCCAATAATATTTATTATTCCTGTAATTCTATGAGTAATGGAAACCAAAGAAGAAATATGCCATCTATAAATTTGAATATGTGGCGATAGAGGAGTTTTATTTTCCATAAAAATTATTTTTAATTAATGTTTCAGCTATTTCAACTGCGTTCAATGCAGCGCCTCTTAAAAGATTATCAGATACAATCCACAAATTTAATCCATTTTTTATTGTTTTATCTTCTCTAATCCTTGAAATAAAAGTTTCATCTTTTCCTTCTGCCTCTAATGGTGTCGAGTAACCTCCATCAATTCTTTCATCAATTACTTTGCAACCGTCAAAACTATTCAATGCTTTTTTTATTTGTTCTAAAGAAAAACTTTTCTCAAATTGAATATTTACCGATTCTGAGTGGGAAACAGATATTGGCAATCTAACACATGTTGCTGTTAGATCGATTTTGTCATCTAAGATTTTTTTAGTCTCGTTTTTCATTTTTAACTCTTCTTTCGTATAGCCATCTTCTGAAAAAACATCGATATGTGGAATAGCATTAAAAGCAATCGGTTTTGTAAAATTTTCAGATTTAATATCTTTACCATCTAAAGCTAATTTAGTTTGTTTAATCAATTCATCCATTGACGCTTTACCAGCACCAGAAACAGATTGGTATGTTGAAACCACTATTCTTTTAATTACAAATAAATCATGTAACGGCTTTAATGCGATTACTAATTGTGCTGTTGAACAATTAGGATTTGCAATAATATTTTTTTTAACATTGTTTAAAGCATCTGAATTTACCTGCGGGACTATTAAAGGAACATCCGGATCCATTCTAAAAAAACTAGAATTATCAATTACTAAACAATGTTTAGCTGCTTTTTCAGCAAATTTTTCAGAAATTTTACCACCTGCTGCAAAAAAAGCGATTTTAACTTTGGAAAAATCAAAATTTTCTAATTCACTCACCACAATATCTTTACCTTTAAAATTAATTTTTTTTCCAGCGCTTTTAGATGAAGCAACTAAGTAAAGATTTCCTAAAGTAAGTCCTTTTTTTTCGAGAACTTCTAGAGTTTTTCTTCCAACATTACCTGTTGCTCCTACTATTGCTATATTCATGATGTAGGGTTTATACTAGATGAAAGGTAAATCGCAAACTTTTACAACTATTGATTTTCCATCAATTTCCAATAATCCTGTGGCAGATGCTTTACAATGCGGCTCATTTATCATTGCAATACCTATAGACTTTTTAAAATGAGGTGAATAACAGGCAGATCTTAAATCCCCAATTAAATTTCCCTTTTGATCTTTGATATTAAGAGATTTAGTTAAATTAATTTTGCTAATATCAATCTGAACACCCATTAATTTTCTTTTGATCCCGTCTTTTTGAATCTTTTTCAATTTTTCCTTACCTAGGAAATCTATATCTGTATCTAGATTTACATACTTTTCAAAACCACATTCAAATGGATTATCATTATTGTCAAAATCGTTTCCATAGGAAAGTAAACCGCTTTCTATTCTTTCAATTAAATTGGGACATCCAGCTTTTACATTAAATTTTTTTCCTAATAGAAAAAGTTGATCATATAAATCTAATCCAGATTTAGTATTTTCAACATAGATCTCAAAACCTCCTTGTTTTGACCAACCAGATCTAGCAATTAAATGTTTTACGCCCTCAAAATCATAATAATCAAATCCAAAAAATTTTAACTCTTTTATCTTCTTACCAAAAATTTTTTCCATCAAATCAAAAGATTTGGGTCCTTGAATTGCTAAGATATCAACATTAGGCTCAAAAATTTTTACATTGAATTTATTTCCTGATGCTAATCCTTTTGCAAAAAAAATAACATCGGAGTCAGCAATTGAGATCCACCATCTATCTTCAGCTAGCTTTAAAATAACTGGATCATTTACTAAATTTCCGCTTTCATCAATTATTGGGCAATAATAACATCTGCCAATTTTGGAATTGGATAAATCTCTACAGGTCATAAGTTGAACAAGTTTCGCTGCATCATTGCCTGAAATTTCAACCTGTCTTTCTGCTGATACATCCCATACTTGAACATTTTTTTTTAAATGATCACAGGATTCTTCTAAAGATCCAAATGCTGCTGGTAACAGCATATGATTATAAACTGTGTAGGCAGTCACACCTTGATTTTCAATTCTTGAAGTATACGGAGTACTTCTCACTCTTCTTGATTTAGCTATTGGATAACTTTTCATTTATTTAAGAATTCTAAAATCTTTTCTCTCATTTCGAATGCTTTTTCAATCATTATCATATGGCCACATCCTTTGATCACGTGAGTAGTTGAATTTTTAATCAAATTAGAGAATTTTTTTCCTGCTTCTAAATTGACCATTTTATCTAATTCTCCAAATATAAGCATCGATGGTAGATCAATTACTTTTGCAGCCTCAGAGCCATTTGAATAATTGTTACATGCATTTAAATCAACAGCCAAAATTTCACTTATATCTCTCGGCGATTGAATGATTTTTTCTACTGGGTTACCACCAATAAACTTTTTTGAACCCTCATATCCCCATTTCATCATTAATTTAACAGCGTCTGAGTGTCCGCTTTGAGCTAATTCAATTAGATCCGGATGTACCGGCATTTTATTTGAACCTCCAACAAAAACTAATTTTTTGAGTCTCTCTTTATATCTTGAAGAATATTCGAGTATTTCTAAACATCCTTGAGAATGACCAACTAAAATTAAGTTTTTTAATTTTAATTTATCAAATACTTTTTCCATCCAATCAGCAATTTTTTCAATACTATCTAAACAAGGACCATCTGAATTTCCATGTCCAGGTAAATCTATAGATAATACATTATAATTTTTTGATGAAAAAAATTGTTCAGCTAGCGACCAAACAATGTGTGAGAGACCACTTCCATGTAAAAATACTATCGTATCTTTATTTATATCTATACCCTGACCAGAGTCGGATGCATGAATGTTTTTGTTTTCTAGTTGGAATATCAATTATTTTCCTAAAATTTTTTTCTTAGCTCAAATTTTTGAATTTTACCTGTTGAAGTCTTTGGTAATTCACAAAAAACAACTTGTTTCGGCACTTTAAAACCAGCAAGGGTTTCTTTACAAAAACTTATTAATTCTTTTTCTGTAACTGGTTTATCTTGGACCATCTCAATAAATGCACATGGAACTTCACCCCATTTTTCATCTGGTTTTGCTACTACTGCTGCAATAGAAACTGATGGATGCTTTGCTAAAGTGTTTTCTATTTCGATTGAAGAAATATTTTCACCTCCAGAAATAATGATATCTTTGGATCTGTCTTGAATTTTAACATATCCATCTGGGTGCATGACCGCCAAATCTCCAGAATGAAACCATCCACCACCCATAGCTTTATCTGTAGCATCTTTGTCTTTGAAATAGCCCTTCATAACGACATTTCCTTTAATCATAATTTCACCAATCGTTTTTCCATCTTTTGGTACTTCTTTCATTGACTCAGGGTCCATAACAGTAATTCCCTCTGTATTAGGGTATCTTACTCCTTGCCTTGCCTTTATCTCATTCTGCTTTTCTTCATCAAATTCATTCCAAGAGTCGTTCCAAGCACATTGAGTAACATGACCATAGGTTTCTGTTAATCCATAGACATGCATTACTTCAAATCCAAGTTCTTTCATTTTTTTAAATATGATGCTTGGTGGCGGTGCTCCAGCAGTCAATACATAAACTTTTTGTTTTAGCTTTTTTCTATCAGACGCAGGAGCTCCTGTAATCATATTGAGTACTATTGGCGCCCCTCCAAAATGAGTGACATCATATTTATCAATTAATTCAAAAATTTTTTTAACATCAATATTTCTTAAGCAAATAGTTCTTCCATTTAACATGGGAACAGTCCACGGATAACCCCAACCATTACAATGAAACATGGGCACAATTGTCAAAAAATTTAATCTGTTTGGCATATTCCATGCAACTGCACTTCCAGTTGACATCAAATATGATCCTCTGTGGTGGTAAACCACTCCCTTAGGGTTTCCAGTAGTTCCTGAAGTATAACTAAGTGATAATGCTTGCCATTCATCTTCCGGCATTTCCCAATTATAATTTTCATCACCAGTATTTAAAAAACTTTCATATTCTAATTCTCCAATTTTCTCACACTTAGATTGGTCTGCAAATTTATCGTTGATATCAATTATTATTATTTTTCTTTTTAAAGTATTAAGGGCCTTTTTTACCTCAACATGAAGTTGCCTATCAACAACTAAAACTTTTGCCTCACTATGTTCTAAAATATAGGCAATTGTCTTAGCATCTAATCTAATATTAATTGTATTAAGAACTGCACCTGTCATTGGAACTGAATAATGTCCTTCAAAAATTTCAGGGGTATTAAAAGCTAAAAACGAGACAGTATCACCCTTGCTAACTCCAATTTTATTAAGTGCGCTAGCAAATTTTACAGTTCGTTTATAAACTTGACTCCAAGTATATTTCCTATCTTCATAAATAACTGCTTCATAATTGGGATAAATTTCATAAGCTCTTTTTAAAAAAGTCAAAGGTGTTAATGGAACATAATTTGCATCATTTTTATCAAGATTAGTTTCGTAATGGCTCATTTAATTGAACTTGAAATTCATAATATTTGAACTTCCAGAAATTGCAGACTTATAGTGATGTTCAGCTCTAGGTAATACTTTGTCAAAATAAAATCTAGCAGTGTCTATTTTATCATTATAAAAATTTTTATTTTCCTCATAATCTTTAAAACTCACCTCTAGAACTTTAATCCATGCATATGCAATAGATACATAACCTAAAGTTTTAAGGTAGTCATTAGCCCCTGCGCTAACATCATCTTTTTCTGTTTTTGCTTTATCTGTCATCCAATCACTAAATTTTTTAAGAGTGTCTAAATTCTTATTAAATTCTGATAAAAATGGTTTAATTTTTTCATTGTCAGTTTTACACTCTGACTTAACTTGATCTAAAAATTTATTAATTATATTACCATTTTTATTTGATAATTTTCTGAAAACTAGATCTGAAGCTTGGACCGAATTTGTACCTTCATAGATAGGTGTAATTCTATTATCTCTATATAGTTGTTCTATTCCTTGATCTTTAGTGTATCCATATCCACCATGAATTTGCATAGCATCACTTGTTATTTCCATTGCTAAATCTGTGAATAATGATTTTACCACAGGAGTCATGAGGGAAACATAATCTGAGGCTTCCTGACGGGTTTTTTCATCAGGATGATTTAAACTTACTTCAGTTTGCTGCGACAACCAAAAACATAAAGCTCTTTCACCTTCAATAATTGATTTCATATTAAGTAGGGTTCTTCTAATGTCAGCGTGTTCAATTATAAAATCTGCACCATTTTTTGAACTAGAATTATTTGATTTTCCTTGTTTTCTCTCTTTTGCATAAGTAAGTGAATTTTGATAGGCAATTTCTGAAATACCTAAACCTTGTATACCAACAACTATTCTTTCAAGATTCATCATAGTGAACATTGCACTTAATCCTTTTTCTTTAGCACCTATCATATATCCAGTAGCATCATCAAAATTTAATACACAAGTTGCTGATCCCTTTATTCCCATCTTAGTCTCTATAGATCCTGTAGATATCCCATTTCTTGGTCCAATTGTTCCATCGTCTTTAACCACAAATTTTGGGACTAAAAATAAACTTATTCCTTTTGTACCTGCTGGAGAGTCATCTGCTCTTGCCAAAACTAGATGAATAATATTCTCAGTTAAATCATGATCACCAGATGTAATAAATATTTTTTGACCACTTATCTTATAAGTTCCGTCGGTTTGTTTCTTAGCTTTTGTTCTTAATAAACCCAAATCAGTTCCACATACTGGCTCAGTTAAACACATAGTGCCGCTCCATTTTCCCTCAACTATTTTAGGTAAATATTTATTTTTTATATCATCTGTAGCATGATGATTAATACAATTATATGCACCTATACTTAGTTCACTGTATAATTTAAAGGACAGACTTGCTGAGGAAAGCATTTCATCAAAAAATGCACTTACAGTTTTTGGCATACCTTGACCCCCATATTTTGGATCACAAGATAGTGAGGTCCATCCGTCCTCGATATATTTTTTGTAAGCTTCTTTATAACCTGGAGGAGTTCTTACTATTCCATTTTCTAAAACTGCAGGATTTTCGTCACCAGCTTTTGCTAACGGTAAAATTAAATTTTGATTAATCTTCGCTGCCTCCTGTAAAATATCTTTTACCAAATCAGTTGTTACCTCTTTATATTTTTCTAACTCATTATATTTTTGATTATTTCTAAGTTTCTCAAATAGAAACATCATATCGTCAACAGGAGCGTTATAGCTTGGCATAGTATGACTTTAAGATAATTAATTAATTATTGCAATTTTGAAATGATCGCATCACCCATTTGAGAAGTAGAAACTTCTTTCATTTTATCAGACATTATATCTTTTGTTCTTAATCCATCATTAAGAGCCTCTTGTACAGCCTTTTCTAGGGCCTCTGCCTCTTTATCTAAATCTAAAGAATATCTTAATGCCATAGCAAAACTCAAAATTGAGGCGATAGGATTAGCAACTCCTTTTCCAGCAATGTCTGGAGCTGAACCATGAATAGGTTCATACATAGCTCTCATTTCGCCATCCTTATTTTTTGCACCTAATGATGCAGAAGGTAGTAATCCAAGAGAACCTGTTAACATAGAAGCCTCATCTGATAGCATGTCACCAAATAAATTATCAGTTAAGATTACATCAAATTGTTTTGGGTTTCTTACTAATTGCATTGCACAATTATCAGCCAACATATGACTTAACTCAACATCCTTATAATCTTTATCATGTAATGATTGCACTTCTTCTTTCCAAAGTTGACCCGCTTCCATTACATTAGATTTTTCACAAGATATGACTCTATTTGATCTTTTTTTAGCTAAGTCAAAAGCAACTCTAGCTACTCTAATAATTTCACTACTAGTATAAGTATGAGTGTTTACTCCTTTTCTTTCTCCATTTTCTATTGGTTTAATTCCTCTTGGTTCACCAAAATATACTCCACCAGTTAATTCTCTAACTATTAAAATATCTAAACCTGATACAATTTCTGGTTTTAAAGTTGAAGCATTTACCAATTGTTCAAAGCATATTGCTGGCCTTAAATTAGCAAAAAGTTTTAGTTCTTTTCTAAGTTTTAAAAGGGCTCTCTCAGGTTTTTTTGAAAATTCTACACCATCCCATTTTGGTCCACCAACTGCACCTAACATTATTACAGCGCTCTCTAATGCTTTATAAAAAACTTCATCAGTAAGAGGTGTTCCGTGCTTATCAAAAGAAATTCCTCCAACTAAATCCTCATCAATTTCAAAATCTAAAGATTTTTTATCATTAAACCAATTGATTACTTTTTTAACCTCTGCAATCACTTCAGGACCTATTCCATCACCTGGTAATAATAACACTCTTCTTTTTTTAACTTTAATCATTAAACACCCAGGGCTTTTTGACTTTTAAATCTTTTTCAAAAATTTCTATTTTATCAGATTTTTTTAATGAAAGAGCTATATCGTCTAATCCTTCTAACAAACACTTTTTTTTAAACGAGTCTACTTTAAATTTTAATTCATTATTTCCAAAAATAATTTTTTCTTCCTTAAGATCTATAAAAATTTCTTCTTTTCTTTTTGCATACTCTGATAGCTCTTTAATTTTATCATCATCTAAAATTATTGGTAAAATTCCATTTTTAAAACAGTTGTTATAAAAGATATCTGCAAAACTAGAACTTATTACACACGTGATACCGAAATCTAATAATGCCCATGGAGCGTGTTCTCTTGAAGAACCACAACCAAAATTTTTTCCAGCAATTAGAATTTTTGAGTTATTGTAAGGATCTTTGTTTAAAACAAAATCATTTATTTCTTTACCTCGATCATCATATCTCATCTCAAAAAATAAATTTTTTCCCAGTCCAGTTCTTTTAATTGTTTTTAAAAATTGTTTTGGAATAATCATATCTGTATCAATATTAACTATTGGCAAATACGCTGGTATACTCTTCAAAGTGTTAAATTTTTGCATGTTAATTTTGATATTTCCTTACATCATCTAGGTTTCCAGATATTGCTGCTGCTGCTGCCATACCTGGGCTTACTAAATGGGTTCTTCCACCTCTACCTTGCCTACCTTCAAAATTTCTATTTGATGTAGAGGCACATCTTTCTTCAGGTTTTAATTTATCTGCATTCATAGCTAAACACATTGAACAACCTGGCTCTCTCCATTCAAATCCTGACTTTACAAAAATTTTATCTAATCCTTCTTGTTCTGCTTGTTCTTTAACTAGCCCTGATCCAGGAACAACCATTGCATGAACATGAGAGGCAATTTTTTTATCTTTTAAAATTTTTGCAGCCTCTCTTAAATCTTCAATTCTCCCATTAGTACAGCTCCCAATGAAAACTTTATCAATTTTAATATCTTTAGCTGCCATATCTGGTTTCAAGCCCATATAATTTAAGGCTCGTTCCAAAGAATTTTTTCTATCCTCATCTTTCTCATTTTTTGGATTTGGTACTCTTTCATCTATTGTAATAACATCCTGAGGTGAGGTTCCCCAAGTTATCATTGGCGAAATTTCATTGGCAGTTAGGTTTACCTCTTTGTCAAACTTTGCACCCTCATCAGTATTTAAATTTTTCCAATTATCTAGTGCTTTATCCCAATCATCTCCTTTAGGAGACATCGGTCTACCTTTTAAGTATTTAAATATTTTTTCATCAGGAGCAATTAATCCTGCTCTTGCACCACCTTCAATTGTCATATTACAAATTGTCATTCTATTCTCAACACTAAGCGATTTAATTAGATCACCTGCATATTCTATTACACATCCTGTTCCTCCCGCAGTTCCAATTTTTCCAATTATTTGAAGAATTACATCTTTTGATGTAACACCTAATGGAAGTGTGCCGTTGACATTTATCCTAAAATTCTTTGCTTTTTTTTGAACTAATGTTTGAGTTGCTAAAACATGTTCTACTTCTGAAGTTCCAATACCAAAAGCTAATGCACCAAATGCTCCATGTGTTGCTGTATGACTATCACCACAGACAATAACTGTACCAGGTTGAGTAAAGCCCTGTTCAGGCCCTGTGACATGAACAATTCCTTGTCTCTTATCGCTCATTCCAAAAAGTTTAATACCAAACTCTTTACAATTAGCCTCTAAAGTTTCAACTTGAATTTTAGATTCATGGTCTGAAATACCTTTTGACCTATCCGTTGTTGGAACATTATGATCTGCAACAGCTAATGTCAATTTTGGGTGTCTTACTTTACGTTTAGAATTTCTTAATCCCTCAAAAGCTTGCGGACTAGTAACTTCATGAACTAAATGTCTGTCAACAAACAATAAAGCTGTTCCATCTTCTTGCTGATGAACTAAATGCTCGTTCCAAATTTTATCGTAAAGAGTATTGGGCATTGAGAAAAAAATTATTTTTTTTCCTGTAAATTTTCAAGTTTTTTTTCAGTTTTAGTTTCAGCTTTGGGTGCCTCTTTCTTCATCTCTGTTTTTGGGGCTTCTTCTTTTTTAGGCTCTACAGTTGGGGTAGCCTCTTTAGCCTCTTTTAGAGATTCTGGTACACTTTCTTTTTCAGCTGGCGCTAGATTTTCTTCAGTAACAGTCTCAGGCTTGACGTCAATATCAATACCAATTTTTTTTCTTATTTTTTCAGCGATCCTCGCAGATTTTCCAGTTCTATCTCTTAAATAATACAGTTTAGCTCTTCTTACTTTTCCTGAACGAATTACTTTGATTGAGTCAATAACAGTTCCATACAATGGGAAAGTTCTTTCAACACCTTCTCCAAAAGATATTTTTCTAACAGTAAAAGATGAGTTTATGTCTCTACTTTTTTTAGCTATACAAACACCTTCGAAATATTGAATTCTCTCTTTTTTTCCCTCTGTAATTCTGACGCCTACTTTAACAACATCACCAGGAAAGAAATCAGGGATCTTTTTTTCTGACAGAATTTTTTTAACGTTATTTTGGTTTATTTCTTCTATTGTTTTCATTTTAATATTTAACAAATTAATTCTTCTTATATTTATGCCACAAATCTGGTCTTCGGACGCGTGTTATAGCCTCAGATTGAGATAAACGCCAGTCTTTAATTTTAGCGTGATCACCAGATAATAACACATCTGGAACTGATTTTTCCTCCCAAATCTGTGGTTTGGTATATTGTGGATACTCCAAAAGGCCATTTTCAAAAGTTTCTTCAGAAGCTGATTTATCATTCCCTAAGACTCCAGGTAAAAGTCTCAATACACTATCAAGCACTACTAGCGCAGCAGTTTCTCCACCTGATAATACATAGTCTCCTACACTAATCTCTTCAATATTTCTTGTAGATAATACTCTCTCATCAACACCTTCGAAATGGCCGCAAATTAATGAGAAGGATTTTTCTAATGATAGATCTTGTGCGAGTTTTTGATTAAATACTTTACCTTTCGGTGAAAGATACAAAATCCTATCTCCTTTATTTATGTTTTGATCGATAGAATTTGCTAAAACATCAGGTTTTAATAACATACCTGTTCCACCACCGTAAGGAGTATCATCAACTGTTTTATGTTTGTCTGTAGCTGCATCTCTAATATTTATCACATTCAAACTCCACAATTTTTTAGACATTGCTTTTCCGTAAAGACCTTTTCCTAAAGGCCCAGGAAAAATATCTGGATAAAGAGTGAATACTTGAGCTTGCAACATTAATATCCTTTACCTTATTTTTTCTCTTCTTTTTTAGTTTCTGCTTTTGGCGCTTCCTCTTTTTTAGCTTCTGCTTTTGGCGCTTCCTCTTTTTTAGTTTCTGCTTTTGGCGCTTCCTCTTTTTTAGCTTCTCCAGCCGGAGCAGCATCTGCCTTTGGAGACTCTTCCTTTTTAGTTTCTTCCGAACCTTCTTTTTTTCTATCTTTTTTTGGAATTGCTTTTTGTGGGTTATTTCCATTAGCAGGCATAGGCATCAATTCATTCTCACCTAAAATTCTAGCTACTCTTGTCGTAGGTTGTGCACCTTGACCCAACCAATATTTTATTCTCTCAGCCTCTAATCCAATTCTTTCTTTTTTTTCTTTTGGTAACAATGGATTAAAAAAACCTACTTTCTCTATAAATCTACCATCTCTAGCAAATCGACTGTCGGCTACAACAACCTTATAAACAGGCCTCTTTTTTGTGCCACCTCTTGATAATCTTAATTTTAACATTTACTCTCCTTTTTATTTTAATTGATTAAATAATTCTGGAGGTATTCCTTTATCAGACATACCTTTCAGATTTCCTTTTGACATCTTCTTCATCATTTCAGACATCATTTTAAATTGTTTCAACAATTTATTGATAGTGGCTGGATCGGTTCCTGAACCATTAGCAATTCTTTTTTTTCTAGAACCATCAATTATTTTTGGGTTCTCTCTTTCTTTTTTAGTCATTGATAAAATTATAGCTTCATTTTTTGTAATAACACTCTCATCAATACCTGCAGCATCCATTTGAGATTTAACCTTTGAAACTCCTGGCATGAAAGACATGATGCCTTCAATCCCTCCCATTTTTTTCATTTGTCTCAGTTGAGTTAAATAATCTTGCATTGAGAATTGTCCTTTTTTTAAATTTTCCTCTGTTTTTTTTATATTTTCTTCCCCAAGATCTTGAGCTGCTTTTTCGACAAGAGAAACAATATCTCCCATCCCAAGAATTCTATTTGCAATTCTATCTGGGTGAAAAACCTCAAGATTTTCGATCTTTTCGCCAATACCTAAAAATTTAATTGGAACCTGTGAAACAAATTTCATACTTACAGCAGCCCCGCCTCTCGCATCACCATCTGCCCTTGTTAAAATTATTCCGGATAAATTTACTGTATTATTAAATTCTTTTGCTACTGATGCAGCTACTTGTCCAGTAAGAGAGTCAGCAACTAAAAACGTCTCTGCAGGTTTAATGGCATTTTCAATTTGTTTAATTTCACTCATCATCTGCAAATCTATTTGTGTTCTACCAGCAGTATCGAATAAGATAATATCTGCTCCATTCAAGTTTGCTGCACTAATTGCTCTTTGACAAATATCATTGGGTTGTTGACCTTCAATTATTGGAAGAGTTAATATATTATTTTGTTCACCTAAAGATTTTAACTGCTCTTGTGCGGCTGGTCTGTAAATATCTAAGCTGACCATCATTACTTTCTTTTTTTTTGTATTCTCTAAATATCTCGCAAGTTTAGCAGTTGTTGTTGTTTTACCAGAACCTTGTAGCCCTACGAGCATCATTGGCACCGGTGGAACTGCATTTAAATTTACATCATTATTTTTTTCACCTAAAAGATTAACTAATTCATCATAAACAATTTTTACCACCATATCGCCAGGTGATGTTGATCTAATAATTTCTTGACCTAATGCTTTTGGTTTAACCTTTTCAATAAAATCTTTAGCAACTTCAAGAGATACGTCAGCTTCTAATAAAGCTTGTCTTATTCCTCTCAATCCTTCATCAACCTGATTTTCATCAAGTGATGGGGCTTTTTTTAGAGAGGAAAAAACTTCCTCAAATTTATTTGTTAAATTTTCAAACATATTTATTACACACAGCAGTAATCGCACTAGTGGGCGAACCCTCGCTGACTAGTGTCGATCTCTTTGTTTCCAAAGACACCGCAAATTTAATGTTTTTGCGGAAACCGCCACAAACTATAATAGAGGTTCAAAAAGTCAATAAATAAGTTAAATAACTATATATGGACATCAAAGCTTTTAAAATGGACGGATTGGGTAATGATTTTGTGATAATTGATAATAGAGAAAAAATTACCAATTTGACGAAAGATCAAATAGTTAAAATTTGTGACAGAAATTTTATTGGCTGTGATCAACTAATATTTATTGAGTCAGATAGTTCTGCAGATGCAAATTTAAGATTTTTTAATTCAGATGGAGGAGAGTCTGGAGCATGTGGAAATGGAACTAGATGTGTTGCAAATTTGATTTCAAATGAAAATAATAACAAGTCAATAATTTTAAATACGCTTTCTGGAAAATTAAAATCTGAAATTTTAGAGAAAAAAATTGTTACAACAGAAATTGGTAAAGCAAAGTTAAAATGGGATGAAATACCTTTATCAAAAGAAATGGATACAAAAAACTTAAATATCAAAATTATTGATACAAATAATAATGAGCACTTAGGTGGCACTGCAATTAATGTGGGTAACCCACATATTGTTTTTTTTGTTAAAAGGATTGAGGATTTCAATATAGAGATAATTGGCCCCAAAATAGAAAATCACCAAATCTTCCCAGAGAAATGTAACGTATCAATCGCACAAGTTTTTAATAAAAATTTAATCAAAGTAAAAGTTTGGGAAAGAGGAGCCGGTCTTACTAAAGCTTGTGGAACTGCAGCGTGTGCTACAGCATATGCAGGTAAATTAAATAATCTTACAGAAAATAAAACTGATATAGAGTTTGCAACTGGAAAATTATCAATTTCTATAGATGAAAATGATTCTATTCACATGAAAGGACCTGTTTCAAATATTAAAGAAATAAATATAAAATTGTAATGGGAATCTTTGATAAATTTAAAATCGGATTTAAGAAAAGCGCATCAGCGTTTACATCAGGACTTAAAGAAATAATTGTCAAAAAAGAAATTAATGACGAAAATTTAAATAAAATTGAGGAATTTTTAATTCAATCAGATGTGGGGGTTGAAGCTGCCTCTGAAATAAAAGAAATAATTTCTAGAAAAAAAATTGATCCAAATGAAGATCTTTCTAAAGAGATAAACTCTATTTTAAAAGAATACATAATTTCTTTGATGAAACCTTTAGAAAATAAATCCTTTTTCGAGAAAAAAGTAAAACTTAATACAACATTAATTTCTGGGGTGAATGGCGTTGGGAAAACAACAACTATCGGTAAAATAGGAAAGATATTAAGGAACAACGGCAATAAAGTCATATTTGCAGCTTCAGATACATTTCGTGCCGCTGCAATTGAACAACTAGAAAATTGGGCAAGTAAAGTAGATGTTCAAATAGTAAAATCATCTCAAGGAGCTGATCCCGCCTCTGTTGCTTTTAAAGCATTAGATGAAGCTATTAAAAATAATTTTGATCAAGTTTTAATAGATACTGCGGGAAGACTCCAAAATAAAAAAAATTTAATGGAAGAATATAAAAAGATAGCGAATGTCACAAAAAAAATAGATCCCAACGCACCTCATAATGTTATCTTAATTTTAGATGCAACCTCAGGACAAAATGTATTAAATCAAGTCGAAGAATTTAATAAAATCATCCCAATAACAGGTGTCGTGATGACAAAATTAGATGGCACAGCCAAGGGAGGAATTTTATTAGCGCTAGCAAAAAAATATAAAATTCCAATTATTGCACTAGGTTTGGGTGAAAAAGAAGACGACTTACAGTTGTTCGAAGCAGAAAAATTCGCCGAAGCTTTTACTCAAATTAATTGATTAAATTGCTAGAGATCAAAGGTTTGTAGATATTACATTTATAATTATCATCAAATTTATAATGACCACAATCTTTAGAAAATGAGGAGATTATAAAGTCAAATTTACCGGTGGTTGGGTAAAGCTCTAGTTTTTTACTGGCAATGTCATATTTAAAATTAGCATTTAAGCTTTTCACGGCGCTAATCAATACTAATGTTTTATCGTCTTTTAATAAATAATATGCAAAATCATCTGGAAACACTGGAAAATCATATTCTTTTAAAAGATATTTAGCTTGCGAAGGAAACCACTCATAAGAAATTAGAGGTGAAGAGGACTTTGTTAAATTATTATAAATATAAAGATCCTTTGGATAATCATTTATATAATTTTCATTTTCACCTCTTGCTAAAATAGATTTTTCTCTACCTTTAAAATATAAGCTAAATTCTTTGTTATGTGAATCCATGTGATCTATGTGAAATAAATCGTCTGGTTGAAAAAATTCATCTTGTGAATAAACGTTGGTAGTAAAAACAAAGAACGCAACAAACAAAACAGATAATCTTTTCATTATCTTTTGATAAAATCAAATTCTGAAGTATATTTGTTGATTTTGTGGCTTAATTTAAACTTTTTAAAAATGAGTTAAGGGCTTTAACAAGATTTTCATCATACTCCATCATATGATTGTCATGTTTTGTAAAATAAGAATATTTCGGTTCATTAGCTTTTTCATACATTTTTTTTCCCATAAAAAATGGAACAATTTGATCAGCCTCACCATGCATTATTAAAATTGGAACATTTATATTCTTAATTTTGCTTTTATTATCAAATTTATCTTTCAATAATAAACTTACAGGTACATACGGATAAAAGGTTTTTGCTGCATCAATCATAGAAGTAAAAGGAGTTTCCAATACAACGCCAGCAAAATTTTTATTTTGTGACAAATGAGTTGCAACACCAGTTCCTAATGACTCGCCATAAATAACAATATTTTCTTCTTTTACACCTTTTCTAACTAACCAATTTATTCCACTTCTTCCATCTTTATAAAGGCCTTCCTCAGATGGTTTACCTTTATTGCCACTAAAGCCTCTCCAAGCAATTATTAAAAAATTAACATTCATTTTATGGAAATGGTTTAATTTATGAATTCTATTTTCAAGGGAACCAGCGTTTCCGTGAAAAAATAAAACTGTTTTATATTTTTCTAAGTCTTTTTCATGAAACCAGCCCAATAAATCAATGTTATCCTCCGTCTTAATTTTTACTTTTTCGATAGGGACTGATATTTGATCACCAGAATAATTATTTTCATTAGGATGATATAATAAATTTCTCTGATAAAAATATAAAAAAACTAAGATTAAAAAATAGACAAAAATAACTATTTGAAAAAATAATAACAAAATATTCCTAAACTTTTTTAACATTTTTTTTCTTTGCTAAGTATATGCCAAAAAACACCAGGATTGTTCCGATGAAATGATAATTTTCAAATTTTTCATCAAATAAAAAATAACCATAAATTGCTCCATAGACTGTAAAAACGTAAAGAGTGAAGCCTGTTAAAGACGCACCTAATTTTTTTTGGGCAACAGTGTAAAGTGTAAAAGCAATTATTCCTGGCGAAATAGCAGCAAAGATTACCCAAAAATAAAATTCAGACATAAAAACTGTCTGTTTATAAAATATTTCCTCACCTATATAGAATGGTAATAAACTTAAAGCTCCAAAAAATGATATTAATGTAAATCTTTCAAATATTTTTAGTTCTGAATTCCAGTAAAACAAATAAATTGAATATAATGCCCATCCAATAGCGGCAGCTAACATCCATAAATCACCAATTGTGAATTGTAAATTTATTAATAAATTTAAATCTCCTTTTATAATGATTGTAAAGACTCCTATTAAACATGCGATTAATCCAATTATTTTTGTAAAATTTATTTTTTCATGAAAAAAAAAGTATGAAATCAAAATTATGAACACGGGCGAAGATGTGTAAATAATTCCCATATTAGTCACAGTTGTAGTCTCACCTGCTAAAAATGGAAAGGCTCCACATACTCCACATCCCATTAAGCCTAAAAAAAATAATTTTTTATATTCTTTTTTAATAATCTTAAAATTTTTTTTTAACGTTATGTATGTAAAAGGTAATAATATCAAAAAAACTAGTGTCCATCTCCAAAAAGCTAATGATATTGGAGGTACAAACTCGACACCACCTCTAGCTACCACAAGATTACTAGCCATAAAAATTGGCTGAATAAATAATAAGGAAAATGAAAAAAAATTTTTTTTCGAATTATTCAATTTACGATAGATTAACTTTTATCAAAGAAGGCTTCGTAAATCATCATTATGATGGCAGCACCCATTAATAAATAAACCGGTATTACATCTAAAAAACCAATCATCATTGATCTAGTAAGAGTAGTCGCCAGACCAATTAAAAAGAAAACAGCAAATGACAAACCTATTATTGTTGTTATTTTATTCATACAATTAATCCTGACACTCCTTTTCAAGCCAATTAGCAACACCTAAAAATCTATGATCATCATATTTGTTGCCAATTAATTGAACTCCTAATGGTAGATTATTTTCACCCTCAAGTAAAGGCAGTGATACGCAAGGGGTACCTAGATAAGACCAGACTTTGTTAAATTCTGCCGTTCCAGTGCTCTTTAATCCTTTAGGTGCAACACCAGGACTAGATGGCGATAATACTCCATGATAATCTTCAAATACTTCTTCATAAGACTCATAACTTCTTTTCATGAAATCGATTGCCTCAGCATATTCTTTTGCGGTGTATTTATTTCCATTTGAAATGGCATCCTGCATATACTTTGATAGTTTCTTTTTAAATTTTTGATAATAGATAGAAAAATTATTGGCTAAGTCTGTTTCATGAATAATTTGGTGATATTTGTGGATATCCTTAAAATATGACGGAGTATCAAATATCTCAATATTTTTTTTAAAAGATTTTATAAAATATTCAAAAGACTCTCTTGATTTTTTATCAATTATTTTCCAATGATCAGTTTTATAAAAAATAAACTTAGGCTCGAAAATTGGACCTTTCTTAGTTTCAGTTAAAATATTTTCCGTAGAGTAATGGATTGTAGCTGGATCATATTTGTCTTTCTTTATTAATACTTTTGCTAGCATAGCTACGTCTTCAACTTTACGACCAAACATACCAATTTGATCTAGGCTGTATGAGGTTCTTAGAACCCCGTTTCTTGAAATTAGTCCATAGCTTGGTTTATAACCAACTACACCACAATAAGACGCTGGTCTTATTACAGATCCTCCTGTTTGAGAGCCAATAGAAGCTGGTGCCATAAAGGAAGCAACCGAAGCTGCTGATCCACTAGATGAACCACCTGGTGTTCTATCTTTGTCGTGAGGATTAGTTGTAGCTGGAGGTCCTAAGTAGGCAAGTTCTGAAGTTGCTGTTTTGCCCATAACAATTGCTCCTGATGCATGAAGCAAATCAATTATTTCAGCATTTTGAGAATATGATTTTCCTTTCCTGATTACAGTTCCACACTCAGTGGGCATATCAACAGTTCCTATGATATCTTTCACTGCTATAGGTACTCCATGCAGTGGTCCTACTGGTTTTCCTGATCTTCTATGATCATCAGCCTCAGATGCTTTTTCTAATAAAACTTTTTTATCAAAATGTGCCCAAGCTTTTACATCTTTTTCAAACTTATCTATTCGTTCAATATATTTTTCACAAACCTCGACTGATGTAAGTTGAGCATCTTTTATTTTTTTTGCTAGTTCCTCGAGACTTAAAGAAAATATATCTGTCATTTAAAATTAATTTGCAAATAATGTCTCTGGCAACCAAAGTGCTATTCCTGGGAATAAATACATTAAAACCATCGCTAAAATTACAATTCCTAAGAAAGGCATTATTCCTCCAAAAATTTGCATAAGTTCAACATTCTTTGATTGAACTCCTTTCAAATAATATGCTGACATTGCCATGGGGGGTGTCAAAAATGAAGTTTGTAAGTTTAAAGCGATTAGCATTGCAAAAAAATATGGGTTAACGCCAAAAAATTCAACTAATGGTAAAAATATTGGCACAAATATAATTAATATCTCTGTCCATTCTAGAGGCCAGCCTAATAAAAATATAATTAATTGGGTAATAACTAAAAACTGCCAAGGTTGTAAATTTAAAGATTTAAAAAAATGCTCAAAAACCTCATGGCCACCTAAATATGAAAATACTGAGGCAAAAGTCCAAGATCCAATAAATAACCACATGATCATAGCTGTTGTTTTTGCTGTAAGAAAAACAGACTCTTTAAAATTTTTCCATTTAAGGGTTTTATAAAAATATGACAGCACTAATGAACCAAAAGCACCAACAGCGGCTGCCTCTGCCGGAGTTGCTATACCTGCAAGTATTGTTCCTAAAACTAGGATTATTAGAGAAAATAACGGTAAGAAAGAAACCAAAACCTCTTTCATAATTACTGCGGTAGGAGGTATCTCTTCTGCTGCAGGTTTTGGAGCTATCGAAGGATTCATCCAAGCCCTGAATATTGCATAACCAATATAAAGTCCTGCTAACATTAATCCTGGGAAAATTGCAGCTGCAAATAATCGTAAAGGCGACAATTGAGCAATAACAGAATAGACAATCAACATAATACTAGGTGGAATTAAAATTCCTAGGCAACCACCTGAACAAATAATTCCAGATGCAAATTTTTTATCATAACCAGCTTTAATCATTGCTGGCCAAGCAAGAAGACCCATCAATGTTACTACTGCTCCTATGATACCTGTTGCGGTTGAAAATAGTGCACAAGTAATTAATGCAGCAACTGCCATTGAAGCTGGGAGTCTGTGAGATGCTAATCTTATTGCGAAAAATAATTTTGCAACAATTCCAGCTCTTTCAACTAAATATCCCATAAATAAAAAGAGGGGGACTGCAGTCAACACATTGTTATCCATGACAGTATAAGTATTTTGAACAAAGAGTTGAAATATCCTGTTATCGAATAGATGTTCCATCTTGGTTGGATCAAAATAAGCGTAGTATCCAAAACCTAAACCCATTGCCATTAGAGTGAACGCAATAGGAAAACCTAATAAGACGGCAAATAGAAATATCCCCATCATCATGATTGCTACTTCTGGATTTGTTAAACTAAATAACATCTTCTTTGTTTCCTTGTTGTGAAGTTCTCATTAATACTTTTTCAGTTTCCTCAGCATCACGCTCCGTTCCTCTTTCAGGCCAACTACCTGTTTGAATACAGATGATACATCTAAATACCTCGCCAATTCCTTGAAGTGTTAAAAGTGTTCCAGATAATGGTATTAAAGATTTTGCCATATAAATTTGAATTTGTGCAGGACTATTCCAGCTTGTTTCTTTAATTTTCCATGCTAATGCTGCATATTCGTAACCATAAAAAGCTAAAGCAATAACGCCAGGAAAGAAGAAAATAAAATATAAAACAACATCTATCCAAGCTTGCGTTCTCTGAGAAAATAATCTGTATATAACATCTCCTCTGACATGTGCTTCAGTACATAAAGTATAAGCTCCTGCCATCATAAAAATTGCACCATACATCTGAAGACTAAAATCGAAATTCCATAAGGTTGGGGCGTTCAAAGCATACGCCATAAAAACTTCATAACATGTTCCGCCCATCAAAATTACTATACACCACGAGAATGCTTTACCCATTGAGACACTCAAACGATCAGCGAATTTTATGTAAGATCTCATCATAAATATAGACTCTTATTGAATTGTTCTAAATTAATCAAATAAAAAAGGGGGCCGAAGCCCCCTCCTTAAAATTTGTAAAAGTTAATTATATCTTAACTTTTGCAATTGGACCAAACTCATTTTCATATGCAAGTTTGTAATTAGGCTGATTCATCAGTAAGTACTTCATTACTCTCTTCGCATAAGATTTTTGTGAATCAACAACTTTCTTAAAGAAAGGATCTTTCTTATTAAAGTCACCAATTACTTTGTCCCAACCTTTTAATTGTTGAGCCAAAATCTCATCTGAAGTTTGGTAAACATTTACTTTATGCTCATTCATCAACTTAGCTAAGTCAGCTGAGTATCTTACTAAAGCTTTAAAGTAGTTATCACTGTTTGCAGCATAAGCAGCATTTTTCAATATCGCTTGGTGCGCAGGTGATAAACTATTATATGTTTTTTTGTTAACTGGAATCTCAAACATCTCTTGAGATTGGTGGAAGCTTCCTAAGTGATAATGCTTAGAAACGTCTTGCATACCAAATTGAGAGTCTGAAGTTGGGTTGTTAAACTCAGCAGCTTCAATCAAACCAGTTTTCATAGCTGGCTGAATTTCACCACCTGGTAATTGTCTAACTACCATTCCCATTGCAGTCAAAACGTTAGTCGCTAGACCAACTGTTCTGTACTTCATACCTTTAACATCAGATACTTTTGTTACGTTCTTTTTGAACCAACCAAAAGGCTGTGCTGGCATAGGCATATGGAAAAAACCAATGTAATCAAAACCTACTTTTGCAAGAGTTTCGTCATACAGTTTTCTTCCTCCACCATACTCCATCCATCCCATAACTTCTTGAGATGACATACCGTATGAAGGACCAGTTCCAAATAATGATGCAGCTGGATTTTTACCATACCAATATGCAGTCACCCAGTGACCCATATCTACTACACCAGAACTTACTGCTTGTCCGATTTCTGAAGTCTTTACGACTGCTCCAACTGGTTGAAGATCAATCTTAAGTGTACCTCCAGACATCTCATCTACCATTTTGCAGTAGTCTCCGGCCATTTCAAAAAAGATGTTTGCTCCACTTGGCCATGCAGCTTGCATCTTTAAAGTTTTATGACCGCCCGCAGTTGCTATGTTTGGCATTGCAACAGCAGCTGCAGCTACAGCACCTGCTTTAGCGGCAGTTTTAAAGAACTTACGTCTTGAAGATGTTTTCACCTTCAATGATTTATTTTCTTTTGTCATTATTACTCCTATTAAAGTTAATTAACTCGGTTAATTTAAGCATAGATTCAATTTAGAGTCTTTCCAAAAAATGGGGTAGATGTCGCAGAATTTAAATTAATTTCAATCTGAAGTAGAATTAATTTACTTTATTTGTGCAATTTCCCGTCTTAAAGAATTCATCAATATTATCTATCGCAAGGTTTGCCATAGCTATTCTAGTGTCTTTAGTTGCACTACCTAAGTGAGGTAAAATAAAAGCTGATTTGATTTTTAAGTATCCTGGATTTAAATTTGGCTCATTCTTATAAACATCAAGTCCTGCAGCATAAATTTTTCTTCTATTAAGTGCATCTATCAAAGCATCATCATCAACTATATCACCTCTTGCAACATTAGTGATTACTGCTCCTTTAGGGAAATATTCAACTGTCTCTTTGTTTATCATATTTTCAGTCTCTTTAGTTGCTGGACAACAAATAGATAAAACATCTGACACTGAAAAAAGACTTTTTAAATTATCGTGATAAATGGCACCTTGCTCTTTTTCCCCACTCAGTTTTGACCGGTTATGATAGTGAATAATCATTCCTAATGATTTGGCAATCCTAGCAATTTTTTGTCCAATTCTACCCATTCCCAAAACCCCAAGCCTTGTTCCAGTTAATTGTTTACCAATTAGATAATCTGCAGACCATTTCCATCCACCCTCTCTGGCAGACTCAATTCCTTCTGCAGCCCTTCTACAAGCACCTAATATTAAGAGAATACCAATCTCTGCTGTTGCATCTGATAAAACTTCAGGTGTATTAGTAACTGCAATTCCTCTTTTTTTTGCTGCTTCCAAATCTATATTTCCAAATCCAACTGCAAAATTTGAAATTATCTTTATTGTATCAGGTAACTTATTAATAGTTTCTTTATCCATCTTATCAGTTAAAGAGGATAGGATCCCATCACATCCTTGGCTCATCTCTATAACTTTTGATTGTGAGTATAGCTCGTCATTAGAATTGAATATTGGTTCAAATGTTTTAGAAGCTTTATCCTCGCTTTCTTTGATTAATTTCCTTGTAACCAAAATTTTTTTCATAAAATATTTTTATTAATTAAGATCAAATATCTTGCCTGGATTCATTATATTATTTTGATCAATACTTCTTTTAATCAATTTCATAACAGGAATATTGTCTCCATGCTCCTTTAAAAGATATTCTTTTTTATGAAGGCCTACACCATGTTCTCCAGTAATTGTTCCTTTAAGCTCTAGGGCCTTTTTAATTAATAAATCATTAAATTCTCTTATCTTTTTATACATTTCTTTTTTTTCAGGATCAAAAGGTAACAATACGTGAAAATTTCCATCTCCTAGATGGCCCACCATTGGAGCTCTAAGTCCAAATTTTTTTGCTTGTTCCTCTGCGTAGTTTACACACTCTGTTATATTTGAAATAGGTAGACACACATCAGTTGAATAAACTCTTCCATTATTTATCAAAGCTTTTACAGAATAGTAAACGTCCCATCTTGCTTGCCAGAGTTTATTTCTTTCCTCTAAATCTTTTGCCCACTTAAAAGAGCTTCCATTATTATCTTTAGATATTTCCTCTACTATTTTGATATTTTCCTTATTAGATAATTCTGATCCATGAAATTCAAAAAATAATGTTGGCGTTTCCTCGATATCTTTTAATTTTGAATAATTTATACTTATTCCCATTTGATCTTTATTTAACATTTCAATTCTTGCAATTGGGACCCCATACTGAATAACTTGTTGTGCAGTTTGAACAGCTTTTTCTAAAGTTGGGAAATGACAAACAGCTGACATTATACTCTCTGGTATAGGAGAAAGCCTCAATTGAACTTCCGTTATAACTCCTAAAGTTCCCTCAGAACCAATAAATAAATTAGTTAGATTATAACCTGCTGAGGTTTTTTTTGTTCTTCCTCCTGTGTTAATAATATCTCCATTAGGCAAAACAACAGTCAGACCAGTAATTACAGTTTTCATGGTGCCGTATTTAACTGCCATTGTTCCTGAGGCGGATGTGGAAGCCATACCTCCGATAGCTGCATTAGCACCTGGATCAATTGGAAAAAAGACTCCGTCCTCCCTAAGATATTCATTTAATTGTTCTTTTGTAACGCAGGCTTGCACCCTACAATCGAAGTCCTCAGCATTAACACTTAAAATTTTATTCATTTTTTCAAGGCTTATAGTTATCCCTTTTTCATTTCCAACCACATTACCCTCTAAGGAGGTACCTGTACCAAATGGCACCACAGGAATTTTATGTTCATTACACAGTCTTAATATTTGAGAAACCTCCTGATTAGTCTCTGGAAATACTACAGCTTTTGATAAAATTGGATCATAAGTATCTTCACCTCTAGCATAATTTGTTCTCGTGGATACAGAAGTTGAGAATCTTCCATTAAAAATTTTTTTTAGCTCAGCCTGTACTTGATCGTTCATAAGAAGTGATATTAATAAATAATGCTAAAAAAATATACCTTATTTAGATAGCATTTTCTTTATATTTTCCAATGCTTGTGAAATATTGTCTCTTGATGCAGCAAAACTAAATCTAACATAATTTTGGCAAGTTTCACCAAAAGCTGATCCAGGAACTATTGCTACTCCTGCTTCATGCATAGCCTTTCTTGCAAACTCAGCACCATTCATACCTGTACCGATTACTTTAGGAAATGCATAAAAAGCCCCTCCAGGTAGACTACATTCTACACCTGGTAAATCATTTAAACCTTTATAAATTAAGTCTCTTCTTTGAGTAAATTTTTCCATCATTGCATCTATAGAGTCATCTGGTCCATCCAATGCGGCAATACCAGCAAATTGAGCTGCAGCATTAACACATGAAACACTATTAATTAGTAATTTATTAACATGTTCAACTAAATGCTCTGGCCAAAAACTCCAACCAAGTCTCCACCCAGTCATTGAGTAAGCTTTGCTCCATCCCTCTAATACAATTAATCTTTCTCTCAATTCTGGATAATTAAAAAATGTTGGCATTTCTTTTCCATCAAAAATTTGTCTGCTATAAATTTCATCACTTAATATTGTTACATGAGGATGCTTTTTCAGACCATCAGCTAAAACATCTACGTCTTTTTTCTCAACAAAGCTCCCTGTTGGATTATTAGGATTTATCAAAATTAACAAACGGGTTTTATCTGTTATCATAGATAATATTTTGTCTGGATCGAATTTTAAATCTTTATTTTCTGTTAAGTCATATGGGACTGAAGTTGAGCCTGTATAATTAATCATAGACTCATAAATCGGAAAAGCAGGGGTTGGGTGTATAATCTCTGCTCCAGGTTCACCAAAGCATTGAATAGCATAACTCATTGTTGGCTTACCACCTGGCATGATTAAAATTCTTTCAAAATTAATGTCAACATTGTAACGTTTTTTTATCCACCTCGTAACAGCTTGTCGACATTCAGGAATACCATTCGACATTACATATCCATGATGTCCATCATCAAGTGCTTTTTTTGCTGCCTCAACTACATGTTTTGGAGTTTTAAAGTCTGGTTGCCCCAATCCTAAATGGATCATTGGTTTTCCCTGAGCTTCCAATTTTTTTGCTTCTGCAAGGACTGTAAATGCAGACTCAGTTCCTAATCTTTCTAAACTTTTAGCTAACTTCATAATTTCTATATTTTTACCTAACTTCTATAAATTAATTTTGAACTATTCAACTCTTTTAAATTTTTACAACCCATTAATACCATATTTCTATTTATCTCATCGTGCATGTTTTTCAGTAAATGCTCAACACCTGACTGTCCACCTGCGGCTAAAGAGAACAAAAATATTTTTCCAAAACTACAGGCTTTTGCCCCGGCTGCCAAGGCTTTTAGTACATGTGTTCCTCTCCTTACCCCACCATCTAAGATTATTTCTAGCTTATCTCCCACTGCATCTGAAATTGCTTTTATTTGATCAAAAGGTGATCGAGATCCATCAAGTTGACGACCTCCATGATTTGAAATCATAATTGCAGTACAACCAATATCAATTGCTCTTTTCGCATCGTCAACACTCATGACGCCTTTTAATGCAAAAGGACCATTCCATTTTTTAACGCAGTACTCTGCATCTTTCCAATTCATTGAAGGATCATATTGCTCATTAATATATTCTATAACAGATTTAGCAATGTTAGTTCCTTTATCAGTCTTTGATGCCACATTAGCTAGTTTAAATTTTCCATGTGTTAAATAATTAAAAACCCAACTAGGATGTAACGCAAAACTCATTAAACTTTGCAAAGTCAATTTAGGCGGTGTTGTAAATCCGGTTCTATGATCTCTCTCTCTATTTCCTGCAACTAATGTATCCACAGTTAAGCACATTCCATTAAACCCCGATCTTTTACATCTATCTATTAAGTCATCTGTAATTGATTGATCCTTGTGCACATATAATTGAAACAATTTTGGTCCACCAGAAATATTCGAAATCTCTTCTATAGTATTGTTTGCCATTGTTGACATGCTATAAAAAGTTCCGAATTTTTCAGCTGCTCTAGCTGAAGCTTTGTCTCCGTCATGGTGGTATAATCTTTGCATGGCACAAGGAGATAAAAAAATTGGCATATCAATCTTCTTACCAAATATGGTGGTGGATAAATCTGGCTTGCCAACACTTGCTAGGATATTTGGAACTAAATCACATTGGTTAAAAGCTTCAGTATTTCTTTTTAAAGTCGTCTCATCATCGGCACCGCCGTCAATATAATGGAAAATTGGTGAAGGAAGTTTTTTTTTTGCTAGATTTCTAAAATCATTAAAATTATAGCAATCTTTTAAAACCACTATTTTCTGAATCTTAAATTACTTCTATTTAAATCACTTATCTTAGTGCACCCCATAAGTTTCATGTCACGCACTAGTTCAGCTTTATATTTTTCTAAAGCTCGTTCGACACCTGCTTGACCTCCAGCTGCTAAAGCATAAAGATATAATCTTCCTCCAGAACAAGCTTTTGCGCCTAATGATAAAGCTTTTAACATATGTGTGCCTCTGTGAATTCCACCTTCACAAATCACGTCTAATTTATCACCAACTGCATCAACTATTTCTGCAAGTTGATCAAAGGGTGCTCTAGATCCATCTAACTGTCTTCCACCATGATTTGATACCATTATACCCGTGCATCCTATGTCTACTGCTCTTTTCGCATCTTCTACACTCATAATTCCTTTAAGAGCGAAATGGCCTCCCCATTTAGAACAAAGGTTTTCAGCGTCTTTCCAATTCATAGATTGATCCAACATAGTCGAAAAATAATTTCCAATTGAAGAGTTAACATCGGTACCTTCTTTCACAAAATCTTGTAAATGAGGTAATTCAAATTTACCTTTTGTTAGATAATTAATTCCCCACATCGGCTTAGTAGCAAAACTATATAAACTTGCTAAAGTTAACTTTGGTGGAGAGGTGAAGCCTGTTCTTAAGTCTCTCTCTCTATTTCCTCCTGTAATAGTATCAACTGTCAAAGCCATCACATCAAAATTTGCTGCTTTAGCTCTTTCCAAACAAGAGTCGTTTAAACCTCTATCTTTATGAAAATAAAACTGAAACATCTTAGGTGTATCGATCATTGAGGAAATTTCCTCAACACTAACTGTGGCTAAAGCTGAAACTCCAAACATTGTATTAAATTTTTTTGCCGCTCTTCCAACTGCTCTTTCTCCATCGTAATGAAAAAGTCTCTGTAAAGCTGTTGGTGATAAATAAAAAGGTAAATCTAATTTTTTTCCAAATATCGTCGTTGACAAATCGACTTCTTCAACTCCTCTCAAAACATTTGGAACTAAATCCACATCATCGAATGCGCTAGTATTCCTAGCATATGTAACTTCATCATCTGCTGCACCATCAATATAATGAAAGATTGGTGATGGTAACCTTTTTTGAGCTAATTTTCTAAAATCACTAAAATTGTGACAATCTTTTAAATTCATAATTTTTTCTAAAACTTTTTGAGGAAATTAAACATATAACTATTTGCCCCAGGATTTTTATCCCCTAAACTTGCATTAGACACATGATTATATGATACTGCAAAATTAGTTGTATCAGTGGTTTTGTAAGAAAGCTGTAATTCCGACTTAAATTCAAGAAGATGCCCAAGGTCTTTTCCATCCCCCTCATGGTAAAGTCCGGGAGTAAAGCTTGGAGTGATAAAAAATGGGCCCATGTTCATATTCCACTCAACACCTGTATAAACATAGGCAGCGGAATTAGCAGTTATGAAACCTCCAGTAATCGGTGAAATATTTCCTAGAAATGTGTTTCTTTTTAAATTTTCATTTTGATGCTGAAAACCTAACAACGTTGATTTTTGATTATCATCACTAAAATCAAAATTCCCAAGGTATAAATTAAATTGATGGTTGTTATCATCAATATCAGTATCTCCAAATAATTTTGAAGGCAAAGTCAAAATTAATAAAACTAAAAAAATTCTTTTTAAAATCATTTTACTTAATTAAGATTATTTTTTATTATAAAACCTTTTAATGATTATTGCACCACCAGCTAAGAATATCAAGATAGGCAATAGCCACAAAAAATAGGTATTTCTGTTGAAAACTGGATCATACAATATCCATTCTCCATATTTCATTTTTAAAAAACTATAAATTTGTTCCTCGCTCAGGCCTTGTTGGATTTTATTTTTAATAACTAACTTTAGACTTATCGCGAATTCTGAGTCTGAGTCATAAACTGACTGTCCTTGGCAAATTAAACATCTCAAATTTTTAGCTATTTTATTTTCAGTTTTAATTTCATCTGCGTTTAAAAGATTAAAATTCAAAATTATACTTGCAATCAAAAAAATATGAATAAATTTCATCTAATTATTTTCTCAATTTCTAATAAGTCCTTATTGTTTATTGGACCAACAAATCTTTTAATAATTTTATTTTGATGCACTAAAAAACTTTCTGGCACCCCATAAGCACCCCATTCAATTGATGCTGTGCCATCCTTATCTGATACAATTATATTGTAAGGATTGCCCAAATCTTTTAAAAAACTTGAGGCATTTTTAAAGTTATCTTTATAATTAAATCCTATCAATTCTATTCTTTCATCTTTTTTTAATTTCATTAAAAATTTATGTTCCCCCTTACAGGGGACACACCATGATGCCCATATGTTCATCAAATAATACTTATTATCTTTAAAAATTTTTTCTGAAATAATAATAGAATTATTCTCAAAAGATTTTAACTCAAATGATGGAACCTCTTTTTTTAGGTTGGTATTTGGAGTATAAATATTTGAATTTTTTAATCCCTTGAAAAAAATTACAAAAGTAATTGAAAAAATAAAAATTAAAATTAGTGAAATAAATTTAGACTTCATATTTCTTTTTAAAAAAACTTAAAAAACCACCAAAACTTATTAATATTACTGAAACCCATATCCAAATCATGAAAGGTTTAACTTGATATCTAATATTGAAGTATTCCTGGTTCTGAACATAATTCATTGTCATAAATTTATCTGTGAGTAAGTTAGTTTTAATATCAGCCTCACTCGTAATTATATTTGGTTGATTATATATTCTTAGCTCAGGATTGAGGATATCTGATGAGCCATCCAAATTTTGTACATTAAATTTTCCTATAATTGCTCTGAAGTTTTTTCCATCTTTTTGCTTAACGTTTTCAAAATTTATTGAAAATTTTTCAGTCTCAAAAGTTTCACCAATTTTTAGATTAGTAATTACCTCATTAGAAAAAATATTATTAAATAAAATACTTAAAATTAATAAGCTAAAACCAAAATGAGCAATGTTCTGAGATAAATTTCTAAATCTTTTGACAAAAAATTCTCTAGAAGTAGAAAAAAATAAAAAGAAAGCAGAAGTAACCAAAATTGTGTTAATCAGAAAATTTATATCAAATTGTTTAATTATTAATGCTGATAACAAAAAAGATATTACTAAAAATATTGTCATATAAAACTTATCTTTAAAATCTGATTTAACCCAATTAAGATTTGGTCCAATTGCCATAGCTATTAAAAATGGAATTAAGAAAGGCAATATGAGTTTGTTATAAAAAGGTGGTCCAACAGATATTTTATTTGCGGTTAAAACTTCTAAAAATATTGGATAAATTGTTCCTATTAAAACTACTGATAAAAAATACATCATAAACCAATTATTAACTAAAATAGATGTCTCCTTGCTAAGCCAAAAAAAATTGTTTTCTAATTTTTCTTTCTCTGAATGAAAAAAAATGAAAATAAAAATAGATAAAAAAATAAGTGTAAAAAGAAAAATCAAAATAAATAAACCTCTCTCTGGATCATTAGCAAATGTATGAACTGAATTTAAAATTCCAGATCTTACTAAGAAAGTACCACTCATACTCAAAGCAAAAGTTGCAATTGACAGTATCATGGCCCATGAAGTTAATATTTTCTTCTTCTCCAAAACTAATATACAGTGAAGTAAAGTTGTTAGTGCAAACCATGGCATTAAAGATACATTTTCAACTGGATCCCAAAACCAAAAACCTCCCCAACCTAATTCATAATAAGCCCAAATAGATCCAAGTAAAATTCCTAATGTAAGAAAAACCCAAGATGCTAAAACCCATTGTTTAATATGCCTCGCCCATTCTTTTGATACATATGACGTAACCATGGCAGCAAGTGCTGACGAGAAAATTATCGAAGAACCTACATAACCTAAATATAAAATTGGTGGATGTATTGCTAAAGCAGGATCTTGTAAAATTGGGTTCAAACCTAAACCCTCATTTGGTATTGGAAAAATGTAATTAAATGGGCTTGAAGTTTTAATTAAAAAAACAAAAAAACCTACAATTATTATTTGTTGAAATAATAAGGTAAAAATTCTGTACTTTTTTGGCTGTTGATTAGATTTAATTAAAAAAATTGAAATAAATAAAGTTAATACTAGCAACCATAACAATAAACTACCCTCATGATTACCCCAAGTTCCTGAGATTTTATAAAATAATGGTTTGGTCGTATGAGAGTGATTAAAAACAGTTTCGTTGCTAAAATCTGAGTTAATAAAAGAGATAATTAATCCAAAAAAACTTATGACTACAAAAAAAAATTGTATAAACGTAAAAGATATTATTTTTTTATCTAAGATTTCAGCATCTCTTAAATTTCTGACTGAAAAAAAGATAATAAAAACTGAAAAAAGAAGTCCAAAACTTAATGAATAAGAACCTATTAAACTCGCCAAATTTATTTCTCCTCTAATGCAGCCTTAACTTCTGGCGGCATATAATTTTCGTCGTGTTTAGCCAAAATTTTTGTAGCTAAAAAAAAATTTTTATCTTTTAAATATCCCTCAGCAACAACACCTTTCTCCTCAGCAAAAAGATTCGGTACAACCCCAGAATAAACAACATTTATCTCGTTTTTAAAATCTGTAACAATAAATTTAATTTCTTTTGAAATCATAGTTATAGAGTTCTTTTTAACCATTCCACCTATTCTAATTTTCTTTTTACCAATTTCACTTAAAGTTTTAATTTCTGTTGGAGATTTGAAAAAAATAACGTTTTCCTCTAAAGACTTAACTAGTAAAAAGGCTGATAACGCTAAAGTTATAATTATTAATAGTATAAAAAAAAATCTTAACTTAACTTTTCGCCCATACATGTTTCAAAAGTTAAATGTTTGAAGTATTTGACAAAATCTCTTTATTGATACTTTGAGATTTTGCAAAAGCTGCTCTCTCAGAATTTAAAGATCCAAATTTTGCTATAAATTTATTTTTTTCTTTTTTGTATTGAATTTTAATGACCAAAAAAAGTGTCAAGAAACTCACTAAAGTAAATGAAAATGCTGACCAAACATACAGTCCATATCCATTCATAAAAAATAAATTTTCAATCATAATCTATCTAACCCTTTATTCTTAATTTTTATCAGTTCTGTATTATATTTCATTAAAAAAATCAGTAGAGAAAATAGGGCAAATGCCGCAGTCATTGTCATTAATGGAAACAGCATTGATATGTGAATTGAAGACTTCGAGAATATGTTGATTGAAGCTGGTTGATGTAATGTATTCCACCAATCTACTGAATACTTAATTATCGGAACATTAATAATTCCCAAGATTGTGATAATCGACGTGACTTTAAACACTTTATCATTATCTTCAAAAATTCTCCATGCAACAAGATACATTATGTAAAACAGTGCTAGTATTAACATTGAGGTTATTCTTGCGTCCCAAGCCCACCATGTTCCCCATGTGGGTTTGCCCCATATGGAACCAGTAACAAGAGCTATTATATTAAATACCAACCCAGAGGGTGCCAAACTTTTTGCGATTAAAAAAAAATTTCTTATTTTAAAAATGTATCCAACTATAGACAAAAAAGTAATAGCTGAAAAAATTCCAAGCGAAGTCCAGGCTGCTGGGACATGAACATACATAATTCTGACAGAGTGACTCTGCTTATAATCTTCAGGAGATAAAATTAATGCCTCAGTTAATCCTATTGAAAGAATGACAATAAATAAAAATAGTACATACTTAGGAGCTTTTGATGTTATCGAAAAAATTTTATTTGGCTCAAAATATTTAAACATATATGAAGTTATATTTATTATGAAAAAACTGCCTGATCAAGAATGCCAGAGGGAGATAATAACGAAGGGTAAATAAGTAGCACCCTTGATCAGAATTAATCTCATAAAAGCAAATTGCTGTGTCAAAGGTTTGAGCTAAATGTGTTAAAAAAGTGATTTATTTAATTAGATAGCTTGAAATAGCTAGATCCCTTTTTTCCGGAGAAAATTTCCTCAATTAAAGGATGTTTAATTGGTTCATCTGAGTCATCAACCAGAAGATTTTGCTCAGAAACGTAAGCCTCGTATGTGATTTCATCATTTTCAGCTAACAGATGATAAAAAGGCTGATCTTTTCTTGGTCTTACGTTTTTTGGAATCGATTGATACCATTCTTCTGAATTATTAAATTCAAAATCAACATCATATATTACACCTCTAAAATCGAAGTGTTTGTGTTTAACTATATCTCCAATTGAAAATTTAGCTTTTTGAATTGCCATCACATTTAGTATGGGTATTTAAAAACAAAAATCAATAAGAAAAATTAAAAGTTTTTATGAAAATATTATTTATGTTAATATCTTGCCTGTGAACAAATCTTTTTTAAAGTTTTTAACAGATTTTGGACCTCTAGTAATTTTTTTTTACTACTACTACGATAGTGGAAAAGACTTAAAAATTGCAATTCCCCCATTTATAATTGCGACAATAATTGCATTAGCTATTGTTTGGTTTTTTGAAAAAAAAATACCAAAGATTCCTTTGTTAAGTGGAGTTTTAATCACTTTATTTGGGGGCTTAACAATTTACTTTGATAATCCAGTTTTTATTTATGTCAAACCAACAATAATAAATATTCTCTTTGCATTTGCTCTAATATTTGGAAGGTACTTCACAAATGAACCTGTTTTAAAAAAATTAATGGGTAACTCTGTCTCACTCACTGATGAAGGATGGGAAATATTAAATAAAAGATGGATATATTTCTTTTTTGGTCTTGCAATTCTTAACGAAATAGTTTGGCGAACTCAATCTGAGGAGTTTTGGGTAAATTTTAAAGTATGGGGACTATTACCTATTACGTTTATATTCACTGCTTTTCAAATAGGTTTGATAAATAAATATAAGACAAATGAATAATAATTTACGTCTAATAATCGATAATGTTAATAAAAAGAATATTGAAGAAAAACATTTTTTTGAAAAAGATGAATTAAAAGTTATTTTAGACTTATATGCAAAAATGGTCTCTGAAGGATCATGGAAAGACTATGGACTTAATATTTCAAGCAAACAAGTTGGTTTTAGTGTTTTTAAAAATACTACAGAAAATGCTCTGTATAAGATTTGCAAAAATTTTAAGCCAAAAAATAAAAATCTTAAATACTTAATTACCGATGCTAATGGAAAAATATTCAGAAATTCGTCTGATTTAAATAATTTGTTGAAAAATATTAATTGGAAAAAACTTTAAGTTATCTTCTTTGACCAAAAAGTCTTAGCAACATGATAAATAAATTAATAAAATCTAAATAAAGTGTTAATGCACCCATTACAGCTTTTTTACCCATTAATTCACCCGTGTCACTAGCGGCATACATGTTTTTAATTTTTTGTGTGTCGTAAGCAGTAAGTCCTACAAATATTAAAACTCCTAAAATAGAAATTACAAAATACATCATTGAGGACTTCATAAAAATATTAACTATTGATGCAATAATAATACCAATCAACCCCATCATTAAAAAAGATCCTAATTTTGTTAAGTCTCTTTTAGTTGTATATCCATATATACTCATTGCTCCAAAAGTAGCAGAACAAATGAAAAATACTCTTGTAATACTCATTCCAGTGTAAACTAATAAAATTGACGAAAGAGACAAACCCATTAATGCAGCAAAAATCCAAAAAGTCGTTTGCGCTTTAGCTGCACTCATTTTATTTATACCAAAGCTCATGTAAAACACGATTCCAAGCGGAGCTAACATTACCAGCCATTTTAACCCAGACATATAGATTGCGTTACCCACTTGAGTTAGTCCGACTATAGATCCTGAGCTATCAGTCACAACAGACATTTTGAAAGTTAATAGGGCAATTATCCCTGTCATAAGGATTCCCGTTGCCATATAATTATATACTTTGAGCATGTAGGCTCTTAAGCCTTCATCCATTACTACACTGGATTGTTGAACAGCTTCTTTAGCTCTACCAAGAATACCTTTTTTATTAAATTCCATAACGAAGATATATAATCTTTTACTAATTATTCAAGATACCTTAGAAGTCTAATTACAGAATAAATACGATAAAAGCGTTATGAATTATAAAAAATTAGGCAATACCAACCTTGACGTTAGTACAATTTGTCTCGGAACTATGACATGGGGAGAACAAAATACAGAAGAGGAAGGTTTCCAACAGATGGATTATGCGATCGATCAAGGAGTTAATTTTTGGGACACTGCCGAATTGTATTCAATTCCCCCTAAAGAAAAAACTTTTGGTCTGACTGAAAAAATTATTGGTAACTGGTTTCAAAAAACAAAAAAGAGAGGCAAAATTATATTAGCAACAAAAGTTGCAGGACCTTCTAGAAATTACATTAGAGGAGGAGAAAATAGCTTTGGTATTAAAAATATGACTATAGCGTTAAATGATAGTCTTAAAAGATTGAAAACTGATTATATAGATCTTTATCAATTACATTGGCCAGAAAGAAAAACTAATATGTTTGGACGGTTGGGTTACGAACATAAAGAAGATGATAAAAGTTGGAATAAATTTGAAGATGTTCTAGAAAATTTACAAAAATTTATAAAAGAGGGGAAAATTAGAGAAGTTGGTCTATCAAACGAAACTCCATGGGGCGTATATAAATGTCTTCAGGTATCTAAAGAAAATAATTTACCAAAAATGATGTCAGTTCAAAATCCTTACAACTTATTAAATAGAACATATGAAATAGGTTTAGCAGAAATCTCCATTAGAGAAGAAGTTGGTTTATTAGCATACTCACCTCTAGCAAGTGGGTATTTAACTGGGAAATACAGAAATAACCAAATGCCCAAAAATTCTCGATTAGAAAGAGATGGAGACTTCTGGACCAGATACGATAAACCCAACACGGCTAAGGCAGTTGATGCATATTTTGAGATTGCAAAAAAAAATAATATTCACTTTACACAAATGTCATTAAAGTTTTGTGAAATTCAGCCATTTGTAACTTCTGTTATAATTGGTGCTACGACAATGGATCAGTTGAAAACTAACATAGAAAGTGTAAATATAAATCTATCAGAGGAAGTTATTAATGAAATTAACAAAGTTCAAAATATTTATCCGAATCCATGTCCTTAATTAAAAAAATTTTATATCTATCCTCAATTATACTGTTTATTTCACTATCAAAAAGTTTTGCAGGGGACTTAAAAAAAATTGGAAAATTTAAAGACTGGGAAGTTTTAGTAGTTTCAGAGACATCTGGGAAGGTGTGTTTCGCTCAATCAATTCCAGTATTACAGGCACCTAAAAGTAATAAAAGAGACGCAAGATTATTTGTCACTTTTAGACCTAATGAAAAAATTACTAACGAAATTAGTGCAACAGCTGGATATGAGTTTAATAAAAATAATACTGTTTTAGCAACATCTGGAAATAACAAATTCAAGTTTGACATTAAGCAACAAGGTTTCGCCTGGATGACTAGTAATAAAAAAGAAAATATTATGGTTAAGGTTATGAAAAAAGGATCTAGAATTATGGTTACCGGATATAACGAAAAAGGATCACAAACCATAGATCATTATTCATTATTAGGATTTACCAAGGCTTATAATTCTGCAAAAAAAGCTTGCAGTTAATAAATGAAATCTAATAAACGAATAGTTTTAGCTTATTCAGGAGGATTGGATACATCTATAATTCTAAAATGGCTTCAAGAAAATTATAACGCAGAAGTCATCTGTTACACTGCTGATATAGGACAAGAGATCAATCGAAAAAAAATAATAAATAATGCTAAAAAATTTGGCGTCAAAAAGATTATAATTAAAGACTTAAAAAATCTTTTCGTAAAAGATTATGTTTTTCCAATGATAAGAGCTAATGCGATTTATGAAGGTGTTTATTTATTAGGAACTTCAATTGCAAGACCATTAATCGCTAAAGACCAAATAAGAATAGCAAAAAAATTTAAAGCATATGCAGTGTCTCATGGTGCTACAGGAAAAGGAAATGATCAGGTAAGATTTGAATTAGGTTATCACTATTTTGGTCCAAAGATAAAGGTTGTTGCACCTTGGAGAATCTGGAAATTAAAATCTAGAAGTGATTTAATTAATTATGCAAAAAAACATGGGATACCCATCCCAAAAGATAAAAAAGGAGCACCCCCTTTTTCTGTTGATGATAATTTATTTCATACATCTACTGAGGGTAAAATTTTAGAGAACCCAAAAAATTCAGCACCAGAATTTATTTTTCAAAGAACAATCTCTCCTGAAAAAGCACCGAATAAACCAACTTTTGTTTCGATTAATTTTAAAAATGGTGATCCTGTTGGAATAAATGGAAAAAAATTAAATCCTGAAAAAATTCTTGCAAAATTGAATTTTATTGCTGGAAAAAATGGCATTGGAAGAGTTGATCTAGTTGAAAATAGATTTCTTGGAATTAAATCAAGGGGAGTTTATGAAACACCAGGTGGAACAGTTTTGATTCACGCTCATAGAGCTATTGAGTCAGTGACATTGGATAAAGAAACGATGCACAAGAAAGATTCAATTATGCCAAGATACGCCGAATTGATTTACAATGGTTATTGGTACTCAAAAGAAAGATTTAAGTTACAAAGAATTGTCGATCAAAAAAGAAATAAGGTTAATGGGTCTGTAAAACTTAAGCTATACAAAGGGAATATTACCATCCAATCTAGAATTACAAAAAGTAATGCATACTCAATGAAAAAAGTTTCTTTTGAAGAGAATAAAACATTTAATAAATCTAATGTTGAAAGATTTATTAACTATCATAAGAAAAAACTCTAATATTAATAAGTTTTAGGACAATTTATAGTTTGTTAAATTTATTTTTAGTTATATCTTAGAAACATGGAATCACTAAAAAATTGGATGAGAGATACAGCAAACATTTTGTTTGATGATAGTAAAAATGATCTCCGTTCTCTTCCTAAAACTGTTAGGTTGCAAATTTTATTAGTCTTAAGTTTTATATGGACTACAGTTTTTAGTTTATATGTTTTTTCATACACAACTTTTGTTTTTGGTTGGACTGGTCTTTTTTTAGCTCATATTGGTTTAATCTTTGCCGTGTATATGACCTTTAAACATTTTCATAGAGCAGAAGAAAATTCAGCTAGTGTTTTTAAAACAAAAAATTTCGACCCTTTTAAAATAATGGTGCTTGTTTTTGTGATTGTATTTATATTTGTTTTTTCAAAAGGTATTGAAGTATTAACAAGCCCAAATCCATATTCTTATTCAATTCCTTATGAAGGTTCTTCAAAATCAGTGTTTGAAAAATGGTTGCCTTTCAGTAAAGATAAATAATGGAAAAAATAGCAAAAAATTTACAACTTATTTTAATGGTTATCATTTTAATAAGTACAGTTATTGCAGTCGGTATAGAAATGTACAAAATGTTCGAAAATAGATCGGTGACTTTAGCCGATTTGTTATTGATGTTTCTTTATTTAGAAGTGTTAGCAATGGTAAGAGTTTTTTGGAACCAACAATCAATTAGTATTACTCTTCCATTATTAATTGCAATTACTGCCCTAGCACGATTTATTATTCTTCAGGGTAAGGAAATGGATCCAACAGCATTAGTTTATGAAGCTATTGCCATTGTTCTAATTGCTGGTGCAATTGTTATTTTAAGATTAAGACATAGTGACAAGCTTGGTCTAAAGAAAAAAAAATCAAAATAAATCAAAATGAAATTTGAAGCCTCAAAGGCTGCGGCCTTAAATAGATTGAATAATTTTGTAGAAAAAAATCTTTCTGAATATTCCAAGCTAAGAAATTTTGATTTTGGTCCAGAAAACAGATCAAATATATCGGGTTTATCTCCATATATTACTCATGGAGTTATTAACGAGAAAGAAGTTATTGAAAAATCACTTAGCAAGTTTTCTTTTTCAAAAAATGAAAAATTTATTCAAGAAGTTTTGTGGCGAACATATTGGAAGGGTTGGTTAGAATTGAGACCAAACGTTTGGACAGATTATTTAGTAGAGTTAAATAAAATTCGAGAAGAATATAAGGATAACCAAAATTACAAAAATGCAATAAATGGAAAAACCAATATTGCATGTTTTAATTTTTGGGTAACAGAACTTAAAGAAAATAATTATTTACATAATCATACTAGAATGTGGTTTGCTAGTATTTGGATTTTTACATTAGAATTACCCTGGCAATTAGGTGCAGAATTTTTTATGCAACATCTTTATGATGGCGACTCTGCATCTAATACTCTAGGTTGGAGATGGGTGGCTGGAATTCAAACGCGGGGAAAACACTATTTAGCAAGTGAGTGGAATATCAAAAAATTCACTAATAATAGATTTAATAATATTAAATTAAATGAAACTGCTCCTCCAAAAGTTTCTGAAAAAACTTACACAATAGTTAAACAAGATTTTAGCAATAAAAATACAGATGATGAAAATCTTTTTATTTTTGAAAATAGTTTATCATTTGAAACTACAGATTTTCAAAATCATAAATTTAAAAAAATTTATATAATTTCAAATAAAAATGAAAATAGATCTATCAAACTAAGTGAAAAAGTTATTAAATTTAAATCTCTTTTAATTAGTGATCAAAAACAAAGATTAGAAAATAATTCTATCAATTGTGAAGTGATAGATATAAGTGAGGTTAAAAATATAAGCGAAAAAGTTATTGCGTTATATCCAACAGTTGGTGAAAACCTGGATTATTTAAATTCAAATAATTTAAAAATAGATTTTTTATATAGAAAACTCGATCAATATTCATGGCAATATTGTAATAAAGGTTTTTTTAATTTTAAAAATTATATTCCTAAAATAATATCATCTTTAAATTAAAACCACCTGAACATCCCGATAATTGCTGCAGTAGCATAAAAGAATTGTAAAAATAATATTCCTCTGTGACCGCCCCTATAAGCCCAAATTCCAATTAGGATTGCAGATATAAGTAATAAACAAAAACCAAAAAACTCTATGCCAATATTCATAGCTACAAATAATGAATATAATATAGCAGTTATAACTCCTGCCCATTCAAAAATTTTATTATTCATTTTCTAATTTGAATTTTTTTCTATTATAAATTTTTTTTTTATTTTTTACTATTTTATTTCTGAGCATTGGTGAGCTCAATAATTTAGCCATTGGATTTTTCTTTTTAATTTTTTTTCTTTTTTTACTCATAAGAGACTCTTAAAATTATCATATAAAATTTTTGAATAATTATTCATATCTTTCATATTTTTTTTTGCAGATTGATCAAATTTTTCTAATGCGCCATCACCAAGTTGATCCTCGAGTGCCTTTTTATATTCTGGTACACAACCCCACTCATTAACTGTTGTATCTTTAATCTCTATATGGAATTGGATGCCATATGCATGATCTTGATATTTAAAAATTTGATACTTAGTTATCGGTGACGATGCTATTAAAGTAATATCGGGATTTTTATCAATCCCCTGAACCTCATAAGAATGCCATTGTAAACTTTTAATATTATCTGGAAATTTTGAGAACAAAATATCTTTTTTTTTATTGTCAGTAAAATTTATATCCATCATGCCAATTTCTGCTGGGTTTGATTTTACAACTTTACCACCAACTACTTCGCCTAATAACTGACAGCCTAAACAGAAACCTAAATAAGGTTTTTTAAAATTTACTACAAATTCTTTTATTCTTTTTTTTTCTTCAACTAACCAAGGATACTCCTTTTCCATGTAGGTATCCATCGGTCCACCCATGCAAAACATTCCATCAAACTTTGTTAAATCATTTGGGATTTTTTCTCCTTCATCTAACTCAATAGTAGTAAGATTAAAACCGTCATCCAACATTAGGTCCTTTATGAAACCTGGATCTTCGACTTTAATATGTTGTAAAATAATTATGTTCAATATTTAGTATTTTACTCGAGATAGATTTTTATAACAATAATTTACTGATTAAATAAAAAATGAAATTTTTAAAATTTATCTTGCTAGTTTAATGAATATATCTCCCATACCAGCATTTAAATTTTCTATAGGTGTATTATTTCTTAACTCACAGTATCTACCAGTAACCTTGTGGCTTTTAACAAAATCAATTTCGTTTTTTTCGCAATTTTTTCCATCATGCAATAAACCTATAACTATATGATCATTGATATTGTAAACTTGTTTATCATTGATCTTATCACCGTTGCAAAAATAATCTTTATTTACTCTATTAGGAAAATCTTTTTTATTGCAGGGATTTTTAATTGTAAAAACAAAAAACTCTTTTGTACCATCACTAAACTTATGTTTTATTTTTTGGACCTCTGAGTACTTCATGACATCACATGAACATGGGATACAACATTTGTAGTAATTACCACAAATTTTTTTTTTAGTTTCTTTTTCATTAACAAATATAAAGTCAGGTTCACTGTTAGGATCAATCAATGACCCAGATACAGCACAATATAATTTATTGTATTCAATAAAATCTTTGTAAGTAATATCTTTATCAATTATGTATTTAAAGAATTTTGGACCTGCAGCGTTTCTATTTTTATCAGGAAATATTCTTGACCAATCAGTTATCAAATCTTTATAATAATTTTTTTCTGATGAGCTTGAAATATTTGAAAAAGACATAACTAAAGTAAAAATAACTGATAATTTGATAATATTTTTTATAAATCTCATTTATTCACAATTAGAATTTTTCAATAATTAATTTAGTGTAAATTAATAGATGCTATTTTCTAGTGTAAAATATTGAAAATTTATATTTTTTTATTTAACATTTGTCGCACCAAATAAACTTTTTAAATTATTAATTTTTATATAATTAGTTTCTATGAAAAAAATTTTTTCAATAATCCCTCTATTGGTAATGATTTTAATACCAACAATTACATCTGCAAATATAATTAATAAACTCAATGAGGCTGGAAAATTTACTAAATTGAACGAAACTCTTACAAAGTCAGGATTAAATAAAAATTTAGAAGGTGACGGACCATTTACAGTTTTTGCACCATTAGATGATGCATTTGCTGCAATTAGTGCACAAACATATTATGGCCTATTAAGAGAAGAGAATAAACAAAAGCTAGTAAATATTTTAGGAAGACACGTCTTCTCAAAAAAAATAACTTCTTCGGAAATAGACGGTGAAATAAAACTTAAGGCAATTAATGGTGAAGAAATAACAATCAAAAAAGTTAATGGTATAGTTTATATAAATGAAGCTGAAGTTGTAACAGCTGATATTGAAGCCTCAAATGGTGTAATCCATTTTATAAATAGAGTTCTTCAACCTTTAAATTAGTTTGATTGATTTAAGGTAATTGTTTTATTTAATTTTTTAACAGAAATTGTTTCTGTTTTACCATTTGTCCATTTAACCTGAACTTTTATATTTTTTTCATTTTTTCTAATACCAAAATGAGCCACAGGTTCCATTTGGCAAAGATAACCAGATCCAGAGTCAATTGTTTTAGAATGTTTTCTCAAATTTGAAATTAATGTAACTGTTGCTCCTCTTGCAGGTGCACCATATTTATTTAAAGGTTTAATTCTCAAATATTTATTTTTTGGGTTTACTTTTGCTTTATACAACGACAATGGCTGATCAAAACTCTCCCCATGAGAAACTAACAACTCTAGTACACCATCATTATCTATATCAGCAACTGCTGCACCAGTTCCATATCCATTTGGCTCTAAGCCAACCTCTAATGGTATTTGCTCTATCAAACCATTATCTAAAATTTTAAAAAGTTTGTTTGGTTCACCAATATTATTCATGAATACTTCGTCGTAACCATCATTATCCAAATCAGCTGAAATGACGGTTCTTATTCTTGATGGTTCATCAAAAGGTGGTTTAGCTATATCTTCAAAAATATTATCTTTAAGTACATAAGCTCTATGAAATCCTCCCCAATTTCCATTTAAAATATCCAATCGTCCTCTATAATAAATATCAGCTAAAGCAGTTCCTCTACCATTTTGAAGGATGTCTTGTACTCTATATTCATTCGCGACATCTAAGAATTTACCATTATTATTTTTATATAAAAAATTTGCTCCTCTTTCATTAGCGGCGAACACATCAATCTTATCAGAAATAATATGTCCAGCTACTACTGCTCGACCACCAGTAATTTTTGCAAGATTTAGTTGTACAGATTTATCGACTATTATGTCATCAGTATATTCATAAAACCTTGTTGGTCCTCCATAATTAGCAACGTAAATCCCGTAATTTCCATCGCCTTTTCTATCGACACAAACAACTGACCTACCAGCGGTTAAATTAAGGTCTCTTTGGTTTTTTTCGATTTCAAATAAATCTATATATTTATTTTTTTCTAAATCTATAAGTCTATCTGAGTATTTTTTTGTACCACTATAAGTATCTGTGTTAAGAAAATATATTTCTTCATATCCATCTTTATCTATATCACATGCAGCTACACCAATTGTTCTTCTAAACTCATCTGTAAATTTTTTTTGTTTTACAATATTAATTAATTTTCCGTCTTCGTAAGATAAAGCTAGATTAAGATAACCAAAACCTGTGACCACAAAATCAAAATTTCCATCTTGGTTTACGTCTGTTACAGAAACTCCATAACTAAGTCTTTTAGGATTATCAACAATTTGGTTTGTAATATCCTCAAAAAAATCAGCATACAGAACTATTGGATTAAATAGAAAAGATAAAACTATTATTTTTGTTAAATATTTATTTATTTTAATCTTCATTTTTTTTACTTTTATATTTTTTCATCCAATCACCAAAAATTTTAATAGCATCCTCCATACCCACAGTTTTATTAGGATGGTTCTTTGCTCTACCTAACATTGTTGCGATGACATTCACCTGATACTTAATTGAACGAGTTTTGATAGTTTTAATTGTGTAAAGAGCTTTTTCCTTGTTTTTAAACCCCAAACCCTGAGTAGTGGTTTTAGGATTGTAGTCTGAATAAAGCGATAAATTTATTGGTTTAAATTTTTTACTTAGTGGCATTTTATCTATGATTTTAAACATTATTTTATAATTAAGTTTATCCATCATCTTTTTAGATTTTCCATCAAAGCCAATTAAATTAATAGAGGATTTTTCCGTCTTATCAATTTTACATATCAACTTTACATATCTTTTATGAAAATCTTTTATTTTATCTTGATATATTTTTTTTGCTTCTAAATAAATTCTATCTTTATAATTTGGTGTAGAGACAAGTAAGATTCTACTTTTCCATTTGTATTTTCCTAAGTTCATATTTTTTTGCTAGAACATCTCTTTGAGCAATACTTTACTCTTTCCCAATTTAACTTCCATTTTCTTCGCCAAGTAAAAGGTCTTTTACAAACAATGCAGATTTTAAAGGGAAGATTTTCTTTTTTCACTAAATTGTAGTTTGTTTAATAAATTTATCGGCTGCAGATAGAATCATTTTTTTTCTATCTACTTTCATTTTATCAAAAATTCTAACCATCATTGAAAGTCTTGGATTTTTTAAAAAAAATTTTCTATTACGATCTATAAATCTCCAGTAAAGTCCGTCCATAGTATTGCACCAATCACCTTTTTTAAAATCCATCATTTTCATAAAATAACTTGATCCACAAATGTATGGTTTAGTTGCAAAAATTCCCCCATCGCTAAATAATCCCATACCATATACGTTTGGAACCATGACCCAATCAGAGGAGTCGACAAACATCTCCATGAACCATTTATAAACAAACACTGGTTTGATCTCACAAAGATTCATGATGTTTGATAAAATCATTAATCTTTCAATATGGTGAGACCATCCATAATTTAAAGCATTTTTAATTGCATAATCTAGTGGAGGTAAACCAGTTGTTCCTTCATACCATGACTTTTTCATTTTACGATTTTGTTTGAAAAAATTTCCGGTTTCCATTTCATTTGAGTAACTTTGATAAATTCCTCTCATAAATTCTCTCCATCCTATAACCTGACGAACATAACCTTCTAGAGAATTTAATCTAATTTTTTTACTCTTATGAAAATCTAAAACTTTTTTGATAATAAATTCAGGTGTGATTAAACCTAGGTTGATATAAGGACTTAAAGCGCTGTGAAATAAGATATTATCTTTTTGATCTACTGCATCCTCATAATCACCAAATAAATTAGATTTTTCTTTAATAAAAAAATTCAATAATTTGACCACATCATTGTACTCTGTAGCAAACCAAAAATTTTCGGTTGTTCCTGGATGATCTTTAAACAGTTTTTCAATAATGGGTTTTAATTTTTTAGTATGATTTGTTTCATTAATTTTAGGAAACCTTGGAATAGAAATATTTTTTGGTAACTTATTTCTATTATCTTCATCAAAACTCCATTTGCCTCCAATAGGATTTCCATCAGAACCCATTAATATTCCAGATTTCTTTCTCACTTCCTTATAAAAAGTTGCCATGAAAGGTTTTTTTGATTTAGATAGATATTTTTTAAATTCGTCTCTTGAGTTCAAAAACATCGGAGTTTGAACGATATTCCATTTGATCTTTTCTTTTTTCACGAAATGATTAATTTTTTTCTCAAAAAATTTATCCTCAACTTCAAAACTTGAAATCTCTTTTATTTTTTTTAAATTAATTACTTTTTTTAATTTTTTTAAATAATCATCTTTAAATTCTTTATCCTCAATTTTAAAATATTCTAATTTAAACTTATCTTTTCTGAGGTTTTCCGCATGTGAGCGCATTGATGACAAAAAGAGAAGTATCTTATTTTTATGATGTTTTTCATAAGTACATAATTGATAATCCTCTGCCATAAAAATTAGGTGGTCTTTTTTGAAGCGATCCAAGTATTTTGATGGAAATAATTGATTGCCCAGTATAAAAAATAACTTCATAATTAAATATAACTAATAAAAATTTTTATGTCAGAAAAATATCTTATTCTTGGTGCGACAGGTTCAATCGGTTCTAGTTTAGCTGAACAATTAGTAAATTCGGGAAATTCAGTTCATTTAGTTGGTAGAAATGAAAATGAAACAAAAAATATTTCTGATAAATTAGGTTGTAGTTTTACAATAGCTGATGTTTTACAGGATGGATTTGTGGAAAAGGTTAAAAATGATATTTCTGATGTAAAAGGAATTGCCTACTGTGTAGGTTCGATTGATTTAAAACCTTTGAGAATGGTCAATGAGCAAGATTTTAATAAGTGTATGAAATTAAATTTATATTCAGCGGTAGAAGTTATAAAAGGATACCAAGATAGTTTAAAAAAAAATAAAGGTTCAGTAGTTTTATTTTCTACAGTTGCAGCTCAAAGAGGTTTTACAAATCATGCTATAATTGCTTCTACAAAAGCTGCTGTAGAGGGTTTAACTGTTTCTTTAGCAGCGGAATTTGCCCCAAATATAAGAGTAAACTGTATTGCGCCAAGTTTAACTAATTCTAAAATTGCTCAACCAATGTTAAAGAATAAAGTCTTAGCAGATGGAATTGCTAAAGCTCATCCACTAAAACGTTTAGGAGAGGGAAAGGACTCTGCTTCACTAGCTAAATTTCTTATCTCAGATGATAGTTCTTGGGTCACTGGTCAAGTTATAGCCGTTGATGGAGGAAGATCGAAGTTATCTTAACAAATTATGTATATAGCGATGAATAGATTTAAGATTGTTCTTGGAAAAGAAAAAGATTTTGAAAATGTTTGGAAAAGTAGAGATACACATCTTGAAGGAGTTAAAGGTTTTAAAAATTTTAATTTAATAAAAGGTGATACTAATAAAGACTACTCGTTATATTCCTCTCATAGCACATGGGTATCAAAAGAGGATTTTATAAATTGGACTAAATCTGAAGCTTTTAGACTCGCTCACAAAAATGCGGCTCAACATAGAGATTTATATTTAGGTCCACCAGACTTTGAAGGCTTTGAAGTAGTTTTTTAACAAATATGAAAATTATTTTCATATTATTAATTTTTATTTTTCCAAATATAGTTAGTGCAAAAAATCTTAATTTTACAAAAATTGTAAACTTGAAATCCCCATGGGGGTCAACTTTTATTGACGATAACAACATACTTATTACTGAAAAAAGTGGGGCTATAAAATTAATAAATATAAAAAATAAAAATATTGATATTATTAATCATAACATAAATTTTCTTGAACATGGTCAGGGGGGTCTGCTAGACGTTCTTTTTAATGAAAATTTTGTATACATTTCTTACTCAGAAAATAGAGGAAATGGAAAAACCAGTACCTCAATAGCAAAATCAAAATTTGATAAAAAAGACTTAATATTTAAAAATATTTTTCAGGCTAACCCACCTATCGACTCAGGTTATCACTTTGGATCAAGATTAGCGATCAAAGGTAATTATTTATTTGCATCTGCCGGTGAAAGAGGCCAAGGTATGATTGCGCAAGATCCCACAAAGCATCCAGGCAGTATTATTAGAATTAATACTGATGGAAGTATTCCAAGAGATAATCCAAAATTCCTCGGTAAATCAGATTGGCTACCCGAAATTTATCAAATAGGTATCAGAAATCCTCAAGGTTTAACTTTATCTCCATTTGATGAAAAAATTTACATGAGTAACCATGGAGCAAGAGGAGGAGATTGGTTTGGTGAAGCAAAGAAAGGTGAAAATTATGGATGGAAAATTTTAGGTTGGGGAGGGACAAACTATTCAGGTATTCCTATCGGTCCTAAATGGAAGCCAGGTTTTACAAAAGCGATACAATATTGGGTTCCATCCATAGCAACAAGTGCGATCACAATATACAAAGGTAAAGAGTTTAGTGAATGGAATGGACATGCTTTAATTACTTCACTTAAAGATAAATCCTTGAGAAAATTAATATTTGATGACTTATCTAATGTAAAAGAGGAAATCATATTTAAAAATAAAATTGGAAGAATAAGAGATATACAAGTCCATCCAGATAACGGAAAAATTTACTTTTTAGGAGAAGACGCTCTCTGGCTGATGGAGAAAAACTAGTTTTTTAGATATAAGTAACCACTTAATTCGAATAAAAGATTATATCTAAATAAATTTATGAATTGGGTCGTTTTTACAATTTTAGCAGCTTTTTTTCAAAATCTAAGAACTTCTTTACAGAAAAAATTAAATAAAAATTTATCATTGGTAGCATCTGCTTATGTAAGATTTGCTTTTGCTTTACCTTTTGCATTTATATTATTTTTACTTTTTCATGACTTTAATGTCGTTTCAGATATTATTAATCAAACTAACTTTATTTTTTTCACTTTTTTAGGATCTATTTTACAAGTTACTTTTACAATAACGTTATTATACCTTTTTAGATTTTCGAATTTTGTTGTCGGTACTTCACTAAGTAAAACGGAAGTTATTCAAATTGCGATCTTTGAATATATCATATTAAAAGATAAATTAAATTTGCTTGGTGTTTTTGGAATAATAATTGCAACACTTGGGGTTATTATTATTTCGATCAAAGATTATAAATTATTTTTTAAAAATTTTTTTTCGAAGGTAACACTTATTGGATTAGGAGCAGGACTTTTACTGGGTCTCAGTGTTGTATATTTTAGGGCAGCTGCGCTAACACTAGAAAATTTTTCATCTAATTTTGATAAAGCGCTTACTACAGTTTTTTTTGCTTTAGTAATTCAAACTATAATCATTACTGCATATCTGATAATTTTTGAAAAATCGGAATTCAAAAAATTTTATGATAATAAATTTGAAATATGCTTAACCGGGTTAGCTGGTTTTTTAGCGACACTATCTTGGTTTTTTGCTTTCACTTTGATTCAAGCATCTTTTGTTAGAGCTGTTGGTCAAATTGAAATATTTTTTAGTTACATCTCATCAAAATATCTTTTTAAAGAAAAAATAACTTTTATTGAGATTTTAGGTATTTTGATATTTATAGCTGGTGCAACTTTATTGCTTTTAACAAGAGCAACTTAATTTTTAATTATTTAATAATTTATTTTTTGCCTTTTCAAACTCTTCTTGAGTTAATACACCGCTTTCTCTTAGTGCATTCAATTTTTCTAATTCATTACTCAAAGATTTATCAGTGTTTAACTCCTCGTTATTGTCATTTGTTTCATTTTCATCTTTGTCAGCTTGGTTAGCTTGTTTAGCACTAACACCACTCATGATAGCTCTCGTCCCTAAATATAAAACAAAGAACAAAATAGGAATTACCAATCCAAAAAAAATTAATTTTTCCATTACTTAATCATCATCCTCTTCTCTCCAATTTTTTTCATACATTAGCCAAGCTGCATATATAACTGAAAATGTTCCAACAATCATACCATAATCGAAACCCGTTTGTTGATCATATAAGTACCAGCCCAATTGAGTTGCTCCAATAGTAGGAACTGTTAAAATTAAGAATACAATTGCAATTCTATATGGATATTTAGGTTTCTTCACGCCTCAAAATATCAAAAAATTTAATAGGTTGTAACTTTAAAGTTGCGATCTTTTGAAACACTCTACAGTATTCTTTAATAAACAAGCGATTGTCATTGGTCCAACTCCACCTGGAACTGGTGTTAATGCTTTAGCATTTTTTGAAACTTCATCAAATGCAACATCGCCAACAATACCTTTATCTGTTTTGTTAATTCCAACGTCAATTACGATTGTGTCTTTTTTAACCCAATCTCCTTTAACAAGTTCAGGGATACCGACAGCAGCTATAATAATATCTGCTTCTAAACATTCAGCCTTGAGATCTTTTGTTTTTGAGTGAGTAATTGTTACAGTGCAATTTTCTTTTAAAAGAAGTTGTGTCATCGGTTTTCCATTTAGATTAGATCTTCCAATTACAACTGCTTTTTTTCCACTTAAGTTTGGCTCAATTTTTTTAATTAATAAATAACAGCCTAGTGGAGTACATGGCACGGAACTCTCGTATCCTGAAGAAAGATTACCAACATTCATAGGATGAAATCCATCAACGTCTTTTGATGGATGAATAGCCTCAATAATTTTCTGTTTATCGATATGTTTTGGCAAAGGTAACTGAACTAAAATACCTGAAACGCTTTCATCTTTATTTAGATCATTAATCTTGTCCAAAATAACTTTTTCTTCCACAGAGTCTGGGTATTTAATTACGTCAGACTTTAAACCAACCTCTTTTGCTGATTTCTCTTTATTCCTAACATATATTTGACTAGGGGTAAGGTCTCCAATCAAAATCACCGTTAAACCTGGTACTTTATTATATTTATTTTTTAATTCAGCTACCTCTTGTTTAAGTTCTGCTCTTAACTCAGCTGCTGCTTTTTTTCCGTCAATTAGAATCATAAGTTTTAAAAAATTAAAGGTGCAATGTAGAGCTTCATACACATTTCTAAAAACCAAATCAATAGAAGTAATATAATGGGTGAGATATCCAAGGATCCTAAATTAGGTAAAAATCGTCTAATTTTATTAAGTATAGGATCTGTTAAACGATATGTTAATTCTAAAATTGAATAAACAAATCTATTTTGTGTATTTAAAACATTAAAAGCAACCAACCAGCTTATAATTACATTCGCTATTACTACGTAGGAATAAAGCTTTAATATTTGTAAAGCTAAATAAAAAATGGCTATCATTTTTTTTCTATATAAATAGATGAACTTGGGAATGCAAAAGATGCTTTGTTTTTTTCAACAATCTTTTTTATTTCAATTGCTAATTTCTCTTTTACCGATAACCACTCGTTCCAACTGTCTGATTTAGTAAAACAACGAACATACATATCAATTGAACTATCAGAAAATTTGTCAACCCTCACCGCAATGCCTATGCTTGTGTTAAAGTCCTCACTTTTTTGAATGTGATCTTCAATTTCATTTCTTATAGTTTTTAATTGATCAACTGTTGTGTCATATTGAAGAGTTATAATCCAACTTATTAACCAGTTTGAAGTTTCACTAACATTTACAACTGCATTTTCAGCAAATTGAAAGTTAGGAATAATTGCAAGAGATTTATCAAACTTTCTTATTGTTGTTGATCTAAACCCAATTTTTTCAACTATACCTTCTATAATTCCCTCTACTAATATCCAATCACCTATTTTAAATCTTTTTTCAACTAAAACTAAAATACCTGAAATCAAATTTTTAAATAAATCTTGGGCACCCAAAGCCACTGCAACACCAAATAAACCAAGACCAGCAATAATTGGTCCTATCTTTATTCCCCAAAGTTCTAATACAGCAGCTAGACCTAAAATAAAAATTAGTATTTTTAAGGATTTAATGATCCATCCAATTAACTCTCTTGTTAAAAGTTTATCAAGTCCACTTAAAATATAAGACACAGGTTCAATAATTTGATGTATCACCCAAAAGATTAGAATTGTTATTAATGTTCTATTTATTGTGTCAACAACTTCTCTTCCTTCAATTGAAAAAGTCATGTAATAACTTGCTATAAAAAACCCCAAAACAATTGGTAAAAATCTTGCTGGTCCAATCAATGAAGACACAAAAGTATCATCTAATTTATTAGTAGTTCTTTTAGAAATTATCTCTAATTTTTTAATAATAAGTTTACTTATTAATCCTCTAAAAATTAGAAAAATTAAAAATATTCCAATACCAATTAATATTTGAAAAATATCTACTCCTAATATCCCTCTATTCCAGACTGATAAAAAGACTTCAGAAAAATTATTTATTATTTCCATAGTTAAATTTTATATAACAAAAATTCTTCTTCTCCAGGATTAAAAAGAAATATCTTTTTCCACTTAATTTCATTTAATTTAGCTGATGTTTTTTCGCCTATACACATCAAATTAGTACTCATCCAAAGACTCTCTAGCTGATTAAATTTTATAAATTTTAAAAGACTTGATGCACTATTTTGTGAATAAACGTAAACCATATCGGGTATATCAAGTTTTAATTTATTAATAAAATCATTATCAAATTTTTCATTATGTACAGTTTCGTAGTTAATTAATCTTTTTACTTCATATCCCTCATTTTGAAGTTGATTATCAAGATCAACTGAGATGTTTTCTCCACTTACATAAACTAATTTACCCTCTGTTTTCTCAAAATTCTGCAATATCAATTCTTTCAAATTTAGAACGTTTCCCTCTGCAGCTATTGTATTAGAAAAACCATGACCTCTTGCCTCTTTTTCAGTTGCATTCCCTACACAAAAACATTTTATATTTTTATCGAGTCCAGTTAAATTTAAAAATCTTACAGCGTTAGAACTTGTAAAAATGATACCCCTAAATTCAGAAAGATCTATTTCTTCGTGCAGAATTTTTTTAATTGATAATAAAGGTAAATGGGAAACCTTATGACCAAGAGACTGGAACTTGATGATCATCTCAGAACAGTCTTCTATAGGTCTGGTTAATAGAATATGCATTTTATTTTTTATAAGAATTATTCGATTTTGTTTTTAAAATTTGACCAATCTCATTTCCGAGTTCTCTAAAATTTTCTAATTTGTCAGATTTTTTTTCATAAAATCTTTGTGAACCATCTAATGAGAAGAGTTCGGCTTCCACTGTAATTTTGTTTTCATCTATTTTAGAATAAATTCCAACTGCTGTTTCACAATCTCCCTCTAAAATTTTTAAAATATTTCTTTCAGCATGTGCTCTTTGATAAGTTTCTTTATGATTGATCTTTTTAAGCATTGAAATCATATCTTTATCATTTTCTCTACACTGTATAGCAATTATGCCTTGTCCTGCACTTGGAATTATTTCTTCAATAGAAAAAATTTCTGAAACTTTATCTTCTAATTCCAAATACTTTATTCCAGCATAAGATAAAATTATCGCATCATACTCACCATCTGCTAATTTTTTTATTCTAGTGTCAACATTCCCTCTTATAAGTTTACAACTAACATCAGGTCTAATTTTTTTAATTTGAAATTGTCGTCTATAAGAAGATGTTCCAATAACAGCATTCTGTTTTAAATCTTTAAAATTTTTATTGCCATTAATTATTGCGATTTCTCTCGCATCAGTTCTTTCAAGAAACGTATCAGTTAAAAGACCATTGGTTTCAATTGCTGGCATATCTTTTAATGCATGAACAGCTATATCAATATTATTTTTTTGAAGCTCTTTTTCGATACTACTTGAAAACAAGCCTTTGCCACCAACATCAGATAATCTGGTATCAAGTATCTCATCACCTTTGGTAGAAATTTTTTCAATATTTATATCCTGATCAATAAAATTGGTTACCTCAATAATTTTCTCTTTTACTTTTTGTGCATATAATAATGCTAACTTACTTCCTCGAGATCCAATTGTTATTTTCTTTTTCATAAAAAAATCATTTCTTACTTGTATTGGGATTGTACAATTATTAAAAACTATTTGTATGAATAAAAAACCCTTAATTCTTGGAATAGAAACTAGCTGTGATGAAACTGCAGCATCTTTAATTTCAGAAAATGAGCAAGGAATACCAATAATTCTCTCTAATATTATTTCTAGCCAATCAGAGGTGCATAAAAAATTTGGTGGAGTTGTTCCTGAACTTGCTGCCCGATCCCACTTAGAAAAAATTGATTGGATTGTTCAAAAGGCTTTAGATGAAAGTGGAAAAAAAATAGATGAAATAGATGCAGTTGCTTCAACGGCTGGACCAGGATTAGTTGTTTGCTTATCGGTTGGTTTAAGTTTTGGTAAAACCTTTGCTAATTTAATTAAAAAACCATTTATTGCAGTTAATCATTTAGAAGGTCATGCTTTAAGTCCAAGAATTAATTCAGGATTAGACTACCCATATTTATTTTTATTGATTTCGGGTGGACATTCACAGTTTTTAAATGTTAGAGGACTTGGAAATTATCAAAGATTGGGCACAACTATAGATGATGCTTTAGGTGAAGCATTTGATAAAACTGCAAAATTATTAGGAATAGAATTTCCAGGTGGTCCCAAAATTGAAGTTTTTGCTGATAAGGGAAATCCTGAAAGATATGAGTTACCAAAGCCAATTATTAACAGAGGGGGTTGTAACTTATCATTTGCAGGCTTGAAGACTGCAGTTTTGAAAATATCGAAAGAAATAAATACAGAACAAGATAAATTTGATTTAGCAGCTTCTTTTCAAAAAACAATAATAGAAATCTTGTATAAAAAAACAAAAATTGCTTTCTTAGAGTTTGAAAAAAAAAATAATCTAAAAAAAAAAATTTTTGTTGTTGCTGGTGGTGTTGCAGCTAATAAAAAAATTAGATCAATGTTAATCAATCTATGTAAAGAAAAAAATTATAAAAGTATATTTCCCCCAATAGAACTCTGTGGTGATAATGCTGCAATGATAGGGATGGTGGGCTTAGAAAAATTTAAATTAAATCAATTCAATAATCTAGATTATCCAGCAAAACCCAGATGGCCACTAGATGAAAAAGCTAATTTCTTAAAAGGAGCAGGTGTAAAATTATAATGCAATACTGGTTACTTAAATCAGAGCCTGATGTTTGGTCGATTGATCAACAAAAAAAGGCTGGTGAAAAAGGAGCACCCTGGGATGGTGTAAGAAACTATCAAGCAGCTAAAAATTTAAAAACTATGAAAAAAGGTGATCAATGTTTTTTTTATCACTCAAATATTGGAAAAGAAATTGTTGGAATAGTAGAAGTTGTGAAAGAACATTACATTGATAAAACGGACAAATCAGGAAAATTTGTTGCAGTGACTGTTAAGTTTTTGAAAAGACTTGATAATCCAGTGTCTTTAGAGCAAATTAAAAAAAACAAGGATTTAAGCCATTTATCTTTAATTAAACAAAGTAGATTATCTGTAATGCCTATTGACTCTAAAAGCTGGAAGATTTTAAATAAAATGAGTAAATATTAAAAAATATGCCAAAAAAAAAGAAATCAAAAAAGAATAGAACGAAAAAGAGAAAGAATAAAAAATCTTCAAAAAAAAGAGGAAAAATAAGAAGAGTCTCAAAAGCTAAAAGAACCTCTGCAAAAAGATCTAAAAAGAAAAATATCGACAAAACATCATCCAATGGTCAAGTTATTAAAATTAAACCTGAATGGGTAAAAAGAAGTTTAGCGAATAAAGCTCAATATCAAAAAAAATATACTGACTCTATTAAAAATAACAATTCATTTTGGAAAAAAGAAGGAAAGAGAATTACTTGGATAAAACCGTACAAAAAAATTAAAGATGTAAAATATAGTAAAGATGAGGTAAGGATTAAGTGGTTCGAAGATGGTACCCTAAATGCATCCGCTAACTGTATTGACCGTCACTTAAAAGACAAAAGAGATAAAACTGCGATAATATGGGTAGGGGATGATCCTAAGGATACTCAAAAAATTTCTTATAAACAATTACATCAAAAGGTTTCAAAAGCTGCAAATGGTTTAAAAAAACTAGGAATACAAAAAGGTGATCGTGTCACTATTTATCTGACGATGATACCTGAATTAGCGATCCTTATGTTAGCTTGTGCAAGAATAGGTGCAGTCCACTCAATAATTTTTGGTGGTTTCTCAGCAGAGTCGATTTCGGGAAGAGTGAATGATTGCAAATCAGAATATATAATTACAGCTGATGAGGGGGTAAGAGGAGGCAAAACTATCCCTTTAAAAGCAACAACAGATGAAGCTTTGTCTAATTGCCCAGATGTCAAAAAATGTATTGTGGTAAAGAGAACCGGTAATTATGTATACTGGGATCAGGATCGAGATGTGTGGTATCACGACTTGATTAAAGATGTGTCAAGCACTTGTGAACCTGAAGAAATGAATGCGGAGGATCCGTTATTTATTCTTTACACTTCAGGATCAACTGGAAAGCCTAAAGGAGTATTGCATACAACTGGAGGATATATGGTTTATGCTTCTATGACTCATCAATATATTTTCAATTACAAACCAAATGACATTTATTGGTGTACAGCAGACATTGGATGGGTAACTGGTCATAGTTATATAATTTATGGACCACTGGCTAATGGTGCAACAACTATTATGTTTGAAGGTGTTCCAAATTACCCTGATAGCTCAAGGTGGTGGCAGATAGTTGATAAATATAAAGTAAATACTTTTTATACAGCACCAACAGCCATAAGAGCTTTGATGAGAGAGGGTGATGGCCCAGTGAATAAAACTTCCAGAAAATCTTTAAAATTGTTAGGAACTGTTGGAGAACCTATAAATCCAGAGGCATGGATGTGGTATTACAAAACCGTTGGAAATTCGAAATGTCCAATAGTTGATACCTGGTGGCAAACAGAGACAGGAGGAATTCTTATAGCACCACAAACTGGAGCTATTCCGCTTAAACCTGGATCAGCAACAAAACCTTTTTACGGAATTAAACCAGTGCTGGTGAATAAAGACGGTAAAGAAATAAAAGGTGAGGGTGAAGGTAGACTTTGTATAGCTCAATCTTGGCCTGGTCAGATGAGAACGGTATACGGTGACCATCAAAGATTTATTGATACATATTTTTCTCAATTTGATGGAAAATATTTCACTGGAGATGGATGTAAAAGAGATAAAGATGGTTACTATTGGATAACTGGTAGAGTTGATGATGTAATTATTGTTTCCGGTCATAACCTTGGTACTGCTGAAATTGAAAGTGCATTTGTTGCACATCCTAAAGTAGCTGAGGCTGCAGTGGTTGGATATCCTCATGATATCAAAGGAAATGGATTGTACTGTTATGTAACTTTAAACGCGGGAGAGAGTGAAACAGGTGATTTGGATCGAGAATTAAAACTTTGGGTAAGAAAACAAATAGGACCTTTGGCAACACCAGATCTAATTCATTTTACCCCAGGGCTTCCAAAAACAAGATCTGGAAAAATCATGAGAAGAATTTTAAGAAAAATTGCAGCAAATGAACATGGACAATTAGGTGATACAACCACTCTTGCTGATCCTGGTGTGGTCGATAGTTTAGTTGAAAATAGAAAAAATACTTAAAATTTTATCCTTTCATTAAATTCTTTTTTCACAACATCCCATTTTAAAATAACTGAGTTTAAAACTATTTTACGATCTAAAGTTTTTAAATCCTCTGCGATTGGGGCCCACTTGTATAATGATAAAGCGCTAGGATTGAATGGTAAATCATTATGATGATCATCCCAATTAATATTTTGTATTCTTTCATCAAAATTTTTTTTTGCATTTTCTATAATATCAATTGGCATCTTATTTGAAGTTTCATCATCTAAAATTTTTAAAAAAATTTCTTTTGCTTTTTCTGTATCTTGGTAATTAAAATTCGCTTTCAATTTTGAAAATGTAAACAATGTAAGATCTTGAAGAGCAACTGAATAAATATTCCACTTAGCCAAGTTTACTGAATCCATAAAAGTATCATTTTCGAAATGAAGAACGTACCTAGTTCCCATCCTCGTTTTAAGATAACCGTAAAGAGTAACCTGACTCACCCACGCAGATTTTGTTTGAATAAAAGTTTCAAGTTCATCCAAATTGCTAATTTTTCCCTTTGGAATGAAAGCTTTGAACATGGCAAAAAGATAAGTCTTGAAATCATGCCAAGTTAAGTCTCTCCATGTTAATTTGTATTTCCCCATAAAAAGCCCTATTTTTGACACTTATAACTAGAAAAGGCTAGTAAATTTACCAATTTTAACACTTTAAATCTATTTCATAATGGTTATGGTTTTGGGCAGTTATAACTAAAAAGAGAGAGGTATAAATGTCAAAACAAGAACAACACTGGGAAAAATCCAAGGGTTTGCTAATGATGACGTTAGCAATTTGGTTTGTTTTCTCAATTGGCATCTTCCTATTCGGGGCTGAAATGAACGAAGTTACGGGACCATTTGGTTATCCGTTAACTTATTGGTTCACATGTCAAGGTTCTCTTGGAATTTTCGTATTACTGATTTTCTGGTTTGCGAACAGACAAGAAAAAATTGATGAAGAGTTCGGCTTCAGTGAAAGAGGAGATGACTAATGATTAAAGGTAATTTTATAGACAATTTACCTAAGGTTTATGGAATCTATACAGGTGGTTTTTTAGCTTTCATAATCATTATGTCGATTGCCGAGCAGATGGGTATGACAGCGAAAACAATTGGTATTTGTTTCGTTGCCTTCACGGTAGCCATCTATGCTATAATTGGTTATCTATCACGTACAGCTCAAGCTGATGCGTATTACGTAGCTGGAAGACAAGTACCAACCGTGTTCAACGGAATGGCGACAGCAGCAGACTGGATGTCTGGTGCATCATTCGTTGCAATGGCAGGTGGTATTTACTTTAAAGGTTACGGTTATATGGCACTACTTGTAGGTTGGACTGGTGGATATGTATTAGTTGCATCACTATTAGCACCATACCTAAGAAAATTTGGCTGTTACACAGTTCCAGATTTTATAGGAACGAGATACGGTGGTAATTTAAGTAGATTCATGGCAGTAGTAGTTTTAACTGTTGCTTCATTTACTTACGTGACTGCACAAATTAACGCCACAGGTACAATTGCATCTGTTGCACTTGATATTCCATTTCAATACGCTGTATACGTTGGACTTATAAGTATCTTACTTTGTTCAATGCTTGGCGGTATGAGAGGGGTAACTTGGACACAGGTAGCTCAATATATCGTACTAATCATAGCTTACTTATTACCAGTATTCTGGATCAGTAACAAAATGGGTGCGGGTTTCTTCCCTCACTTCATGTTAGCTGATGAAGTTTCTAGAATAGCTGAATTAGAGGCTCAGTTTGGTTTTGTTAAAAACTCTGCTGAAAATCTAAAAGAAGTGCCAAAAGGTTTGGCTGGAATAACTAAAGCTCACTCAGCGGTGAACGCAACACCTTGGGCATTTATTTCATTAGCGTTAGCGATGATGATGGGAACAGCTTCATTGCCTCACGTTATGATGAGATATTTTACTACTCCAAGTGTAAAAGCAGCTAGAAAATCAGTAGGTTGGTCATTATTTTTTATCTTCCTACTTTATTCTTCTGCTCCAATGTTAGCGACACTATCTAAGTTGTCATTGATTGATCCGTCACTACCAACAGGTATTATCGGTAAATCAATAGCTGAAGTTCAATCGATAGATTGGTATCAAAACTGGAACCAAGCAAACTTAATGTTTGTAAGCGACTTTAACGGAAATGGAACTCTAGAGTTAAATGAGTTTTTCATGGGTGGTAAAGCCGTTGTGTTAGCAACTCCAGAAATAGCTGGATTACCATATGTAATCTCAGGTCTGGTTGCTGCTGGAGGTATGGCCGCTGCCATGTCAACAGCCGATGGTTTGATTTTAGCAATTGCAAATGCAATCTCACACGATGTTTACTACAAGATCATCGATCCAAAAGCTGAGACTGCGAAGAGACTAGTTGTTGCAAGGGTATTACTTGTAGTAATTGGTTTTGCAGGAGCAACAATCGCAGCTCTTGAGATCCAAGGTATCTTAGGTTCAGTAATCTGGGCTTTTGACTTTGCGATGTCAGGACTATTCTTCCCACTTGTACTTGGTGTATGGTGGAAGAGAGCTAACAAAGAAGGTGCTATTGCTGGTATGTTCTTAGGATTAGTTTCTGGTGCTGCTTACCTAGTTTGGGTAAGAACAGGCGGAAGCGGATTCTTAGGAATTACTCAGTTAACGTTTGGTATCTTTGGTTCGGCTGTCAGCTTAGTATCAATGGTTGTAGTGAGTTTAATGACTCAAGCACCAAACGCTGCAACGCAGAAAATGGTTGATGAGGTTCGAGTACCAGCTGGTAAATCGATCCTTGGCAAACAACACTAAATAATCTTTTTAAGGGGCGATTAATTTCGCCCCTTTTAATTTCGATCTTTTTCCAATATAAATTTCTCAATGTCGGCTAACTTTCATCCTTTAGTATATATAATTGACTATATTCTTGGGGTGATCATGTGGACTTTAATTGGAAGAGTTGCAATGAATATTTTTCAAAGAGAGGATTCTCAATTTTTTTTTATGAGAGTCTTTGTTAAATTTACCAATCCTTTGATCAACTTGTTTAAACCTGTCACTCCATCTTTTATCATACAACCAATCGTGCCTCTTTATGTTGCTTGGTTTTTTTTCATGATAAGGTTTTACTTTATGCCTTGGGTCCTAGGATACTCTGTGATGGGTATGTTATCGTTTCCGTTAGAAAGTGAGATTTCAAGACAAATTTATCAATTTTTTAATTAAATTAGATTTTAAAATTTGGTACTAGTTAATTTAATAACTTATGAAAAAAATACAAATTTCCCCCTCGATATTATCTGCTGACTTCAGCCAATTAGGAAATGAAATTAAGAGGCTCGAGGACGCTGGTGCAGATATGATACATGTTGATGTAATGGATGGTCATTTCGTTCCAAATTTAACTATTGGACCTCCTGTCATTAAGACTCTTAGAAAGCATTCAGAATTAACCTTTGATGTTCATTTGATGATTTCACCTGTCCATAAATATATAAAAGATTTTGCAGACGCAGGAGCTGATATAATTACTATACACCCTGAAGCCACTGATAATTTAGCAGAATCAATTAAACATATTAAAAGTTTTAAAAAAAAGGTTGGTATTTCTCTAAATCCAAATACAGAAGTCAACATAATTGAAAATGAACTAAAAAATGTGGATTTGATTTTAGTCATGAGTGTTTATCCGGGTTTTGGAGGGCAGAAATTTATTCCTGACGTAATTAAAAAAATTAAACTATTAAAAAAACTTAAAGACGATAAAAATTATGAGTACGATATTGAAGTAGATGGTGGAATAAATTTTTCAAATTCAAAAGATGTAATAAATGCAGGTGCAAATATTCTTGTATCAGGAACTACAATATTTAAAGAAAACAACGGAAATATTAAAAAGAATATAGAAACACTTAAAGAAGTGTAGAATGCTGGTAAATGAATTTTTTGAAACTTTAAATGAGTTTACAGAAATAATAAAAAAAAAATTCAGAGGTATTTATCAAAAATCAAGTTTATACGAAAAAAAGATTTCTAAAACTTTTAATAATGAGTTTATCTACAAACCAAGTCCTCACTTACTTTCATCGATAATCAAATATCAAAATAAGAAATATAAAATTGAAGATTTTGAACTGGAGACAGTTTGGAATAGCCAAATTAAATTTAAAGATTTTGAAAAACTAAATAATTTTTTTTGGTTTTTTAGTCTTGATTTAAAATCTTCAAAAAAATCAGCTCAAGAAGTAATCTCAAATTGGATTAATAAAAATGATAAATATAAAAAAGAGAGTTGGGAATTTAATATCACTGCAAAAAGAATAATTTCATGGTTATCTAACCACCAACTTTCCTATAACGAAAGTGATAAAGAATATAGATCAATGTTTGATCATATGATTCAAAAACAAACAAATCATTTATTAAATGAAATAAAAAACTCTAAAGATTTAGAAAATAAAATAATTGGTTGCTCTGCAATAATTTTAACAGGATTATGTTACAAAATTGAGAAAAATTATTTAAATGTTGGTTTAAATTTTCTGAAGAAAATTACTAATTCCTCAATAGATAACCAAGGTTTTACAAACTCACGGAACATAAAACAGTTAATATTTTTTTTAAAATATTTTATAATTATTAGAGAATGGTTTAAGGAGTCTCAAATTGAGGTTCCAGAACATATAGAAGAAAATATTTATTATTTAGGACAAAGTTATGCTTTCATAAGACAAAATATAAACGCCGATCTTTTGTTTAATGGTAATAATAAGTCTAATACGCATGATTTTGATCATTACCTAAAAAGACTTGGTTATAAATTTAAAAATGAAAATAAAGACTGTGGTGGTTACATAATTTTAAAGAATAAAAAAATTTGCCTGGCAATGGATGCAGGATCTTCACCAAATCCTAAGTATACTCAAGACTATCAATCAGGCGCACTCTCATTTGAAATAATTTCAAATGGAAGAAAACTTATAACCAATTGTGGTTATTATAAAAAAAATAATCAAAATCTTAATGAAATATCAAAATCTTCGGCTGCACACAGTACTTTAATAATTGATGATAATTCCTCGTGCAAATTTATAAAAAAGGAAGATAAGTTAATTTTAAAATCAGGTTTTAAAATTACACAAAAAAATTCTGTGTTTGAGAAAAATTATTGGAAAATCAATGCTGCTCATGATGGATATTTTAAAAAATTCAAATCAATTCATGAGAGAAATATTGAATTTTTTCCTGAACAAATGAAATTTGTTGGTAATGATAGGATTATTAGAAAAAAAAATAATCATAGTTTCAAGTTTGATATTCGATTTCATTTAGAACCAAATATTAAATTAATGAAAACTCAAGATAATAAATCTATTTTGATAGAATTAGAGGATGAGGGTTGGAAATTTACTTGTGACAATTATGAAATTAATATTGATAATGGATTATACTTCGGTAATAAAAATTCATATATTGAGAACCAAAATATATTTGTATCTGGAATATTAAATAACAATGAAAAGAACATTAAATGGGAAATTAAAAAGATATAATGAGAAAAATTAGATCAGCTTTAATATCATTATCTGATAAATCTAATCTTAAACCTTTATTGCAAGAATTGAGGAAAAATAATATCAAAATAATTAGTTCTGGTGGAACTTTTAAAGTAATTAAGAAACTTAAATTCAAATGTTTAGATGTTTCAGATTTTACAGGGTTAAAGGAAATACTTAATGGAAGAGTCAAAACTTTGCACCCAAAAATACATGCTGGTATTTTAAACAAAAGGAATAACAAATCTCACTTAAGTGATATTAAAAAAAATAATTTTGAGAATATTGATTTAGTAATAGTAAATTTCTATCCATTTGAAAAAACGATTAAACAAATAAAAAACCATTCAAAAATAATAGAAAATATTGATGTTGGTGGACCAACTATGGTCAGAGCCGCTGCCAAAAATTATAATGATGTAACTGTAATAACCTCTACCGATCAATATTCAGAACTTATAAATGAGTTAAAAAAAAATAAAGGTAGTACTTCTCTAAAATTTAGAGAAAAAATGTCTAGATTAGCTTTTAGCGAGACTGCATATTATGATGCCGTAATTTCAAATTATTTCAATAAATTTAACAATATCAATTTCCCTAAAAGAAATATTCTTTACACTAATTTAATAGAAAATCTAAGGTATGGAGAAAATCCTCACCAGTTGGGTGCTTTCTATTCTAAAAATAAAAAAAATAAATTAGACCAAATACATGGAAAAGCTTTGAGTTATAATAATTACAATGATATTTTGGCTGCAATAACTATCTCAAAATCATTACCAAAAAACATCGGTACAGTTATTGTTAAACATGGAAATCCTTGTGGTGTCTCAGCTTTGAAAAATAATATAGATAGTTATAAATCTGCCTTAGAGACCGATCCAATAAGTGCATTTGGTGGTATTGTTTCGTGTAACTATAAAGTTACTCAAAAACTCGCATTAATGCTGAATAAAATTTTTCTTGAAGTGGTTGTGGCCAATGGTTTTGATAAAAAAGCTCTTAAAATATTAAAATCAAAAAAAAATCTTAGGCTGATAAACTCCTCAAAAATTTCATTCAGTGAAGTGTGGAAATCCAACTCTCTAGATAATTTTACACTTATACAATCAGAAGATAAAAAAAAATTTTCAAAAAAGGATTTTAAAATTGTTTCGAAAAGACAACCAAGTAAATCACAGCTTGATAATTTAATATTTGCATTTAATGTTTGTCGATACACAAAATCAAATGCTATCGTTCTTGCTAGTAATAAATCTACAATTGGCATTGGTTCAGGACAACCTAGTAGATTAGACAGTTGTGAGATTGCAATAAATAAAATGAATAAGTTTTCAAAAATCAAAAACGAAATAGTAGCTGCATCAGATGCTTTTTTCCCATTTGTTGACGGAATAGAAAAATTAGTTCAGTCAGGTGCTAGTGCAATAGTTCAGCCTGCTGGATCAATAAGAGATAAAGAAATTATAAAATTTGCAAACGAAACAAATACTGTTTTAGTTTTTTCAAAAACTCGCCATTTTAGGCATTAGTTATATTGTCAATTTTAGCAGCTAATATAAAATCGTTTTCAGACAAACCCTCTATGGCATGAGTTGTAATATTAATCTTAGCATAACCCCATCCAAAAACAATATCTGGATGATGACCCTCTTCCTCAGAAACTTTTCCAACTTCGTTGACAAATTTTTGACTTTCTAAAAAATTTTTAAAATCGAATTTTTTTTCTAAAAAATAAACTTTTTTATCGTTTTGGATAATTTTCCAGCCATCAACTTTTTTTTGATATTTATGAATTTCAGAAATATCAAAAGCTTTAACGCCTCCCTCACATGGTACACATTTTTTATCTAATAAATTGCTCATATTTTAAAAATGGAGCGGGCAAAGGGGGTCGAACCCTCGACCTTCTCGTTGGCAACGAGACGCTCTACCACTGAGCTATGCCCGCAAAACCAAATTAATATAAAGAATGTAAATTATAATTTCAAGAAATTTCAATTATTGATAATTCAATTCGATTAAATTTCTTTTAAAAATATCATTTAATTTTTGAATAAATCTATCATCAAAATTTTTCTGCCAATCATTTTTGGGACCCAAGTGAAAAAAAGGTATGTTTTTTTTATTTTCACGAGCAATAATCGACTCGCTAAAACCATTGTTATCTTCTATTTTTTTTAAATTTTCAAAGGATGTACTTTGTACTGAATTTTTAGCTTTCTCTCTACTAAATCCATTTTTATTATTTGTTAATTTATCTATAAATTCTACTATCTCCTTGAATACAAAAAAAGTCTCCTTTAAAAGATCCTCATATCTAAGGAATTTAACAGGTATTAGCTTATTATTTTGCCAAGATTGATAATTTTTTTCCCATGAGCTAATAAATTGGTAATCACTAAAATCTTTTTTTTTTTTAAAATCATAAATATAATTACTTTCATTTTGCATCACACTCAAAGCTTTATCATGATTAATTTGAAAATGTCTTGACATAGAGTCAAGAACATTTCTGGGGTCTCTAACTATATATATTCCACCAAGTGTATTTTTACGATTTGTAAAATCATTCTGACCAAGTTTTACTAAAGCATTGTGTGTTTTTAAAAATTTGATTTTATTATCTATATTAATTCTTTCTTGAGCTTCAACCCAGTATTTTACTGTATCTCCAGGTTTTTCTAAATTATAATCAAAATCTTTTAGATATTTTTTAGTTGGAAATTGCTGAATATTTTGTAATTGTTTATCTCCCAAAAAAAGACCGTCATTTGTATAATAGTAAGCACTTATTAGTGATCTTAACCATGTGTTTCCATTTTTTGGATATGATGATAGCCAAATAATCATATATTTAATCTTTTAAATACTTTTATTATTATTATATAGTTTATTTTAATTATGAAACTTCCAAAAATTATACCTATTTTCCCCTTGAGCAATTTTATTGTTTTTCCAAAAACCGCGGTGCCTTTAAACATTTTCGAACCTAGATATTTAGAAATGGTTAATGAAAGTATGAAGGCAGAAAAATTCATTGGAATGGTTCAACCCAAAACTATGAAAAATTTCGATAACACAAAATTACCTATTCTTCATAAAATTGGCTGTTTAGGGAAAATAAATAGCTTTAAAGAGACTGATGATGGGCGTTATCTAATTGAGTTAAAAGGCTTAATCAGGTTTAAAATTATCAACGAAATCAATAATAATAAAAATTACAGAGAAGTCGAAGTCAATTTTGATGATTACTTACATGATCTAGATGAAAAAAAAGAAGATCTTAAATTTTCAGATTTAGAACTTATTTTCAAAGATTTTAAATCATTGTTTGAAAAAAGGGGTTTCATTATTAATTGGAAGGCTTTAGAAAAACAAAGTTTAGATGAGACTATTAATGCATTAGCAATGACCTCACCTTTCAGTTTAGAGGAAAAGCAAGTTCTATTAGAAGCTAAGAATTTAAATGCTAGAAAAACAAAAATTGCAGAAATACTAAATACTTACACATACGATCAATTTGACAACAATACACTGCAATAAATTATATTTGCAAACCTTCATCAGCAATCTTTTTTAAAAATTTATTTACTAATTTATTTTTACCGATTAATTTTACAGATCTATCAATAAAATCACCCTTGATTTTATTTTTAAAATTAAAACTTTCATAAATAAAATTAATTCCTTCAGAAAAAATTAAATTATTACTCTTAACTTTTTTTTGAAATTCAATACAGACACTCTGATCTAATGGTAAACCAAGTTCAATTCTGCTGGTGATTATTTCTAATAAATTTTTAACATCTCTTAAAGTCATATTAAAACCTTGTCCAGCTAGAGGATGTAATTTGTGAAGTATATCACCAAAGGCCAATATATTATTTTTGTAGTATTTTCTTAAATTTGATGATTTTAAATCAAATCTAGAAACTTTATTAATTTTTTTTATTTGATAATTCAAATTAAATTTCATTATTGAATTTTTTATATCAAATGCATTATCAAATTTTTTCTTCTGCACAGAGTATACAATAGATGTTCTTTTATTTGATACCGGTAAAAATGCAATTGGTCCTCTTTTTGTAAATATCTGAATTGCTACATCATTTGATGGTAAAGTTTTGTGGTCAATTAATGTTGTATAAGCAATACTTTCATATTTTTTTTCAAATTTTTGAGAAAAAAATTTTTTTGTAATTTCATTTTCCTGATCACAATTAATCAGTAAATCGCAATTTATATTATTTAGATTATTATAACTGATAATATTTTTATATTTAAAAAATTTGTTATTTTTAAGTTCAGCAATTAATTGATTAAATATTTTATGATTTTCTACAATTGAAAATAAATTTTCACTTTGATTTCCAAATCCAATAATTTCTTTATTATTAGAGTTTTCTGAATAAATTTTTATTTTTTTGATTGGCCACAAAAACTTGCTAATATTTGATATATTTTTGTTAAAATAATCAACGTTTGATTTTGAAATTCCTATCGTTCTTGTTTTATCTACGATAATTTTCTTATCTTTATAAAAAATATCTACAAATATATGTTGATTAATTAAAGCTTTTGCTAAAACCAGGCAAGTCAAGTTATTTCCAATTATTCCAACTTTCATAATAAATTTAATTTTAACAAGAAAAATTAGATGATACAAAGTGATATATTTGATTCAATCAATATGAATATAAAGAAAATTACGAATTCAATATTGCTTTTTGTTGCAAAAAGATTGGCAGAAATATTCGGAATTTTAGTCTTAGTTTCGGGTATTCTTTTATTAATCTCTCTAATATCCTATTCTCCAGAGGATCCCAATTTTATATTTCCAGAAAATACAGATATAAAAAATATGCTTGGCTTTAGAGGTAGCTATATTTCTGATCTTTTTTTTCAATCAATTGGTTTAATTTCTTATTTATTTTCTATAACGCTGATATTTACAGGATTAAATATAACTTTATCAAAAGATCTTTTTTTAATTACTGAAAGCATTTTTTTTTCGATTTTATACTTGGTATTAGGCTCGTCATTTTTCAATTATTTTTACGATAGTGCTTTTGCACTTTTTATAAATGGCAATGGAGGGTTTGTTGGAGGTTACGTAAATGAAAGTCTATTAAGTAAAATAATTACTCTCAATGTTAGTATTTCTTTCTACTTTTTAATCGTCCTTATAATTATTTTTTTTTTATTAAGTATAAATTTCAATTTGAAGAAATTTTTTAATATTTTAAAAAAAATAAGTTCTTTATTCTCAAAGAAAGAACAAAACTACACTGATAAAAGTGAAGTAATAAATGAATATATCCCACAAGAGGAAATTAAAAATCTTATTCAAGAAGATTTACCTTTTATAAAAGCTGATGAGATTAGAAAAACAGAAAAATTGAAATTTAAGTTACCCAGTTTAGAATTGCTAAAAATTCCATCAAAAAAAGAAAGAGAGAATTCTGGAAAAAATCAATCAAGTAATCCTGAATTTTTAGAAAAAATTTTATTAGATTTTGGAGTTAATGGAAAAATAAAAAAAGTAAGTCATGGTCCTGTTGTCACTCTGAATGAATTTGAGCCTGCTGCTGGTGTTAAAGTTTCAAAAATAATTAATCTGTCCGATGATATTGCTAGAAATACTAGCTCTGAGTCAGCTAGAATTTCTACTATTCCAGGAAGTAATACTCTTGGTATTGAATTACCAAATTCATTAAGAGAGAATGTTTACTTAAGCGAAATATTGAATAGTCCTGACTTCAAAAAAAAAGAAATAAAATTACCGATTGCTTTAGGAAAAAGTATTTCTGGAAATCCTATTGTAAGTGATTTATCCACGATGCCTCATTTATTGATTGCGGGAACGACTGGCTCGGGTAAATCTGTTTGTATTAATACAATAATTTTATCTTTACTCTATCGCCATACTCCTGAAAAGTGTAAGTTTATTTTAATAGATCCAAAAATGCTTGAGCTTTCAACTTATGAAGGTGTGCCACATCTATTATGTCCTGTAATTACTGAGGCAAAAAAAGCAGCATCAGTTTTAGGTTGGGTGGTTAAAGAAATGGAGAGTAGATATAGGCTCATGACAAAAGAAGGTGTTAGAAATATTGATGGTTATAACGCAAAACATAAACTTCCAATGCCGTATATAGTAGTGGTTGTTGATGAAATGTCAGATTTAATGCTGGTAGCAGGAAAAGAAATTGAGAATTATATTCAGAAACTTTCACAAATGGCAAGAGCAGCTGGAATACATATTATTATGGCTACCCAAAGACCCAGTGTGGATGTAATAACTGGAACTATAAAAGCAAATTTTCCAACACGTATATCATTCCAAGTTACATCTAAAATTGACAGCAGAACAATCTTAGGTGAACAAGGTGCCGAACAATTACTTGGAAAAGGTGATATGTTATATATGTCTTCTGCTAATAAAATTGTTAGAATACATGCGCCATTTGTATCTGACGATGAGATTGAAAAAATTAATAATTCATTAACATCTCAAGCAGAACCTGATTACGTCGATGAAATACTCAATTTTGCAGATGAAAAAGAAATTAGTGATGGATCAAAAAAAGTAAGTGACAAAGATGAACTTTATCAAACAGCTGTAGAGATAATTAAATCTGAGGGAAAAGCATCAACATCTTTTTTACAAAGGAAACTCCAAATTGGATATAATAGAGCTGCGAGAATAATTGATATGATGGAGGAAGAAGGAGTTATTAGTAAAGCCAACCATGTAGGCAAACGTGACGTTCTTTGATGAAAAATAAATTTTTTTTTTTATTTTTTTTATTTTCAATCGCTGAGGCTTCAGCAAACATCAAAGAAAAAATTATTCGAAATCTTGAAAATACTAATAATTTAACATTCAATTTTGAACAAAATATAAAAGGTAAGACAGAAAATGGTCACTGTGCTCTTTCATACCCACAAAAAATATTTTGTAAATATAATTTAAAAAATGGTAAAATTTTAGTTTCCAATGGTAAATCCATAGTCATAAAAACTAACAATAGCTATTATCTATATCCACTTGAACGGACACCATTGAATCTAATATTAGATAAAAAATTTTTAGTTAACAGAATTGAAAATTTAGATGAAAGAATTTTAGATGACAAATTTGTAAATTTTAAATTTTTTGAAAAAGATTTTGAGGTAAATATTTTCTTTGATTATAACAGTCTTGATTTGGTTGGTTGGCAAACAACGGACATTTATCAAAATCTTAGTATCACTTTTTTAGACTCAGTTAAAAAAAATCAAAAATTAAACAGTAATTTATTTGTTTTACCTAAACAAAATTAAATTGAGACAGACTCAGTTTTATAAATTCTCATACCCCTTGAGATATAATTATTTAATGCATGTTTATGGTCTAAAGAGCAAGTATGTACCCATACTCTATTAGTGTTTTCAGAAAAAGAATTTTTTATAGCTGAAGTCAAAAGGAATGAGCCCAATTTTTTATTTTGATATTCTTTTAGTAAACCAAGATAGGCAATTTCAGTCTCCTTTTTTTCCTTGTGGAAAATAAGTTCAAAATATCCAGCCATATCATCAGCTTTTTTAAGAATATAAGTTTTTACATTTTGATCAGAGATATATTCGATCCACTGTTTATCTGTCCAAACTAGTCGATCAGTCCATCGATGTTCTTTACCAATGCTTTTATAAAAAAACTTATTTATTTGAAAATCTTCTGGATCACTAAGATCAATATAACAGTCATCCGGAAAAAATTTTGGTTTTTTTAAATCTTTAAGTGAATTAATTTCTAAATAATTTCTTTCAACTTTAGTGCTCACTCCACCATCTTTCCAACTTTTTCACCTCCAAATAGATGAAAATGTAAATGAGGTACTTCCTGTCCACCGTGTTCAGATATATTAGCTAAAGCACGATAACCTTTACCGCCGTCTACTGATATACCAAGTTTTTTTGCAACTAAATTTATACCTTTTAATAAACCAACCATTTCCTCTTGAGAGGCGTTTTGACTAAAATCATCAAGGTCAATATATTTTCCTTTAGGTATTACCAACGCATGAATTTTTTTTTGTGGGTTAATATCGTGAAATGATAAAACGTGATCATCCTCGTAAATCTTTTTACAAGGAATTTCTCCTCTTAAGATTTTAGCAAAAATATTATTATCATCGTAACTCATTTTTTTCTCTTGTTTAATTCTTCCATTATATCCTCAATTTTCACATCATTTGCCTCTAGATACATTATCAAATGATAAAAAACATCAGCTGCTTCATGAATTTTGTTCGAATTTTTTTCTACTGCCTCAATAAGTTCATTAATTTCTTCAAGGATCTTTTCTTTGCTCAAAGATTTATCACTAAGTAATTTATTAGTGTAAGAACCATCTACTGGATTTTTTTTTCGTTCTCTTGCAAGATTAAATAAGCTTTCTAAAGTATCAAGCATATTAAATTCTAACAGGTATTCCTTTTGAGTCCAAATAATCCTTGGCTTCTTTTACCGAGTGCTTTCCATAATGAAATATGGAAGCTGCTAAAACTGCGCTGGCTTTTCCTAATTTAATTCCATCCACTAGGTGATCTAAATTACCCACCCCACCAGATGCAATAATTGGAATATTTACTTTAGATGAAATTTTTGACATGAGATCAATATCATAACCTACTTGTGTTCCGTCTCTATCCATAGAAGTTACTAATAACTCCCCTGCACCATTTTTTTCCATTTGTTCAGCATACTCTAACGCATCAATACCACTATTATTTCTTCCTCCGTGAGTAAACACTTCCCACTTATCTCCATTTTTTTTAGCATCGATTGCAACTACAATACATTGAGACCCAAATTTTTTTGAACTATCTACAACTACTTCAAAATTTTCAACTGCTGCAGTATTTATGGAAACTTTATCAGCACCACAATTTAACAATTTGTTTATATCTTCAACACCTCTAACACCACCTCCTACAGTTAATGGTACAAAACATTTTTTTGATGTTTTTTCCACAACGTCATAAATAGTATCTCTATTTTCATTAGAAGCAGTGATATCTAGAAAGCAAATTTCATCTGCTCCACCATCGCTATAAATTTTTGCTTGCTCTACGGGGTCTCCAGCATCTTTTAGGTCTACAAAATTAATACCCTTTACAACTCGACCATTTTTAACATCTAAACAAGGTATTATTCTATTTTTAAGCATCTTCTTTTACCAATTCTTCTAATTTTATATCACCATCATAAATAGCTTTACCAACTATTATACCTTCAATATTTTTCAAATTCTTTGCTTTTTTTATGTCGTCTATTGATGAGACTCCACCAGATATAACCACTGGACAATTTGAAATTTCGGCAACATTCATTGTTTCATCAAAATTTGGACTTTGTTTCATACCATCCCTGTTAATATCGGTATAAATCAATCTACTAACACCATAATCGTTTATTTCTCTCAAATATTCTAAAGTTAATTTATGAGAGTTTTCTTTCCATCCAGATACTGACAAGTACCCGTCTTTGGCATCTAAACCTAGCGCAATTTTATTAGAAAATTTTTCACACGCTTTTTTTAAAAAACTCTTATCTTTAATAGCAGCACTCCCTAAAATTACTTTCTCAACGCCAGTATCAATATATTTTTGAATACTATCGAGATTTCTAATACCCCCACCTACCTCAACATTTAAACTAAATTTATCAACTATATCCTTAATAATATCTAAATTTACTGTCTCACCAGTTAAAGCTCCGTCAAGGTCAACTATGTGTAAATTTTTAAATCCATGGTCTTTATATTTCCCAGCTTGTTCTTCTGGAGATATTTGATACACAGTTTCATTATTAAAATCTCCTTTAACCAATCTAACACATTTTTTGTCTTTAATATCTATCGCTGGAAAAATCTTCATTTATCAAAATTTAAAATACTGGCGGTTATAAAATATTTCGTCTTGTCCAATTCTATCAAGATAAGTAAAATTTATCTCTTCAAAAAAATTTTTAAAATTTTGTTCTTTAGGTATATTGTTTTCCACTGAAATTACCTTGATGCTATTAGTTTTAAAGTCTATTGATTTTAATAAATTCATTTCTCCCCCCTCTATATCTATGGATAAATAATCTATATCTTTATTTTTAGGCACAATCTCATCAAAAGTAATGGTTTTGAGTTTTATAGAGTCAGTTTTACTAGCTTGATTGTTAGAAATAATTTTAAAATTCCTTTCAAATGAACTATCATTAATACCACTCATTTGAGTAAGACCCTCAGTAACTTCTATAAACTCAACTTCTTTTACCTCATCGCTAATTGCATTGTTTAGAACTTTACACTTCCTATTTTTTTTTAATTTCTCAAATTGAATATTTGAGGGCTCAATAGCTATTCCGTCCCAATTTAAAAATCTTTCAAAATGATAACAATTACTTCCACTAATTCCATCATAAGCACCTATCTCAATAAAAAATCCATTTTTTTTTCCATCAAAAAAATTCTTTTTGATCATTTTATCTTGTCCTGCTTGAGATGTATATTTTTCATTCCAAAAAAAAGATCTTTCACAATTCCAAATTTTTTGTCTTAACATTCCTCTGAAAACATGTTCATTGCTGCTTGCATAAGTATTTGGCACTTGTTCTAATAGTTCTGAATAGATTTTATGAGCATGTATTTTGCCTTCGAGATTATCATTAAAAAGTTGATCTCCTTTTTTTAATAAGTCATTCACATTCTTTCCAACGAAGGAGCTTAGATCTATGTTTTTCATTCTAGAGCTTCAAAAAATTATCTATCATTTTTAATCCTAATTTATCGCTTTTTTCAGGATGAAATTGTGTTCCATAAATATTTTCTTTTTCGACAGAGCAAACAATATTTGATGAATATTCTGTTGTGGCAGTGATTATGTTTTTATCTTCAGGTGTAAATTTATAACTATGCACAAAATACATATGAGATTTATTTTCTATGCCTTTAAAAATTTTACTATCTTTTACAATTTCAATTTGATTCCAGCCAATATGAGGGAGTTTATATTTTCCATTTTGGTTATCAATTTTTGAAACATTTCCTGATATCCAACCCAAGCCATCAGTTTTAGTCTCTTCATAACCAATATCAGCAAACATTTGTAAACCAACACAAATTCCAAGAACTGGTTTTTTTTTACTTTTCGCGAATTCATTTAAAGTATCTGTAAGACCATCAATCTTCTTTAAAGCTTCTATGCAGTTCTTAAATGAGCCTTGACCTGGCAAAATAACTTTGTCACTAGAATTAATCTTATCTAAATCTGATGAGACCTCAATATTTACCTTTTCTTTTGCAACTTCTTTGAACGAGTTTATTACCGAGCTTATATTGCCCGAGTTGTAATCAACAATTGTAACTTTCATTAATTTTATAATGAGCCTTTAGTAGAGGGAATTGATTTACTATTTCTGGGATCTATCTCTAATGCAGCTCTTAATGATCTTGCAAGTCCTTTAAAACATGACTCAATAATGTGGTGACTATTATCACCATAAATATTTTCAACGTGTAAAGTGATTCCTGCTGCTTGGGAAAAAGCTTGAAACCACTCTTTAAAAAGTTCTGTATCCATCTCGCCAAGCTTTTCAACTTTTAAATTTACTTTCCATATTAAATAGGGTCTGTTTGAAATATCAATTGCAACACGTGATAAAGTTTCATCCATGGGTATCATTGCATGAGCGTACCTTCTGATACCAATAGATTTTTTCAAAGCTTTTTTTAAAGCCTCACCAATTGCAATGCCAGTATCCTCAGTGGTGTGGTGAAGATCAATATGAGTATCCCCTTTGGCTTTTATACTCATATCAATAGATGAATGCTTAGATAATTGTTCAAGCATGTGGTTTAAAAAACCTATTCCTGTGTCAATTTTGTATTTACCCTTACCGTCAATATTCAAATCAACACTTATGGTTGTTTCTTTAGTTTTCCTACTTATTTTGCCTTTGCGCTTCATAATTAAAAACAGGTATACATATATTATTCAATTATGGCAATAATACTAAACCTGGGCTTGAAGTATCAAATTTAGTATCCATTTATAAGCTATGACAACGATTGTGTTAGTTAGAAAGAACAATGAAGTGGTAGTTGCTGGTGACGGCCAAGTAAGTATGGGCAATACAGTCGTAAAAAGCACTGCCTCAAAAGTCAGAAAAATTGAAAAAAGAGATGTCGTAGCTGGGTTCGCTGGATCAACAGCTGATGCTTTAACATTATTTGAGAGATTAGAGGGAAAATTAGAAAAGCATGCAGGTAACTTATCTAGAGCTGCTGTGGAGCTAGCTAAAGATTGGAGAACTGATAAATATCTAAGAAGATTAGAAGCACTAATGGCGGTAGGTGACAAGAGCAATAGTTATATAATTTCAGGCACTGGTGATGTCCTAGAACCTGAAGGTGATGTTATTGGTATTGGCTCTGGAGGTAATTATGCTTTAGCTGCAGGGAAAGTTTTAATGGAAAGTAATATATCCGCAGAAGAAGTTGCAAAAAAAGCTATAAAAGTTGCAGCTGACATCTGCGTATTTACAAATGAAAATGTCAAAATTGAAAAAATATAATGGATAAATCTAACGTAACTCAATTACATCCTAAAGGAGATCAGCAAAAAGAAGAGGCTTCATTGGTAAGCTCCTTGTCACCAAGAGAAATTGTTTCTGAATTAGACAGGTTTGTTGTTGGTCAAAATAAAGCTAAAAGAGCAGTTGCTGTAGCCCTACGAAACAGATGGAGAAGGCAAGCTTTAAAAGGTGAAATGAGAAATGAGGTTTTGCCAAAAAATATTTTAATGATTGGGCCAACGGGCGTTGGTAAAACAGAAATTTCAAGAAGACTCTCTAAATTAGCAGAGGCTCCTTTTGTAAAAGTTGAAGCAACTAGATTTACCGAAGTGGGTTATGTCGGAAGAGATGTTGAGCAAATAGTCAGAGATTTGATTGAAATAGCTATTTCAATGGAAAAAATAAAAAAAAGAAAAGAGGTCTACGCGAAAGCTCAGAAGTTAGCTGAGGAAAAAGTATTAGATGCTTTGGTGGGAAAAAAAGCTAGTACGGCTACCAGAGAAAGCTTTAGAAAAAGACTTAGAGACGGAGATCTAGATAATAATGAGATAGAAATAGCTGTGAGCGATAGTGGTGGAAATAGTACATCCTTTGAAATCCCTGGAATGCCCGGTGCTAATGTAGGAATGATTAATATCGGTGAGATGCTTGGAAAATCTATGGGTAAGCAGGAAAAGAAAAAAAAGATGACAGTTAAAGAGTCTCACGAAATTTTGATAAATGATGAGTCGGACAAATTAATCGAACAAGATAAAATAATTAAATCTGCAAAAATCTCTACAGAAAATAATGGAATAGTTTTCTTGGATGAAATTGATAAAATTTCTGGAAGAACTGACAGAGTTGGAGGGGATGTTTCTAGAGAAGGTGTACAGAGAGATTTATTACCTTTAATTGAAGGAACAACGGTTAATACAAAATATGGTCCTATAAAAACTGATCATATACTATTTATTGCATCTGGCGCTTTCCAACTAGCTAAGCCTTCTGATTTACTTCCTGAGTTACAAGGAAGACTACCAATTAGAGTTGAACTTGAGGCTTTATCAAGTGATGATTTCAAAAGAATTCTTAAAGAGCCTGATTTTAGTTTAATAAAACAATATGTGGCTTTGTTAAAGACTGAGAATGTTGAGCTTGAATTTACAGAAGATGGTATTGATGCAATCGCAAAAATTGCTTCTGAGGTGAATGCAACTGTTGAAAATATAGGCGCAAGAAGATTGCACACAATAATAGAAAAAATTCTTGACGAAATTAGTTTTACAGCAACTGATAGATCTGGTGAAAAAATTTCAATAAATAAAGAATATATTGATAAAAATCTTGATAGTCTTATTAAAGATACAGATTTATCAAAATTTATTTTATAATTTTTTTTTTAAAAAAACGTAAAAAGCCCCACTACCACCATCTATAATCTCAGCATCAGTAATACTTTTTATTTTTGCCATTAAACTGGAATTATTTTTGATAAAATCAGGAACAGAATATTTTAGAATTCCAAAGTCCTTTGAAATGTATGGGTCTTTATCATTTTGAGAATGCAGTCCTTTTCCTGTAACTATTACAACTTTGGGAACTTTTTGGTTAAAACATTCAATAATAAAACTTTCTACTTTTTTGTTTGCCTCATCGAGCGTAAAGCCATGTAGATCTAATGATCTAGTAATATGAGATTTACTCTCTTTCCTGTCTAAATCTTTGTTGGGTAACTTTTCATTTTTTTCTAAAAAGTTTTTCCAATCTTTTTTGTCTTTTTCTGAAATATTACTGGTCAATTATGAAAGGGTATCAACTAACTGCCAATTTGGATTATTAGTACTTGTGTCTCTTGAAAACACCCACGTGTCATAGATCTTTTTGATCTTCTCTGGATCTCCAGATACTATATTTTTATCCTTATCCCTAATACAAGTTATTACCTCGCCAACAAATTCGACAGTTACTTGTAAAATTTTTCCTAAAAACTTATGTTCCTTAATGTTTGCAGAATTTACTCCTATAAAAGTAATTTCCGCAAGATGACCTCTTTTGCCTCTTTCCTTAAGAGCAGTGTTAAATTGATCATAAATTTTATTACTTAACAAAGGTTTACTTGTGGTCAATTTATTGTCACTATCACCAAAGTCTGTGATAATAGTTTCATATGCTATTTTAGCACCCTTTAAGAAATCTTTTTTTGCATTTTCATCAAAATCTGTTTTTTTATTTACTTTGGCTTCAGGATTTATATTCTTTAAAATTTCCTCAAACTGAGGTGAAGCTTTTCCCTCAAAACCTGTCCTTTTCCCAAGAATTCCTCTAAGTCTTAAAAAAATAAAACCTGCAATCATTGCTAATAAAATAATATCAATATATTCAAAACTATAATTCATACCTTAAATTTAATTACTATGTTGATTAATTTCAACTAACAATTACATTAAAGACAAATGAACACAGTACTTTTAGCTGTTATTTTAATCCCGATTATAGAGATTTACCTTTTTATAAAGATTGGGTCTCAAATCGGCGCATTCAGCACGATATTTCTGGTATTTTTTACTGCAGTTGTTGGGGTGTATTATGCCAAATACGAAGGTATTAACACTCTAAGGTCTGGAATAATGCAAATGGTTAAAAATCAAATTCCAGCACGTGAATTTATTTCTGGTGCTGCAATAGCATTTGGCGCTGTTCTGTTGATCATACCAGGATTTGCAACTGACTTGATTGGTTTTCTCTTAATTATCCCAATAACACAAAAATTGATATTAGGAAGATTTAATAAAAATTTTGAGAACAAAAACATAAAAAAGAATGATTTTATTGAAGGGGAATTTGAAGATATAGAGGATGATAATGACAGAAAAATTTAAAATCTTAGCTAAATATATCAAAGACATGTCTAGTGAAACACCTGATGTTGAAACCTATATATCTGCAGGAAATAATATAGGTAAATATCAATTAGATATCGATATCAAATCAATAGCATTGAAAAATAAAATGATTGAAGTGATTATAACTTTAAAATTTCAACACAAAGATACGCAACTAAAAAGATCCCATTTTGAAATTATTTACGCAGTAGCAGTAAAAATTGATGAGTCTATTAAAGAAAAAAAGGACCTAGAAAAAATTGTGCTATGTGATGTGCCTAATTCAATTTATCCAGATTTAGAAAAATCATTTTTGGACATGATGCATAATTCTGGATTCCCTAATATTAAATTGGAAAAAAAAATTGATTTTACAAAACTTTATTTAGAAAAATTCAATTAATAAAAATTTTTTTTAAGAGATGTCTTTAAATAAACTTGATGATTTTTAAGCTCTTCCGCAGATGGTTTGATAACCTTAGTAGAATAAATAACTTTTCCAGTATTTAATTTTGTGTCATCTTCTTCCATGTTTTTAAAATCTAAAGTTGGTTCTTTTTGATCAATTAAATTTATATAAACCTTGGCTAACAAATCACAATCGATAAGTGCAGTATGTTGAACTCTTTTAGAATTATCAATCCTGTATCTTTTACATAAAGCATCCAAACTTGTTTGGGACCCTGGAAATTTATTTCTAGCTAATGACAAGGTGTCTACTATTTCATTATCAATTTTCTTTTTTCCGATAATTTTAAGTTCATTATTTAAGTGAGATAAATCAAATTCTGCATTGTGAATTATTAGTCTTTTGCCTTTTATGAATTCTAAAAAATTATCAGCTATTTCTTCAAATTTCATTTTGTCAGATAAAAAACTATCTGAATATCCATGCACTTCGAAAGCTTTGTCGGATACTTTTCTTTCAGGATTTAAATAACTATGAAATTTATTTTTCGTTGGTACCAAGTTATCTAATTCAATACACCCAATTTCGACAATTCTATGCCCCTCTTTAACTGAAATACCAGTTGTTTCTGTGTCTAGAACAATTTCTTTCATATCAGATTTTCTATTATCTTCTTTACTCTATTTTTAACAGAATTTTTTTTAAAATTATTCTTAATTATAAAATGAGATTTCTTCTTTTTAAAATCAAGCGGCAGTTGAATTTTTTTAAAACTCTTTAATAATTTTGTGTTAAAGTTTTTTCTTTTTTTTAATCTATTTAGAATTTCTGATTTCTTAGACTCTACATAGATTAATATGTCTTTTTTTTTATTAATCTTATTCTCTAAAAGAAGAGGGATATCTAAAACTACAATTTTTTTATCTTTGTTTTTTTTTAAAAAAATATGCATTTTCTTTCTAACTTCATAATGAACAATTTTAACAATTTTTTTTAGATTTTGCTTGTTAGATAAAATTGCATCAACGATTTTCTCTTTTTTAATAGGAAAAGAGTCAAAATATAAAGGAAGTTCTTTTTTTAATTTGAGAAATACTTTTTTGTTATTTTTATAAATTTTTGCTACCTCTAAATCAGCGATAAATACTGGAAAACCAAAACATTTAGCTACGTAAGTTTTACCAGACCCTATATCACCTAAAATACCTATTCTTTTCATGCGTCTAAAAAATTTATTAAGTCTTCGTTAATTTCTGGTTGAACTTTGTGCCATAATTTAAATGCCTCAAGAGCTTGATAAATAAACATCATTTTACCGTTGAAAACTTTACAGCCTAATTTTTTTCCAGTCCTTAAAAAATTAGTCTCTTTTGGGTTGTAAATAACGTCGTAAAATAATTTTTCTTTATTTATATTTTTAAAATTCAAACCTAAATTATCTTCATTGCTCAAGCCCAAACTGGTAGCGTTAATAATTATATCAAATTCTGGTCGATCTCCCCAGTCAACTACATTTATTTTTGAAAAATTTCTCTTTAAGTTTTCAGCCTTTTGCTTTGTTCTATTGCTTATTATTATTTTCAAAACCTTTAATTTTTCCAAAGCATAAATTATGGAAGGTACTACACCTCCAGCTCCTAATATGAAAATCGATTTATTTTTTAATTCAAATTGAGTTTCTTTTAAACTTAGTTCAAAACCTTTTATGTCAGTATTATGACCTATTAATTTTTTATCATGCATATATATGGTGTTAACAGATTGAGTAATCTTTGACTCCTCGCTCAGTTCATCCAAAAAAGGAATTACATCGCTTTTAAAAGGGACAGTAACATTTAATCCGTCTAATTTATTATTCTTAATCTCAGAGACAATCTCCTGGATTTCACTCTTTTCTATTTTCTTTTTATCATAACTCGCATTGATATTATTTTTCTTAAACCAATAATTATGTAATTTGGGTGAGAGTGAATGTTCGATAGGATTTCCAATTACTAAATATTTTTTCATTTATAATTATCTAAATATTTTTTAATTTTTTCAACTGGAAGCCCCATTATTGTATTCTCATTTCCATTAATGCTTAAAAATAAATTTCGCCCCTCACCTTCTATTTGATAAACATTATAAGCATATAACGCTTCATCAGAAATTTTTGCTAAGTAACTTTTAAGCTCATCTTCTCTCATTTTTTTCATTGTCAGAATTGCTTTATCCGTATGATTCCATACCATATATCCGTTTTTAGATATACATACTGAACTAATTAAATGATGTTTTTTACCATTAAGTTTTTTTAAAATTTCTAAAGCTTCCTCTCTATTTTCTGGTTTTGATATTAATTCTCCGTCTAAATCGATAACACTATCAGCACCTAAGACTAAATTATCAGTAAATTTTCCGCTTATCTTATTAGCTTTTAATTCAGCTAAATTTTTAGATATTAATTCTGGTGATGCTTTCTCTTTTAGCAAACTTGATTTAACAACATCCTCATCAATGTTGGATGGTTTTACTTCATTTAAAATATTATGTTCATCAAGAATTTTCTTTCTAACTTTGCTTTGAGAAGCTAGAATAATTTTAAGCATTTTCTTTATAAATTTCGTATATTTTTATTACTGAAGCAGCTGTTTCCTCTACAGATTTCCTTGTTACATCAATTGATGGCCATTTATATTTCTTAAAAGTATTTCTTGCCATGTCTACCTCCTTTTTAATCTGCTCCAAATCGGTATATAATTTATTAGTATTTTCTTTAAGAGAATTCATTCTGTTTTTTCTTATTTCAACTAGCCTTTCTGGTTCGGTGTTTAATCCTATAACGCATGAAGTTTTTGGATTTTGTTTTAAAACTTTAGGAATAGAGTCCTCGGTAATTAAGGGTATGTTAGAAGTTTTAAGTCCTTTATTTGCTAGAAAAATAGCAGTAGGTGTTTTGCTTGTTCTGCTAACTCCCAATAAAATTATATCAGATTCTTTTATTTCTTTAACAAGATTGCCATCGTCATGATTCATTGTAAACTGAATTGCTTCAATTCTTTTATAATAATCTTCGTCAAGAGCGTATTGACCACTTGGTTGATGTGAGGCCTTCTGGTTTAAAAGTTTAGAAAAACTTAAAATTAAATCACCCAATACTCCGAAACATGGAATTTTTTTTATATCACTATTTTTAGCGAGATATTTCGCCAAATTACTATCAACTATAGAATATAAAATTATAGAGCTTTTTTCTTTTTCTGCGTTTTCTAAAATTTTTAAAATTTGATTTTCCGTTCTTGTAAAAGAATAAGTGTGTATTTTATAGTTTATATTTTTAAATTGAGCTTTGATAGCTGTAAATATACGATCCAAGGTTTCACCAGTCGCATCTGATATAAGGTAAATTTGATATAAATTACTCATGTATAATATGTGTATAAATTTGTATTATCATTATCATATTGAACATCTTTCATGTTTTTAAATTTATGTTGTAAAACAATGCTTTTATTAACAATATCAAACATGTTGAAGTCTAAAATAATCATTTAATGTATTTAGTTAATAAGCTTCAATTTTACGTATATATTTATTAAAATTTAAACTCTAAATGTTAACAAACTGTTTATAAAATGTTTAATAAATTTAATCACCACTATTCACAGATTATACTAACATTACAATTAAATATATTTAATTATTAATATGTCTCCACTTGAGGAAGTTATAATAAATAAAAAAAGTAATATAAATCCTGTTTGGATAATGAGACAAGCTGGAAGGTATTTACCAGAATTTAGAGAAATTAGGAAAAAAAATCCAGATTTTATAAAATTATGTCTTAATGAAAAACTATCAAGTGAGATTACTCTTCAGCCTTTAAAAAGATTTGACTTAGATGCAGCAATAATTTTTTCTGATATTTTAATGTTACCATATGGTTTAAATCAAAATGTCGAGTTTAAAAAAAATGTGGGTCCATTACTTGGTGAACTAGATTTAATAAAAATTTCAAAAGTTGAAGAAATTAACTTTGTTGAAAAACTTTCTCCTGTTTACGAATTAATTAAATTAGTAAGTAATTCTCAATTTACGAATAATAAAACCACTATAGGCTTTGTTGGAGCACCATGGACCTTATTAGTGTATATGATGAACAAAAAGTCACCAAAACTAAATTTAGATGAAAACTTTTTTGAGGATAAATTTTTAATCGATAAAGTTCTTAAAATCTTAGACAAATTTTTAAAAATACACATTAAGAATCAGATTGATAACGGTGCTCAGATAATTCAAATTTTCGATAGTTGGGCTGGCTTGCTAAAAGAAAAAGATTTACGTTATTATATTTATGACCCTACATTGAGTTTGGTTAACTATATAAAATCTTTAAATGTGCCTGTTATTTGTTTTCCAAGAGGCATTAAAAATTATAAAGATTTTTGTGAAATTGTTAAACCAGACACAATATGTATTGATTATGAGATTGACCCAATAAAAATTAGTAAAGAAATAAAAATTCCTGTGCAAGGTGGAATGGATCCAAAGTTTTTGCTTTCTAATAAAGAAAGCCTGAAAAAGGAGGCAACAAAATATCTAGATATATTTAAAGATCACCCATATATATTTAATTTGGGACACGGTGTTTTACCAGAGACAGACCCTAATATGATGGATTATCTAGTAAAAACTGTGAAAGATTATTAATGGAAAACAAAAAAGATCACCCACCCGTAAAATTTGGAAAAACTGGAGTTTTAATAGTAAATTTAGGGACACCAGACTCAACGAGCTGGTTTGATATTAGAAAATATTTAAAAGAATTTTTGTCGGATAAAAGAGTAATTGAGGTAAATCCAATAATTTGGCAATTTATTCTAAATGTTTTTATATTAACTTTCCGACCATCCAAAACAGCGAAAGCTTATAAAGAAATCTGGATGAAGGATAAAAACATTTCACCACTTTTACACTATACTCAAAAACAAGCAGAAAAACTTTCAAACTTAATTTCAGAAAAAAATTTGCTGATAGATTATGCAATGCGATACGGAAATCCTAGCATAAGAAGTAAAATCGCAACACTTCATGAAATGGGGTGTGAAAACTTAATAATACTTCCACTTTATCCCCAGTATGCTGCTGCAACTACTGCAACTGTTTGCGATGAAGTATATAGAACTCTTATGAAAATGAGGTGGCAACCATCACTCAAAATAGTGCCACATTATGAATCTAATCCTTTATATATTGAAGCACTTGTAAATTCTTTGAACAAAAAAATTAAAGAAATTAATTGGAAGCCAGATTTGATATTGGCTTCTTACCATGGAATACCGCAAAAATACTTTGATAAAGGTGACCCCTACCACTGCTATTGTCATAAAACTACCAGACTGATATCAGAAAAGTTTACTTCAATTGAGATTAAGACAACATTTCAGTCAAGATTTGGTCCTGAAAAATGGCTTCAACCTTACACAGACAAAACTTTAGAAAACTTACCTCAAGAAGGTAAAAAGAATGTTTTAGCTATATGCCCTGGATTTTCTTCAGACTGTGTTGAAACTTTGGAAGAAATTCAAATTCAAGGTAAAGAGAGCTTTTTAGAATCTGGTGGAGAAAACTTTGATATGGTGCCGTGTTTGAATGATAATGATGATCATATAGTTTTATTAAAATCTTTAATTCAAAAAAACACTTAATTAATGAACACCTATTTACTGTTTAAATCATTACACTTAATAGCAGTAATTTCTTGGATGGCCGGATTACTATATCTTCCAAGAATTTTTGTTTACCATTCTCAAAACAGCAATAAGCCAATTATATCAGATGTATTTAAGGTTATGGAAAGAAAACTTTTTTTTTATATTATGACACCAGCAATGGTTCTGTCTTGGTTATTTGGTTTATTATTAATTCATGAAATAGGATTTCAACAACTCGGGCAAACTTGGATGATTTTAAAGCTAATATTTGTGGTCTTATTAACGATTTATCATTTATATCTAGGCCGAGTTTTAGGACAATTTCAATTAGATCTTAATACTCATTCACATAAATTTTATAGATTTATTAATGAAATACCCACATTATTGCTTATTTTAATCATATTTGTGGTAGTTTTTAAGCCTATCTAGGGTTGAATATTTATAAATAGCATATATATTCAAGTCATTATTAAGTCCTTAATAATTTTAAATCATGAACATTCAAGAATTAAAACTTAAATCATCTGAACAATTAATTACTCAAGCAGAGGAGCTAGGCATTGAGAATGCAAGCACACTAAGAAAGCAAGAAATTCTTTTTGCTATTTTGAAAAAGGTAGCTGAAAAAGAGGAAATTACTGGAGCTGGTGTTTTGCAATTACTCCAAGACGGATTCGGTTTCTTAAGGGCAATGGAGTCAAATTATCTTCCTGGACCTGATGATATTTATGTCAGCCCTAGTCAGATTAGAAAATTCGGTTTAAGAACTGGGGATACAGTTGAAGGTCCTGTAAGAGCACCAAAGGAAGGTGAAAGATATTTTGCTCTTTTACAAGTAAGTAAGATTAATTTTGAGGAGCCAGATAAGTCTAGGCACAAAATAGCATTTGATAACCTTACTCCCTTATATCCAGATAAACAATTAGTTATGGAAGTTGAGATGACAAAACCTGACAAAAAGCAGGATTTAACACCAAGGTTAATAGACTTAGTAAGTCCGATAGGAAAAGGACAAAGATCAATAATTATTTCACCACCTAAGGCTGGAAAAACTATGATTTTACAAAGTATAGCTAACTCAATAGCTAAAAATTATCCAGAATGTTATCTAATAGTTTTACTTATCGACGAACGGCCAGAGGAAGTTACAGATATGCAGAGAACTGTAAAAGGCGAAGTAATAAGTTCTACTTTTGATGAACCAGCGCAAAGGCACGTAGCTGTAGCAGAGATGGTTATTGAAAAAGCTAAAAGACTAACAGAGCATAAAAAGGATGTGGTCATTTTATTAGACTCAATTACAAGATTAGGAAGGGCTTACAATGCAGTAATTCCGAGTTCTGGAAAAGTTTTAACAGGAGGTGTTGATGCTAATGCGTTGCAAAGACCAAAAAGATTTTTTGGTGCAGCTAGAAATATAGAAGAAGGTGGATCATTAACAATTATATCTACAGCATTGATAGACACTGGTAGTCGAATGGATGAAGTAATCTTCGAAGAATTTAAAGGGACTGGTAACAGTGAAACAGTTCTTGATAGAAAAATTGCAGATAAAAGAATTTACCCAGCTATAGATATAACTAAATCTGGAACAAGAAGAGAGGAGTTACTTTTTGATAAAAACGATTTACAAAAAATGAATGTTCTTAGACGTATTATTGCTCCAATGGGCACTATGGATGCTATCGAATTTATTAGTTCAAAATTAAAAGATACTAAAAATAATGCAGAGTTTTTTAACTCGATGAATAGACCATCATAATTTCGTTTTTCTTTCTAAGTAAATTAAAGTTATAATAAATTTATGACTATTTACGCTTTATCGTCTGGCCCTGGTGTGTCTGGAGTTGCAGTGATCAGAATTTCAGGTTCAGAGACCTCTAAGGTAATAAAAAAACTTACGAATAAAGAAATTCCTCAGCCAAGAATGGCAACTCTTAGAAAAATAAACAATATCAACACTTCTGAGCTAATAGATGAAGGTATTATTATATGGTTTCCAGGTCCTGAGAGCTACACAGGAGAAGATATGGCTGAGATTCATGTCCATGGGGGCAAGGCTGTAGTATTGGCTCTTCAAAATGAAATTTCAAAAGTCGAAAATTGTAGATTAGCAGAGCCAGGTGAATTTACTAAGTTGGCTTTTCAAAATGGTAAAATAAATTTATTAAAAGCAGAGAGTATAGCTGATTTGATCTCCGCAGAAACTGAAATTCAGAGATTGCAAGCGGTAAAAATGATGAAAGGAAAATCCTCAGAAAAATTCAGTGAGTTGAGGGAAAAACTATTAAAAATTTTGTCATTTGTCGAAGCAAAAATAGATTTCCCCGAGGAGGATTTGCCAAAAGAAAATTTAAAAAAGATAAAAGAGGATTCATCGAACGTCTTAAATGAGATTAAGAAAATTTTAAATGATCAAAAAGTTGGAGAGATAATTCGTGAAGGATTTAAAATTGCAATTGTAGGTCCAACCAATGCCGGTAAGTCTAGTCTATTAAATAATTTATCAAACAGGGAAGTTGCTATAGTCTCTGAAATTGCTGGTACCACAAGAGACGTTATTGAAACACATTTAAACATAGATGGTTATCCAGTTATAATTTCAGATACAGCAGGTATAAGAGACTCCAAGGATGAAATTGAAAAAAAAGGAATAAAATTATCATTAAAAAAAGCTGAAAATGCTGATCTAAAACTAGTAGTGGTGGATGCTAAAAGTTCAGATTTTAAAGGATTTTTGAATGATTTATTAAAAAAAGACGCAATTCTAGTCATTAATAAATCAGATCTGTTGAAAGAAGAATTAGACCCCGAACTCTTTAAATTTAATCATGTTTTGATTTCTCTCAAAGACAATCTAAATATAGATAAATTAATTTCTAAAATAAAAAACCATTTAGAAAATAAATTTATTTCAGAGGAAGATATCTTAATTACAAGAGAAAGGCATAGACAACATTTGCTACAGTGCGCTGAACACTTGAAAAATTTTTCAGACAAAAATGATAAAAAAGATTTTGATAAAGGTGCTGAGGATTTAAGGTTAGCCACAAGACAACTAGGTATGATTGTTGGTAAAGTTGATGTAGAGGAGATATTAGGTAGTATTTTCAATGATTTTTGCATTGGAAAATAATAGCAGTTTTCTCTGTTTTTCGATCATTTTTGTCGATTTTCGCTGGTAAATAAGACTTTTTTTAAAATAAAAACAGAAATCTTGTAAATATCATAATCGAATATAAATTTAGTTCATGAAAAAAGATTTGCGATTTGATGTAGTTGTTATTGGAGGCGGTCATGCTGGTTGTGAAGCTGCAGCGGCCTCAGCAAGACTGGGAGTAGATACAGCTTTATTCACGCATAACAAAAATACAATTGGGGAAATGTCATGTAATCCAGCTATTGGAGGCTTAGGTAAAGGACATTTGGTTAGAGAAATAGATGCTTTAGATGGTGTTATGGGAGAAGTTGCTGACAAGTCAGGAATTCAATTCAGATTATTAAATAGAAGTAGAGGACCAGCGGTAAGAGGACCACGAACTCAATCTGATAGATCATTATATCGTAAATATATGCAAGAAAAACTTGTAAACTACTGTAATTTAAGCATTTTTTCTGATCCTGTAGTAAAGTTTATTTTTGAAAATAACCGAATAAGTGCATTTATCACACTTAAAGGTAATAAAGTGAGTTGTAACAAGTTAATCTTAACAACAGGCACTTTTTTAAATGGTTTGATACATATAGGTGATGAAAGAACTCCTGCTGGACGATTTAATGAAAAACCGAGCACAGGCTTAAGTGAACAGTTAGAAAAGTATAATTTCAAAATTGGAAGATTAAAAACAGGGACACCTCCTAGATTAGACTCTAGAACAATTAATTTTGAAAACTTGGAAAAACAGTTTGCCGATGAAGATCCATATTTTTTTTCTTTTCTAACCAAAAAAAATTTAAACAAACAAGTGTCTTGTTCCATGACTTATACTAACGAGAGAGTTCATAAAATAATTGAAAAGAATTTATCTAAAAGTGCAATGTATTCCGGAAGCATACAAGGTGTTGGTCCTAGATATTGTCCCTCTATTGAGGACAAAATAGTAAAATTCGCTGATAAGACAAGACATCAAATATTTTTAGAGCCTGAGGGTCTAAATGATTATACTATCTATCCAAATGGTATATCTACATCTCTACCTGAGGTTGTGCAACATGAAATACTCAACAATATCAGTGGTTTGGAGAATGTAAAAGTAATTAGACCGGGATATGCTATTGAATATGATTATATTGATCCTAGAGAGCTCTTTTTAACACTAGAGACAAAAAAAATAAAAAATCTTTATCTCGCTGGTCAAATTAATGGAACTACAGGTTATGAGGAAGCAGCTGCTCAAGGCCTTATAGCAGGAATTAATGCTGCTCTATCTTTAAAGAATATGGAGCCTTTTATTTTAGATAGATCAGATGCTTATATTGGCGTTATGATAGATGATTTAGTTACCAAAGGCGTTGCGGAGCCTTATAGAATGTTTACATCTCGAGCAGAATATAGATTAAGTCTTAGGTCAGATAATGCAGACTTAAGGCTTACCCATAAAGGAATTAAAATTGGCTTAGTAGCAGAAACTAGAAAACTACTCTTTGAGGACAAATTCAACAAATTAAGCAAAATATCTCTCCAAATGTCTAATTTAAACATTTCACCCTCTAAGGCAGATAAATTTGGAATAAAAATAGCAAAAGACGGTGTTTTTAGATCAGCAGAGGAAATTCTTACACAAAAAAGTGTTGATATGACAAAAATAAGGAATATTTGGCCTGAAATCACTGATTATGGGAATGAAATTGATGAGCAGATTGAGATTAACTCTCATTATAGGGGTTATTTAAAGAAGCAAAAGGCCGATATCTTAGCTTTTAAACGAGATGAGAATTTAACAATACCAGATAATATTGATTATGACCAATTTTCAGGCCTTTCTAATGAAGTAAAAGCTAAATTTAAAGAAATAAGGCCTAAAACTATGGGTCAGGCCTTAAGAATCGATGGAATAACTCCAGCAGCTGTATATATTTTGTTGTCACACGTCAAAAGAAAGTCTATTAAGCATATAGCTTAATGGATAACTTAATTTTAAATTTTTATTCTAAAATTTCCAATTTGAATGTTTCACGTGAAACTTGTAATGAGCTTGAGAGCTTAATTGCGATGATACAGGAAAAAAATCGGAAAATTAACATTATAAGTAAAAAAATGTATGAAAAAGAGGCAATAAGAGAGCGCCATATAATAGATTCAGCGCAAATAATTGATTTTGTTGATTTAAATTCCAATACAACCTCAGATTTAGGAACGGGTGGTGGAATGCCTGGATTAATAGTGGCTATAGTGATGAAAAAAATTAAAAATGACCTTAAAGTAAACCTTTATGAAAAAAGTTACCACAAGTGCGCTTTCCTTAAAGAAGTTTCAAAAAAATTAAATTTAAATACAGAAATTATTCAGAAAGATATTTTTTCACTTAAAAACATTGAAACAGGAACAATTATGTCCAGGGCGTTTAAGCCAATGCCTGTGATTTTAAACTTGGTTAATGAAAATTTTAAAAAATATAAAAATATTATTTTTTTTATGGGAAGTAGTGGAAGAAAAATTCTTAATGAAACACTTCAAGAATGGGATTTAAATTATGAAGAAAAAAAAAGTTTAACGAGTGATGACTCGTTTATATTAAATATCAAAAAAATTAAAAAAAAAGTTTCATGAAAATTATTTCAATTATAAATCAAAAGGGTGGGGTTGGAAAAACAACAACTGTTATCAACTTGGCATCGGCGTTATCTCAACTTGGTAAAAAAATTTTAGTAATCGATCTAGATCCTCAAGGAAATGCTACTACAGGACTGGGATTATCTAACACCTCCCAATCTGATCAGACAATTTATGGGATTCTCAATGGCACAATGTCAATTTCAAACGTGATCAAAAAAACAGACTTTCAAAATCTTGATTTAATATCATCCAATGTAGATTTATCCGGATTAGAGGTGGAAACGGCTGGTGACAGCGATAGAGCCTTCATACTTAAGACTAAATTAACCTCTTATTTAAATGATTCTAGAGGATTATATGATTATATACTTATAGACTGTCCTCCCTCTTTAAGCCTATTAACAGTAATGGCTTTAGTATCATCTAATTCATTGCTTGTGCCACTCCAAACGGAGTTTTTTGCATTAGAGGGACTTACACAGCTAATGAAGACTATCGAGAGAATTAAAGCCAACTTAAATCCTGAATTAGAAATTCAGGGCATACTTTTAACTATGTATGATCGAAGAAATAAACTTTCATCGCAGGTCGAACAAGAAGCAAGAGACTATTTCAAAGACAAAGTTTATCAAACAGTAATACCTAGAAACGTAAGATTATCCGAAGCTCCATCGCACGGAATTCCAGTTCTGATTTATGATAAAAATTGTCCAGGAAGCAAATCCTATTATAGTTTTACAGATGAGTTTATGGCACAGGAAAATAAAATTGGGAGTGCAGCATAATGAACAAAATTAAAAAAGGATTGGGTAGAGGATTATCTTCCTTAATTGGTGAAACTAAGGTTGAGGATAAAACAAATAATCTAAGTTTGGCTGAGATAGTTCCGAACAAATATCAACCAAGAAAAAATTTTGATGAAGAAAACTTAAATGATTTGGTTAATTCAATAAAAGAACTGGGTGTTATTCAGCCAATTATAGTTAGAAGATCTAATACGAACAATTCTAAATACGAAATTATAGCTGGAGAAAGAAGATGGTTGGCGGCGCAAAAAGCAGGACTTCATGAAATTCCTGTAGTTGTTACAGACGCTGATGATCTAAAATCTTTAGAATTCGCAATTGTTGAAAACGTTCAGCGACATGATCTAAATCCTTTAGAGGAAGCACAAGGCTATAAAAGATTGATAGATGAATTTGCATATGATCAAGATAAAGTATCAAAATTTATAGGTAAGAGTAGAAGCTATATTTCTAACTCATTAAGGTTACTTAATTTACCAAAAGAAGTTCTTGATTTTGTAGAACAGAAAAAGATTACCGCTGGTCATGCAAAGATATTAGTTGGGTTGGATAATGCTGTTTTTTTGGCAAATAAATTTATTGAAAAAAAATTATCTGTAAGACAAGCAGAAAATTTAGTTAAAATATTTAGAAAAACTAAAAGAAATACTACAAGCAAAGTTGATTCAAATATTCGTGATTTAGAAAATTCTATATCTGAAAAAATTGGACTTAGTGTTTCTATTAAGAATAATAAAAACAATAAAGGCACTATATCATTTTATTACAAAGAGCTTGATCAATTAAATAAGATAATCGATATAATTAAGTCTGGATACTAGTATCTTTAAACTTATCTAAAATCATATTGTTTATAATTTGGTTAGAGACCTGAGGATTTTTTTTTATCAAACTTTCAGTATTGTTTAAATCTACAATGAACGTCTCTATATCATCTAATTCCCATATTTTTATTTGTTGTTTAATTATATCTTTATCTTTCCAAAATATTGGAGGTTTAAACGCATTAATTGTTTGATCTACATTATTGGACTCCCTTAAACTCAATCTTAATTTTCTTAGTCTTTTTAATTTATTTAGAAAAGTTCTTAAAATTAAAATATTATCTTCACTCGACGGGATATTCTCGTTTAGAATATTTAAAGTCTTTTTTTTATTTTTACATAAGCAGTTATCAACTAATTCATTGGCACTATAATTCTCACTCAAATTAGTTAGTTTATATATATCATTTAAATCAATTTTCTTTTTGTTTTTAGATAAGAGAACTATTTTTTGTAATTCATTTTTAAGATTAATCCTATCACCTTGAGCCCTTTCAATTATCAAATTTAAATTTTCCTGTGATAAATTAATTTTATTTTCGGTTAAAATCTTTTTAGCAATTGTTATTAAAGTTTGTGGACTATCTTCGTAAAAGGGAATAATTAGTGCAATCTTTTCTTTTTCAAAAAGGTTTCTAATTTTAGATTTTTTATCTAATCTTTTTGCTATCAAAACAATTTTAACATCACTAATATTATCTGAGATTATTTGCTTGATTAGGTCAACACTTTTATCAGTAACTTCTGAAACTAAAATCAACTTTTCATTCTCAAAAAATGATTTTGAATAAATATTTTCAAATAAAAGTTGTTTATTTTCGATTATTTCTTTCTCGTTATATTTAAAAGTATTTTCTTTAGTAAATTCATTAAAGTTGGATTGAATAACATCAATCTTTTGACCCTCATTTTCTCCATAAAATAGATAAAAATTTATTTTTTCTTTATATTTACCTACCTCATAAAACTTACATATCATTTTGAATTACACTAAAAAAAATGCCTATATCTTGTACGATTTTAAATACCATATTTTTTTCAAGCTTGTTTTTGTACTGATTTAACTCAAATTTGTTTTCCATTGAGTCATAAGTTATTTCCTCAATAAATTTCTTGTTAATTACTCTAGCATTGGTTTGATTAATCAAATCTAAATTCACCTCAATAGTGGTTTTGAAACTTGAAGGATCTCCCTTTTTATCTTTAGTTACTATTACTTCTCTTTTATTAATATTTAAATTTATATTAAAAATATTTGAATTTTCACTTTCTTTAAATTTTTCTAAACTTTTTATAATTTCTCTACCAATTTCATTGTCACCCGAGAAACTAATAACATTTAATTTAAAATTAATTTTTTGGTTAGTTTGATAAATCGGTGAATACCCACAAGACAATAAAAATAAAAAAATAAGAGTGTATTTTATGTTTTTGATCATTATTCTATAATAAAGTTTATTAGTTTATTTTCTATATATATTGTTTTTATTATTTTTTTATTATCGATATATTTCTTTATTTGATCATCATTTTTAATGTTTTCAATTAAAGATTCTTTATCTATTGATTTATTAATTTGAAAAACCTTCCTTTTTTTACCATTTATTTGAGTTACAATATTTATTATTTCCTCATCTAAATATTTTTCATTTACAGAGGGCCATTGAAGATTTTTAACTGGTTGATTTAATTTCTCAAGACATTCATTAGAAAAATGAGGGATTATAGGATTAATAATCTTAAGAATTTTTATGTAATTTTCAAAAAAATTACTACCCCAGTCTAACTTGTTTATTTGCTTGTTATAAAAAGTGTAAATTTTGTAAATAGAAGCTATTACTACATTAAAACCAAATCTGTCCAAATCATCAGTAATTTTCTTCATAATTTGATTTGTAAATTTTTCTAAAGCTTTATCAAATTCAGAAAATTTTTTTTTATTAGAAACTATTTTTTCATTAAGTGCCCATAATTTTTGTAAAAATTTGAACGATGCCGAGATTCCACTGTCTGACCATTGAATATCTTTTTCTGGCGGACTGTCGGACAATATAAATAACCTGACTGAGTCTGCTCCATAAATTTTTATTATTTTTTCTGGATCAACAGTATTTTTTTTAGATTTTGACATGGATTCAGATGGACCAACGATAACTTTTTTTGATGGATCTTTATTTTGATAATAATTTTTTCCATCGTCGCTAAAAACATCTTCGGGATAAACCCAATTATTTTTATCGTCTTTATATGTTTGATGACAAACCATACCTTGGGTAAATAATCCTTCGAACGGTTCTTTAAAACTCGTTTCTTTATTATTAAGACTTATTGCTCTCATGAAAAAACGCGAGTAAAGCAGATGTAAAATTGCATGTTCAACACCACCAATGTATTGATCCACTGGCATCCAATAATCTATATCTTCAATATCAAAAGCTTTATTTGTATTTTTTGCTGAACAGAATCTTAAATAATACCAAGAAGAGTCTACAAAAGTATCTAAAGTATCTGTTTCTCTTTTACATTTTTTTCCATCAATTACAATTTCCTTCCATTCTGTTTGGGAGTCTAATGGATTACCATTAGTATTAAGTTCAATAGACTCTGGAAGTGTAACAGGTAAATTTTTTTCTGGTATTTTGACAACATTATTATTTGCATCATAAGCTATTGGAATTGGACAACCCCAATATCTCTGTCTGGATATTCCCCAGTCCTTTAATCTATAATTCGTTTTTTTCTTTCCTAATTTTTTTTCCTCTAAAATTTTAATTGTTTCATTAATTGAATTTTGTGGAGCTGATAGACCATTTAAAAATTTAGAATTAATTATAACTCCTGCACCTGCAAATGCTTCTTTCTGAACTTGATAATCGTCAGACTCATTATCAGGCTTTACTACCGTTTTTATTTGAAGATTATATTTTTTTGCAAAGTCAAAATCTCTTTGATCATGTGCTGGACAACCAAAAACAGCCCCAAATCCATAATCCATCAGTACAAAATTAGCAAAGTAGACCGGCACTTTTGACTCATTATCTAAGGGATTGATAGCCTTTAGTTCAGTTTTAAAACCTATTTTCGTAGCCTGAGCGATTGATTCTTCAGTAGTTCCTGTTTTTGAACATTCTTTTTTAAATTTTATAAAATCATTATTTTTTTCATAATATTTTGAGCAAGGATGGTCTACTGATAATGCTAAAAAAGAAAATCCAAACAATGTATCTGGTCTTGTAGTGTAACATTTGATGGATTTTATATCTTCCGAACCCTCTATTTTAAAGTCTATCTCGCACCCAAAAGATTTCCCTATCCAATTTTTTTGCATTGTTTTTACTTTATCTGGCCATTGATTTAGCTTGTTAAGATCATTCAAAAGATCTTCAGAGAAATAAGAAATTTTAAAAAACCATTGATTCAATTTTTTTCTTTCAACAGCTGCTCCTGATCTCCAGCCTTTACCGTCGATAACTTGTTCATTTGCTAGAACTGTTTTATCAACTGGATCCCAATTAACGTAACTTTCTTTTCGATAGACAAGACCCTTATCATAGAGATCTAAAAAAATTTTTTGTTGATGTTTATAATATTCAGGCGAACAGGTTGAAATTTCTCTATCCCAATCTATTGAAAGACCAAGCATTTTTAGTTGAGATTTCATTACATCAATATTTTTTTCAGTCCAATCTTTTGGGTTTAAGTTATTTTGTCTAGCAGCGTTTTCTGCTGGCATACCAAAGGAGTCCCATCCCATTGGATGTAGCACATTAAATCCTTTAAGAGTTTTAAATCGTGAAAGAACATCACCAATTGTATAATTTCTAACATGACCCATGTGAATTTTCCCTGATGGATAAGGAAACATCTCTAAACAATAAAATTTTTTTTTATTTTTATTTATTTCAGACTTAAAGATTTTTTCTTTATCCCAGAAATCTTGCCATTTACTTTCCGCTAACTTAAAATTATATCTTTCCACAATTTTTTGGATTATTTTTTTGGTCTTCTATTTTTGCTAGCATCACCTATTTCGTAAGGATTTTCTTTTTTATATTTCTCAATTTTTTGCTTTTGATATTTTGTAGCTTTTTTTAGTATATTTAGATTTAGGTCAGCAACGAGGTCTGTATTATTTTTGCTAATTGAACAATTGGTTAAATTTTCTGAACATTTTTTAAAAAACACATTTATGTCTAATGCATCAGATCTAATTTCGTTAGTCAGAAATCTTATTGAAATTTTAACAGACTCATTTGGTGTATTATTTTCACTATACCAATCGGTAACAACAATTCCTCCACTGTAGTTCGCAGATACTAAAGGCATAAAATCTAAAGTGTCTAATGTAGCTCTCCAAAGTGGATTGGAGCTAGCAAAATCGTAGGTGTTACCTTTTTTCATTTGGTTCATGAGTCTAAACCCTTTTCCCTCCTCCATATTTTTCTTTACTCTGTCTCTAACATTAATAGGGACATCTTTTTCTGCATTTACTTTTTTGTATTTAAATGGCCCACAAGCACTTTGAGGTAACAGGACCAAAACTGTTAGAAGAGTAATTATTAGGCGTTTTGAAAACATGATATTTACTAAAATGATTGTTTTTAGCACAATTTATTATGTTTCAAATTAGAATATCTTTGTATTAAAATTATCAAGCAAATATGAGAAAAAAGTGATGTAAAAATGCAACACTATTATAAATTATAGTTAAATTTCTTAGAATTTAATAAGAAACTGTTTAATTTTTGCTAAAACAGCCCTGTTTATAATTAATTATAAAAAGGAGTAAATTTATGAACAAACTAACAAAAGTAGGTTTAACTGCTTTAGCTACTTCACTTGTTGCAACAGCGTCTTATGCTGGTGAGTTGAGTGTTTCAGGTAGCGCGTCGTTAACTTATACTGGCCTAGATACTAACGCGGACACAAATCCGTGGGCAATGGGTGACAGTGTTAAGTTTAACGGAGGTGGTGACCTAGATAATGGTATGACTGTATCAGTCTACTATGAATTAGATGGTGGTACTTATGATGACTACAATCTAAAATTAGGTATGGGTGATATGGGTACATTGTCATTCTCAGGTGCTTCATCAAGTGGAAGCGGAGTAGACTCTGTTAAAGATATCGTGCCAAAAGCTTATACACCAGTATACGAAGCTGCTGACGAGGCAGGTGGTGCTGCTGACAATGGTTTACTTGATACATCAGGTAACACTCAAACTGGTCAGTGGGGATATGATGTAAGTGCAATGGGATTTGACTTCTCTGTATCTTACAACTCAGTTCCAGGTACTTCTGCAAAATCTGAAACAGGTTATTCAGTTTCTTACAGTGGTTTAATGGATGGTTTAACTCTAGTTTACGGTTTCTTTGATGATGGTGATATAGCTGAAAATGATACTGTTGGTGCTAAATACACTATGGGTAACATCACAGCTGCGATCCAGTCAACCAACGTAGACTACGAAGCAACTGCTTCAACAGACCAAGACGCTATACATTACGGTGTATCTATGGCGATCAACGATGATCTAACTGTATCAGCAGGTAGACAAGAAGTTGAGTTAGATGGTAAAGCTGAAGATGAAGTTAACTCAGGTATACAAGCATCGTATACTATGGGTTCAATCTCATACACAGTTGCTATGAACAAAGTTGAAAGTGCTGGTGGAGTTGCAGATAAAGACGCGGAAGCTTCAATTTTCGTAGCTTCATTTGCATTCTAATCATTACTTTAATTGATTTAAAGAAGGCCCCTTTTAGGGGCCTTTTTTTTTATGTGAAGTAAGAAATTCCTGCGAAACCAAATGGTTTAATTAAATAAAATTTTTTTATATTTTTATTGTTAATCCCGCCTAATGCTACATCTTTCATAGATGATAACTTTCTTAGACTTAAATATCTAAATATTCCCAATTGATTATTTCTTTTTTTCTTAAAAATAGGAGATAAAAAAATCTTACCAACACCTTGTCTTTCTTTAATTTTGATTTCCTTTAAATTATGTGCAGAACCTATAATTTCAAAGTTTTTTTTATTGGGAAATGATTTGATAATTAATTCTTTATATCCAGAAGAAATATATAAACCATCAGCACTAATTTTGTGAGCTAATTTAATGTCATTCCTCACATAAAGTTTTTTTTGATATTTTTTGCAGAAATTTCGTAATTTTTTTAAGTCTTTTAATTGAGTTTCTTTATTTTTATTTCTCCAAATTAAAGATATATTTTTATCTAAATTAATTAGATGAGAATAATCAAACTTATCTATAAAATAATATTGTTTTAAATTTTTAAGATGCATCATACACAAAGTAATTTAATTGAAATAAACGAAAAAATTAAGAATAAAATTAACGATCTCTCTTTATCTGGATATAATCCTAAAGTTATCGCGGTATCAAAAACTTTTTCAGAAGAGGATATAATGCCATTAATTAAATATGGTCATTGTGACTTTGGAGAAAATAAAGTTCAGGAAGCACAAAAAAAATGGCCAAAACTAAAAGAACTAAATAAAGATTTGAAGTTACATATGCTTGGCAGGTTACAAACTAACAAAGTAAAAAATGCAGTTGAAATCTTTGATTACATCCATTCTTTGGATAGTTTAAAGCTTGCCAATAAGATTTCAGACGAAATACATAAAAAATCCAAAAAAATAAAAATTTTTATTCAAATTAATTTAGGGGGTGAAAAGCAAAAAAATGGAATAGAGCCATCTGATTTAGAGGAGTTTTACAATAATTGTAAAAAATTAAAATTAGACATAATCGGAACTATGTGTATTCCTCCAGAGAGCCAGGATCCAAAACATTTTTTTAAAGAT
>CACBCE010000004.1 GCA_902537665.1 uncultured Pelagibacteraceae bacterium
TGATCAGGAACCAAGTGATTTATTATATCAATTAAATGAAAATGAAAAAAAAGAGCTTCCTGAACATTTTAGATACAATGCTATTAAAAGAATAGCTTTTCAAAGAAATACTCTAATGAAGGCTGTTGAGCAATTAGCAAGTCCAAATGATTTTATTTTTTATAGTGACAATGACGAAATTCCAAATATGGAAAATTTTGCTAAATATAAAGAGACAAACGATATTGTAATTTTTGAACAAAAATTATTTTATTATAAATTTAATTTATTATTTGATCGTATATTTTGGTATGGCACCAAAGCAGTTAAAAAGAAAAAATTAATCAATTTTGAATGGTTGAGACAAGTTAAGCCAAAAAAATATAATTTTTATAGATTAGATACTTTTTTTAAAAAAGACAAATATATCAATTTAAAAATTATTAAAAACGGAGGTTGGCATTTCACAAGAGTAATATCACCAGAGGAAATTCATCAGAAAGAATTAGACGCGGAACATCATGATGAATATCGAGCTTCAAATAAAAATCCAACAAGAATTAAAGATTTAATTGATAGAAGAGTTATAGACCACGACCATATAGCTGACAGTAAAAACTCAAAATATGGTAACGAATTTAAATTAAAAGTAATTTCGATGGATGAATTACCTGAATATATAAAAATGAATTGGAAGAAATATGAACAATTTTTAGATTTAAGGACATAAAATCAGCTATCTTAAATTTGATTAAAAATTTAAAAAAAGTATAAGCATGCTATGAATTCAAAATATAAGATTTTAATTACTGGTGCTGCAGGTTTTTTAGGTTCTCACTTAGTTGAAAAATTACACAATCTTGGTCATTCAATTATTGGAATTGACAATATGATGGGTGGTTATGAAGATAATATTAATAAAAATATTGAGTTTCATAAATTAGATTGTTGTGATTTATCAAAAATTCAAAAGGTTATGAAAGGTGTTGATGTTGTTTACCATTGTGCTGCTACAGCTCATGAAGGGTTATCCGTTTTTTCACCATACGAAATTACAAAGAATAATTATTTAGCCTCTGTCTCTATTTTTACTGCAGCAGTAAATCATAAAGTCAAAAGAATAGTTTATTGTTCATCTATGGCTAGATATGGTAATTCAAAAACACCATTTACAGAGGATATGGAACCTAATCCAATAGATCCTTATGCAATTTCAAAAGTTGCATCTGAAAAAGTTTTGGCCAATTTATGTGAATTAAATAATATAGAATATGTTATTGCTGTGCCTCACAATATAATTGGTCCTAGACAAAAATATGACGATCCATTTAGAAATGTAGTTTCAATAATGTTAAATAGGATGATGCAAAAAAAAGCTCCAATAATATATGGAGATGGTGAACAGAGAAGATGTTTTTCTTATATAGATGATTGTATTAGTTGCTTAATTCCAATGATGGACCAAAAAAATTTACATAGAGAGATAATTAATATTGGTCCGGATGAGGAGTTTGTAACTGTTAATAAAGTTGCTGAAATATGTTCAAATGTTTCAGGATTTAATTCAGAGCCAATTTATAAAAAAGATAGACCTCAAGAGGTTAAACACGCATTGTGTTCTGCTGATAAAGCACGAAGATTATTAAATTATAAAACCCAGACTTCTTTGCGAGATGGAATTGTAAAAACTTATGATTATATTAAAAAAAGAGGCACAAGAGATTTTGATTATAATATAAATCTTGAAATCATAAATGATTTAACCCCAGATACTTGGAAAAAGAAAGAAATTTAATAAATTTTAAATTTAAAATACTAAAATTATAGTGAGATTAAAAAAAAATATCATTTATTTATGTAACACTGAAAAGGGTGCTTCTGGAGGTGCAAAAATAATTTATCATCATTCAGAATTAATAAATAATTTAAATAATTTTTCGTCACAAGTTATTCATATTAAAAAGAAAAAAACTGCAAAATGGAAAACATCATTTAATAAAAAATTTAAAATTAGCAAAGGTATAGAAACAGGATGGCAACTAAACGAAATAGAGGCTACTAAAAAATTCAAATATGAATGGTTTAGAAATAAAATATCAATTAAGGAGAATCTAAACTTTGACAAAAAAAAGGATTTTGTAATATTACCAGAGATATTTGCCCATTTAGCATCTGATTTGTTAATTAAAAATAAGATTAAATATGCAATATTCGTTCAAAATGGTTACTCAATCAATTTTACTAACAATCTAAAAAAATTAGAATTAGCTTACTCTAAAGCAGAATTTATTTTATCTTATTCTTCAGATATATCAGAGTGTATAAAATTAAATTTTCCTAAATTAAAAACTGAAATAATAAAAATTAAATATTCGATAGCTTCTAATTCAATTAAAAAAAAAGTAAGAAAAAAAAATCTTATTACATATATGAGTAGAAAGCTTCCCGTGCACAGTAATCATGTTGTTTTATTATTAAAAAAATACTTACCAAAAAACTGGAATATAAAAGACCTTAATAACATTGATGAAAAATTAGTTTATCGTAATTTACAAGAGTCAAAAGTTTTTTTAGCATTTTCAAATTTAGAAGGATTGCCACTCCCGCCCGTAGAAGCGGCATTAGCAGGTAATTATGTTGTAGGATATACAGGCGAAGGAGGAAAAGATTATTGGAAAAAACCAATTTTCACTGAGATTTATTCTGGAGACATTAGAAATTTTGTACAGAAAACTTTAGAAAAAGTTAACAAATATAATTCTAAAAACAAAATGTTGAAACAACAGTATAATAAATTAGCTAAAGAATTTTCAAAACAAAATGAAATTATTCATATAAAGAAGTTTTTAAAAAAAACTTTATAAATTTTTATTTAAATATTTGTTCCATAAAAATGTTGTTGAAACCATAGAATCTAATTTATTAAATTTAGGCTTCCATTTTATAAATTGATTTAACTTTTTGTTTGATGCTATAACTTTTTCAGTGTCACCATTTCTTCTCTCTTTATAAATTAAATTAATTTTTCTTTTCGCAATCTTCTCGAACGATTTTACAATATCCAAAACACTATACCCTTTTCCGTAACTACAATTTAATTCTAAAGATTTTTTAATGTGTTTAAATTTTTTTAAGCAAATAAGATGAATTGCTGCTAGATCATAAACATGCATATAATCTCTAATACATGTTCCGTCTTTAGTTTTGTAATCATTTCCATAAATATTTATTTTAAAATTTTTATTAATTATTTTTTTTGATATATTGTTAAATAACCTATCTTTATCTCCAATTTCACCGATTTTATTTTTAAGATCAGCTCCAACTACGTTGAAATATCTTAAAATCACAAATTTTATTTTAGTATTTTTAAAACTTCTTTTAATGAGATTTTCACCAATTAATTTTGTTTTTCCATAATAACTTACGGGTTTTTTTTTATTATTCTCTTTCACAATGCCGTCACTATTTCCATAGATCGAGCATGAACTTGAGAAGATAAAATGTTTGACTTTAAATTTTTTACTATACCTGATTATATTTTTGGTACCAATTATGTTGGTTTCATAATAGATATCAGGATATTTTTGACTTTCAGAAACAACACATTTGGCAGCTAGATGTATTACACCATCAAAATTATAAATACTAAATAATTTTTCTAATTTTTTTTTGTTTAATATATTAATTTTTTCAACTTTAATATTTTTGGGTAAGTAATTTTTTTTAGTAGTATTTAAATTGTCAACCACTACTATATTAAATTTTTTCTTATCAATAAGATTGATTATTTGTCTTCCAATATAACCAGCACCTCCAGTGATTAAAATATTATACAATTTAAATACTTTTATTAATTTTTATTTTTTACTAAAACAAGCATCTTTTCATTTTTCCAGCTAGCTGTAAAATTATTTATATGAGGAGTTTCAATAAAAAATATATTTTCAAATTCTTCTTTTATTTGCAAAATTTGATCATAATACATTTTTTCTTCATAACCTTTTCTATCTTTATAAATGTCTTCAATTATTAATATGCTATTTTCATTTAAAAAATCTTTAACGTTATAAATTATATTTATTTGATGATTAAAGAGATGAGTACTGTCATCAATTATAATATCAAATTTTTTGTTTGTTTCTTCAAATGCTTTTTTGATACTATTCGGGTCATCTACATTTATTTTGTGATAAAAAGTGTTTGGTAAATTGTCTTTAATAGCATTCTCTATTTTATTTTTCTCGAATTCAAAACCGTGGATCTCAGAATTAATAAAAAAATTTCTCCATAATTTTGTAGATGCGTTTTTTTCAATACCTATTTCTCCAATTATCAAGTTATGCTTTCTTATTTGTGAAAAAAGAAGATAGTATAATCCGGTATAGCCACTTCTGTGCCCGACTAAATTGTAGGGTGATTTATTTGTATTAAATTCTCTTCCATCTTTACATAAGTTTGAATTAAAAAAACTTGTATCTACAATTATTTTTCCAAAGCTATTTTCTGAATTTTTGAAAACAAGCCTTCTTGTATTATTTGAATAATCAAAATTGAATTTTTTTAAATCTGCTAAATTTGGAACAACCTTGTAATTAAAAAATTTTAAGAACCAAGAAAAAACTTTAATAAGAAAATAATTCAAATATTTTTGAATTGTTCGGTAAATTTTTTTCATAAAATTAAAAATTGTTTTACCAGTCTATTTTGAATTAATAATCATTCTTCCAGTAAAATCAATTTTAAACATGGTAACGTCTTTATTTTCAAAATATTCATCAACTGCTTTTCTTGCACCCTTCCAAAAACCATAATCATCAATAATTAAAATCCCGTTCTTCTCCAATAATGGAAATAATATTTCTAATTCTTTTTTTGTACTTGAATACCAATCAGTGTCTAACCTTAATATAGAAATTTTTTCTGGAAGATTTTGATTGATATTTAACGTTTCCTCTACTGGTCCCTCAACACAAGTAAGGTTATTTATATTTGAGTATTTTTCAAAGTTTTTTTTTACTTCGTCAATGGAACAATCAGCTATTATAATATTCTTTTTTCTATCTACATTTTTTTTATAAAGTTTATCAAGTATCTTTTTTGAGCTTTTACCATCAAAGGTTTGATCTATATTTTCAGGTTCAGTCATACCTTTGAATGTATCATAGGCATAGATTTTCTTATTTAATTTATACTTTTCAATGAATTTTTGAAATAAAATTAGATTTCCGCCTTTCCATACTCCACACTCTACAAAATCTCCTTTTACATTATTTATTTTTATAAAGTTAATTGCTTTCATCAAAGCGTAAATTCTCTCATGACTTGTCATTGTATAATTAGAGCAAATTTTAAATATTTCTTTCTCGAATTCAGTTAATTCAGGATACTCTTTCAAAATATCTATCGGTTCAATTTTATGTAAATTATAATTTACTTTTTTAAATAGCGATTTGAATAATCTCATTATTGGATTCATAACTTTTTAATAATATATGTTTTTTTTAACCTTTACCTCTCCATGGAATTGTTTTATCAATTATTTTTCTTAGCGTTATATCAAATAACAATCCAAGCATTCCCATTATAAAAATTGTTATCCAAATCACCTCATATTGAAAATACTTCTTGGCCACATTTTCAACAAAACCAATACCAGTAGTACCAGCTAAAAATTCTGCAGCTACCAAGGTTCCCCAACACATACCTACTGCAACTCTTATACCAGTAAGTATCTCTGGTAATGAGTTTGGAAAAATAACATGTCTTAATATTTGTCTTTTTGATGCTCCTAATGAGTGAGCTGCATGGATTTTTGATAATTGTGTTCCTGATGCTCCTGCTCGAGCTGAAATTATCATTATTGATAAAGAAACCATAAATAGTAAGAACACTTTTCCAGTATTATCAATTCCTAAGACTGAAATAATAAGAGGAGCCCATGCAAGAGGCGGCACTGGTCTGTAAAGCTCAATCAAGGGATCAAAAAAACCTTTCGCGAATCTATTTAAACCCATAAATAAACCAAGAGGTACACCAATTAATATTCCAAAAACTAAACCAAGAAAAACTCTTAAAAATGAATCCCAAATATGTCCGTAAGGAACAGGTACTTTAAATAAATTAAAATCACCAGTTACAATTTTTAAAACTCCACCTTTGAAGTTTTGTTTTACTATTCCATCTTTGCTATGAACAGGATACTCACCCGGTAAAATATCTGCAATCCAGTCTGGCAAAATAAAGCCAATCATTTTGCTCACATCAACCATTTGTATCCACAATAGAGGAATATCTTTATAACCTACGCTAGGTTTTGACATTAATATGAATTTATTGAAAGTGTCAGATGGTTTAGGTAACCATCTACCTGAACCTTGTTCTGAACAACTTGGACCACTAGCAACTATAGTTCCTGCAGGAAATAAGAAAACATCAATTAATCTTAATCCACCTTGTTCTTTTTTTTGAGCATTATCAAATTTAATGATTGCTGCCTGCATTTGATCTAATGCATTTGGAGGGTAGATACTTGCAAATTCAATTCTTCTTGCAATTTTCACAATATTTTTTGCATATGTTGAAGCCACTTCCTCACTATCACTTAAATTTTTTCTATAAGATTTAATCTCCTCTTTAAGTTCTTTGATCTTATTTTTAAATTGAGGGTTGTGATTTCTTAACTTAAAAAACTCATCACTTATTAAATTTAATTCTTGGGCGGCAGTATGAAACTTTAAACCTCTATACGTTGCAGGCACTAAAGGCACTTCTAATGTATTTTCAATAGAACCTGAGCCTGCATCTACTTTAGTTATACCCCAACCACCTTCCTCATCTACAGCTTTCAGTCTTTCATTAAGTTCTTGCTCTGTTTCAAATGGATAATCAGATTTTTGGAAATTTTCTGTTAATAGATTAATTTTTCCAGTGATATCATCTATTTTTTGTTGAGTCTCAATCTCTAATAAATCCTCATTTGTAAGTAATGGGATAAGTTGGTTAGTTTTACTTATATAGTTAACTAGTATCGTTTTTTGTTGGCTATTTAGTTCTTCAGAATTTTGAATCTCATTTTGAATTAATTTTAAATTTTTATTCTCTTTTTTGATTTGTGAAGTACTCTTGAACTCTCTTTCCTCAATTGGAAATTGATATTTTAAACCAAGCAAAGAGTCATTAACTTTTGCAACTTGGCATAGCTCGTTTGCAGATTTTGGGTAAAATCCTTTAGCAATGTCCCAAGAATAATAGAGCCAAATTAAAAGTAAAAAACTACTTCCAACAATTACCCAGTGAGTACCACCTAGTGCTCTTTCTGGATTTCCAAATACAGCGTCTACTTTTTCAGTCCTTATTAATCTTCTTCCATAAAGAATACAGCCGACTACAGCAAAGAATATTAAAAAAGTTAATATTTGAGTTAACATTTAATTATCTTTCCCCATTATTTCCTCTTCCATGTTCCAGATCATTTCAAGGATTTCCTCTCGTTTTTGAGAAAATTCTTTATTCTTTTTAATTTCTCTTAAGTCTTCTTTTAATCCCATTGAAGCGAATGGTAGATTATATTCTTTATGTATCCTTCCTGGTCTTGGAGCCATTACATATAATCTTTCCCCAAGAAGCAAGGCCTCCTCAACTGAGTGAGTAATCAGAATAATTGTTTTGCCAGTTTCTTTCCAAATTTTTAAAACTAGAGACTGCATTTTTTCTCTTGTAAGAGCATCAAGAGCTCCTAATGGTTCATCCATTAAAATTAAATCTGGGTTATTAATTAGACATCTTGCAAGAGCTACTCTTTGCTGCATTCCTCCAGATAATTGATAAGTTGGAGTATTTCCAAAACCTTTTAATCCAACAATCTCTAACCATTCATCAACTTTTTTTTGAGTTTCAACTGGATCTTCTTTTTTCATTCTTAAACCAAAGTTCACATTTTCAGCAACTGTTAGCCATTCGAATAAAGCACCTTGCTGAAAAACCATTCCTCGCTCAACGCCTGGTCCATCTATTTCTTTATTATTTAAAGTAATACTTCCTGAAGTTGGTCTAATAAATCCTGCAGTAATGTTTAGTAATGTGGTCTTTCCACAACCTGATGGCCCAAGAACTGTAAGAAGCTCTCCTTTTTTAAGAGTAAAGTTTAAATCTTTTAATGCGTGAACAGTTTCTCCTTTAGGAGTTTTAAAAATCATGTTTAGATTTTGTGAAACTAAATCACTCATAAAGAGACTTTATATTTGAATTTTTAATAAAAAAATAGGCACCAATTTATTACAATTGGTGCCTATTAAAATTTAAATTACCCTTAGATTATAAAGGTAAGAAACTAGTATCTACATTTCCTCTTGGTGTTCCCATTCCTTTTAAGAATGCATCAAGATTTCCACTTTCCATAGATTGTTTAGTTTCCTCTGGTGTTAGAAACTTAAAGCCACTTAAAGTTTCTTTCATATCAGCAACTTTCATTTCAGAAGCTTTTGACATTGAGTTCATATCGCTTTTACCAGCTCTATATCTCGCATTAGCCTCATGAGTTACTTCAATAAAAGTTCTTAGCATACCTGGATTTTCTTTCATAAACTTAGTAGTTACTGAAGTGATATCAATACCTAAGATACCTGCGTCTCTAGCTTCTTGAACTGTAAGTAATCTAGATCCAACTGCAGTTGCAGCTTTAATTGAGTTACCACCAAATAAACATGCCATTACAACATCACCACTTACTAAAGCAGCAGCACCTTCTTCAGGGTCCATTTGAATAATATCCATTTTTTTTCTGTCCGCACCAACAACTTTCATACTTTCATCAAAAACGTATTCAGCCATTGTACCTAGTGGAACAGCAACTTTTTTACCTTCAAGTTCAGTAGCGTTAGCTTTTGTTATACCTGAAGCATTAGAGGTTACACATGTTGTACCACCCATTCCGTATTCCATAGCAACATCTACAAGTTTGATAGGAGCTTTAGATTTAACAGCATTAATGAATGGAACTAAACCTTGAGAGTAAGAGATATCAATATCTCCTGCTAACATAGCATCAGTCATTGCACCACCGTTGGTAAAGTTTGTCCACTTAACAGGAACCCCTAGAGCCTTAGCGAAGTTTTTCTTCATCATATCCTCTAGATTTGGGCTTGGCCACTCTAAGAAGTATGCAACTCTAACTTCATTAGCTGCTGAATTAGCAACTGAAATTGAAAGATTAAGAGCAACAAAACATCCAAGAATAAAACTAATTATTTTTTTCATTTTTCCTCTTCCTTGTTTATTTATATGTTTCAATTTTAAGATTAATTTGACCTATATGTAAAACAAAAAAATGCTCATTCTAATTACACAACTTTAAGTTGTGACAATTATTTTGGTGGTTTATTGGCCCTAATTAGTCTAAGGATTCATTAATAAACCTTTTATAAATTTTTAAAATGAGCTCAGAAAAAAGAACATCTGTACCAAATTCTTTAAATGAACATTGGATGCCATTTACATCTAATAAAGATTTTAAAGAAAATCCAAAACTTATAGTGGAAGCTAAAGGTGTATATTTAAAAAATCATCAAGGTAAAACTCAAATAGATGCAAGCTCAGGATTATTTTGTAATCCTTTAGGACATGGTAGAAAAGAAATTATTGATGCAATAACAAATCAATTACAAACTTTAGATTATTGTCAACCCTTCCAGCAAGGATTTGGTGGATCTTTTGAATTAGCGACTAGAATTTCAAAACATACACCAGGAAATTTAAATAAAATATTTTATACAATCTGTGGGTCTACTGCAGTTGAAACAGCGATCAAAATTAGTATTGCTTACCATAAAGCAAGAGGTGAAGGACAAAGATTTAGATTTGTTGGAAGAGAACGTGCATATCATGGGATGAATATTGGAGCAACATCAGTAGGCGGCATGATTAATAATGTTAAAGCCTATGCAAGTGTTTTGATGCCAGGTGTTGTTCATATGAGACATACACATTTAGATGAACATAAATTTGTATCAGGTCAGCCTGAAACAGGCGCTGAAATTGCTAATGACTTAGAAAGGATTTGTACTAATTTTGGTTCAGAAAATATTGCAGCTTGTATTGTTGAACCAATCGCTGGGTCAACAGGAACTTTAGTTCCACCAGTTGGATATTTACAAAGATTAAGAGAACTTTGTGACAAACATAAAATACTTTTGATTTTTGATGAAGTTATTACTGGATGGGGAAGAACTGGTTCAGCTTTTGGAGCTCAAGAGTTTGGTGTAACACCTGATATAATGACTATGGCAAAAGCAACAACTAATGGAATAGTTCCATTTGGTGTGGTTGCTTGTAAAGAAGAAATTTATGATGCAGTTATGGATAATTCTCCCAAAGGTGCGATAGAATTATTTCATGGTTACACGTATTCAGGAATACCAGTTTCTGTTGCAGCAGCACTAGCTGTTCAAGATATTTTTGAAAAAGAGGATATTTTCAATAGAGCAAAAGAGCTTGCTCCTTACTTCCAAGAAGGACTATTCTCTCTGAAAGATATTGATGTAGTGGATAACATTAGAGGCTATGGAATGATGGGCGGTATAGATATTAAAACTGATGGTAGACCTGGTAAAGCAGGCTTAGCTACTTTTAAACATTGTTATGATGCTGGAGTAAATTTCAAAGCTACAGGTGATTGTTTAATTATAGCACCGATGTTTATTTGTGAAAAAAAACATATTGATGAAATTATCGAAAAATTAAGAACTGGAATTACTAATTACGCAAAAAGTAAAAAGAATTAAATTTCGTTAATGAGAATTGGCGTACCTAAAGAAATTAAACCTCAAGAAAATAGAATAGGCCTAACACCAGATAGTGTAAAAACTCTTGTCTCTGAGGGACATGAAGTATTAGTAGAGAACAATGGAGGCTTTGAAGCAGGTTTCGACAATGATCAGTACAAAAATGCTGGTGCTAAAATTATTGAAAAAGCCACGGATATTTTTAATGACGCTGAGATCATTGTTAAAGTTAAAGAACCTCAAAAAGTTGAGGTTGAAATGATTAAAGAAAATCAAATTGTATACACTTATTTACATCTTGCTGCTGCAAAAGAATTGACAGAGGGTTTGGTAAAATCAAAAAGTATTAATATAGCTTATGAAACAATTACTGATGATAATGGAAGACTTCCCTTACTCGCACCTATGAGCGCTGTAGCAGGACGTATGTCAGTTCAAGCAGGTGCACATTGTTTAGAAAAAAATCAAAAAGGTAGAGGAGTATTATTGAGTGGAGCTCCTGGTGGTGAACCAGCGAATGTTTTAATTTTAGGTGGAGGTGTAGTAGGAGAAAATGCTGCAACTATAGCAACAGGCATGCGTGCTAAAGTTCATATTGTAGATAAATCAGAAGCAAGACTAAAACAATTAGTTGAAATGTTTGGAGATAAAATTATTCCAGAACAAAGTGATAAGATAGATTTAAAGAAGTTAGTAGCTGAAGCAGATTTAATAGTAGGAGGAGTTTTAATCCCTGGAGCAGAGGCGCCTAAATTAGTAACTAAAGATATGTTAAAATTAATGAGAAGAGGCTCAGTTATTGTTGACGTTGCGATTGATCAAGGTGGTTGTGTAGAAACAAGTAAACCGACAACTTTTAATGATCCAACTTTTATAGTTGATAATGTTGTTCATTATTGTGTGGCTAATATGCCAGGAGGAGTTCCCAGAACCTCAACTATTGCATTAAATAAAGCAACACTTCCTTATTTAGTCAAATTAGCTAATAAAGGTTATCAAAAAGCTCTTAGTGAGGATAAAAACTTTTTAGCAGGATTAAATATTTATAAGGGTCATGTGACTTATAAAGCTGTTGCAGATGTATTTGGACATGAATATGTTAACCCAGGAGATGCAATCAAAAACTAATTAAATGGAAAAAAAACTTCCAAGTAGCACCAAAGTTGTTGTTATCGGAGGTGGAGTAGTTGGTTGTTCAGTTGCTTACCATTTAGCTAAATTTGGTTGGAAAGATACAACCCTTTTAGAAAGAGATCAGTTAACATCAGGTACGACTTGGCATGCAGCTGGATTAGTAAGTCAATTAGGTCCCTCAGCAGTAATTACCAAAATTAGAAAATATACTTTGGATCTTTATAAAGAACTTGAAAAGAAAGTTGATCATTCAGCAGGATTAAGATTAAACGGCGCACTTTCAATTGCTGAGAATAAAGGTAGATGGCAAGAGCTTCAAAGACAAGCAACAACTGCACAACTTTTTGATGTTGATGTTAGAATTTTAGATAAAGAACAAATTAAAAAAGATTATCCAATTGTAAATACTGATGAAGTTTTAGGAGGAATTTTGATGCCAGGCGACGGTGCAGCAGATCCCTCTGGAGTAACACATATGTTAGCAAAAGCAGCAAGAATGGAAGGGGCAAAGATTTTTGAAAAATCTCCCGTTGATGAGATCATAACTAAAAATGGAAAAATTTCTGGTGTAAAAGTAAATGGTCAAAAAATTGATTGTGAGTATATAGTTTTAGCATCAGGTATGTGGTCCCGCCAAATTGGAGAAAAAGCTGGAGTAAGCATTCCTCTTTATCCAGCAGAACACTTCTATATTATCACTGAGCCGATTGAAAATCTTTCTAAAACCTTACCAGTGATAAGAGACTTTGATAACAGAACTTATATAAAAGAAGACGCCGGAAAAATATTAGTTGGAATTTTTGAGTCTCAATCAATCCCAGCATGGGATAAAATTAATAAAGTTCCAGAAGATTTTTCCTTTGGAGAATTTCAAGAAAATTTTGAGCATTTTGAGCCTTATTTGGCTACAGCAATCAAAAGATTTCCAGTTTTAGAAACAGCAGGAATTAGAAAATTTTTTTCAGGTCCAGAGTCATTTACTCCAGATACAAATACATTGCTTGGAGAAGTACCCGAGGTAAAAAACTTCTTTGTATGCTGTGGTTTAAATAGTATTGGAATTGGAAGTGGGGGAGGTGTTGGTAAAGTTACAGCCGAATGGTTGATTAATGGACATATTAATGAGGATATTTTCTGTTATGACATAAAAAGATTTCAAAAATTTCACTCTGACTTAGGTTTTATTAAAAAAAGAATTACAGAGTCGTTAGGAGATTTATATGGCATGCATTGGCCGTTTAAACAGCATAAAACCTCTAGAAATATAAAAACTTTACCCCATCACGATAATCTAAAAAGTTTTGGTGCGTGTTTTGGTGTTTCAGGAGGCTATGAAAGACCAATGTGGTTTGCTTTGGATGGGGAAAAAGCTGAGTATGAATATAGTTATAATTATCAGAGCTGGTATCCTTCTGCTGAATTCGAAACAAGTAATACAATTAAAAATGTTGGTTTGTTTGACTTAACTCCTTTTTCTAAGTTTGAGATAAAATCAAATCAGGCACACAAAGAGTTACAAAAAATTTGTACAGCTAATATCAAAAATGAATCTGGTAAATGTGTTTATACACATATGTTAAACTCAGATGGTGGAATAGAGACAGATTTAACAGTTGTATGTGTTGATAAAAATCATTTTAGAATAATAAGTTCTGCAGCAACAAGAGAGAGAGATAAATTTCATATAAATAAACATCTTGCAAAAGATGTTGAGTTAAAAGACGTTACTGATGATTATTGTGTATTCGGTTTGTTTGGTCCAAGGAGTAGGGATTTACTTAAAACTTTAAGTGAAGATAATTTTGAAAATGATCAATTTAGATTTGGATTTGCAAAGTTTATTTCAATTGAAGGATTTAAAATCTGGGCACAAAGATTGTCTTATGTGGGTGAATTAGGCTTCGAGCTATATGTAGATGTTAAAGACGCAAAAAAAATATACGAACTACTTATAGAAAAAGGTAAAGATTTTAATCTTTCTAATTGTGGTATGCATGCAATGGATATTATGCGAATGGAAAGTGGATTTTTACATTGGGGGCATGATATTTCCCCTGAAGAAAACCAGTATCAAGCAGGTTTAGCTTTTACTATTAGCAATAAAAAAGATATAGATTTTATAGGCAAACAAGCTCTTGAAAAAATTAAACAAGATAAAGTTAAAACTCGATTTTCAATGTTTACTTTAAAAGAAAGTGAACCAGGAAAACCATTATTACTTCATGATGAACCAATTTATGATGGTGAAAAAATTATAGGAAGATCAACCTCAGGAAACTATTCATTTAATTTTAAAAAGAATTTAGTATTTGGATATATCAACAATGATTTATCTAATGAAGAACTTCAAAATAAAAACTTATTTATTGAGGTAGAAAAAAAGAAATATCCAATTGAAATAATCAACAAACCTTTAAAACAAACAAATTTTAAAAATAATTAATTTTTATTTTTTAAAAGAAAAACAAATATAAAACCAGTTATGTACATAATTAAAGCATACGCAGCTGTTGGAGTTATGTAGACTATATCTGTACCAAATATTTGTGTAGAAACAAATATCGCTAAAGTACCGTTTTGTAATCCACATTCTAAAGCAATACATTTTTGTTGTTTCATTCCTGAGGCAAAAGTTTTACCAAGGTAATAAGCCACGGTAATCATTGTTATATTTAGAATTAAAGTAATGAAACCTGCTTGCATTAGAAAATTTATAAAACTTTCTCTTTCTTCATAAAATGCAGCTATAAAAAAAATGATAAATAATACCATGTTAAGTTTTTCAAATATCTTAATTTTTGAAGTTACAAAATTTTCAGCAAATTTTCTTATAATCATTCCCAAGATAACTGGAACCGTTACAACTAAAAACATTTTTAGTGCTATACCAGTCATTGAAACATTTTGAGAAATATTAGTAATTCCAAATAAATCAGCAGATGTAAAAATTATAAGAGGAACTGTAATAATAGAAATTAAACTAATTACAGCTGTTAAAGTAATAGATAATGCAACATCTCCATTAGCAAATTTAGTTAATATATTTGATGTAACTCCACCAGGTGCAGCAGCAATAATCATTACTCCAATAGCAATTTCAGGCGGTGTTTTTAAAAATATAATTAATATGTAAGCAACTAATGGAAGAATTATTAATTGAGAAAAAAAACCTACAAAAAAATCTTTTGGAGTTTTTAATACTCTCGTAAAATCTTCAATTTTTAAACCTAAACCCAAACCCAACATTATTAATGCGAGTAAGATAGGTGCTATTTTTGTTACTACTTCCATCGACTCCTTAAATGAAATAAATAATTTTTAATTTAATTAAATGCACTCAAAAAAAGCAACAGTTTTATTGCATCGCAGCTATGCGATATAATTAAAAAAATTGAAAAAAAAATTTTATGAAAAGATAGATTTAAGATATAGTTACCAGATTAATAACTTTTCGAATGAACTTGGCCTTATATTTAAAAACTTGTGTTTGATAAGGTAAAATTTTTCTAAAATTCATCGAAGATAAAACATATTGTTTTTTTGCATTTATCTTAATTAAATCCTCTTTAACTAAATATTGGCATTTTCTAATAATTGTTGCTCTAGGGATATTTGTCATATCTGAAATTGACATTGCACTTATACCACTATTTGATCCTAGATTTTCTATAAGAACATTATTTGTTGTAAAGTAGTCTAAAGAATTTTTGTTATCACCTGTATTTAAATGTTTTGAAACATTTAAAATTTGATTCATACAAATTGTTCCCCAAATATGAAAAGTTGTTAAATCTCTCATGAACTTATGATATCCGATGATTAAAGGTATTTGCATTCTGTAAAACCATCTCCAACACAAGCTAAATTTTTTTTTTATAATATTTTCAATCATTTTTTGATCAAGTTTTTTTGAATAAGTTTTGTCTTTATTTAAGGCTTGTGAAACTAAGTAAATATATTTTGCTGAAAATTTTATTTGATTCTCAGGTTTGATGAAGTTGTATGCTTTTCCATTAATATTTATTTTTTTTTTATTACGCGTTATAACTCCTTCTTTTTCAAGTTCTAAAACTTTTCTTCTTACAGTTTCTTTTGGTAGATCTAATTTTTCACAAAGTTCAGTAATACTAAATTTTTCTATTTGTAGATATGATTTCGAATAATATTCTTCATAACTGTATTGAATATTCATTTGGTCATAAAATTGAAGAGTTTTTTCAACCAAAGAAATTATTATCATATATTTGTAATGATCATTAAATGATGCATAAACATTATTCATCCAGTTCCATTGGTGAGTTATCCAATCTTTGCTTAGAGAAGAATAGTGAGACATAATAGATTCATAAACTTGATCATCACTGAGGGTTTTAGAAAAATCTATTTCTTTAATGCTCATAAATTATTAAAGCGGCAGTAAAGACCCAAATTGGACACTTGTCAATTTATTATTGACCCACTTTGAACTTTCAAAAAAATTGTTTTTTTTAAATATTATGGTTTAATAAGCTTATGACATCTAAAGGCTTTGCAGAGAATACTAACAATATCGAGACCCCAAATGATATTAATGTAACTGAAAAGCCTTTAAATCCCAATAAAATAAGCTCAGGCAGAGTTGACATTAATGTTTTAAAATCAAAATTAGAGGCTGAGCAAAGCAAAGAGTTAAGAAAAAATATTTTTATTTTCACATTTTGTGTTCTTCTATTAGGATCAATTGGAGTATTTCTCTCATTATAATTTTATTTGCTAATAACTCTAAAGGATGTTTTATTACGCTAAATGAAAAATCTGACTAATCCTCTAAAGCAAAAACTTATTTCAAAATATACAGTCTCTGATAGTTCTCAAACTAATTCCAAAAGAACAGATATAAATGTTCTCTTAAACAGAGTGAAGTCAGACAAAAAACAAGAGGTGATAAAAAAGTTTTATTTTTCTGCAGCTGCATCAACAGGACTAATTTTGTTTGGTTTAGTTATTTTTTCATAAATAATTCAAAATCTCTCCAAAAAATCATTACTTATTAAATTTTTAAAGATATTGAGATATTAAAGTATTTTTTTAAAGATATTTTAGGGTTAAATTAACTCTAATCGAAATGGCAGATATTTTAAAAAAAATTATTGAATATCTTAACAATGATAAATTATTTGAAGCATTTGATTTATGTGAAAATAACAAAGATAATAAGATTGAACATCTAATTTTAAATATAAAAGGTGTTATATTTTTTAAACAACAGAAATTTGAACAAGCAAAAAAAGAATTTTTAAAGTCGATAGAACTGGATAAATCTTTTATCGATCCATATAAAAATCTATTTAAGTTAAATCTTAAAACTCAAGATTATGATTCTGCTATAAAAAATGGAAAAAAAGTTATAGAACTTGAGATTAAAAAAAATCCAATTTCATACTTTAATTTAGCTTTAGTTTATGATTTGAAAAAGGATTATAAAAAAGCAGTTGATTTATACAAAATAGTAGAAACTTTAGATTTTAAAGAAAAAAAAGTCTTGTTTAATAATCTTGCAAAAAGTTTTTTAGGAGATCGAAATATTGATGAAGCTAAAAATTATTATCTTAAAGCATTAGAGTTTGACCATAACGATAAGTTAATTGTAAATAATCTTTTAATATTATTCTTAAGGATAGCTGATAAAGAAAATGCTGAACACTTTTTTAATAAAGCACAAGAAATCGATAAAGATTATATTGAATTTAAATTGAACAAATCTGAATATTTGTTGTCTCAAAATAAAGTTGAAGATGCAATTAATTGTTTAAAAAAAATAATTAGTGAGTCTAAAAATTATATTGCTTACACTAAATTAAGTAAAATTTATTCAATGATAGGCGATTTAAAAAAATCTATTGAAATAATTGATCAAGCTATCATTGAGTATCCTAACCAAAAAGATTTGAAATTTACTAGGGGTATACAACATTTGATTGAGGGAGAATTTGAAAAAGGTTGGGAATTTTACGAATTTAGAGATTTAGTTATTAAAGACGACTCTTTCGAAAATTTAAAAACTTGGCGAGGTGAAAATTTAAAAAACGCAACTATTTTAGTTACTAGCGAACAAGGAATGGGAGATGTTATTCAGTTCTCTAAATTTTTAATAAATTTATCTCCTTTATGCAAAAAGATAGATTTTATACCTTTTGATAAACTTTTACCAATTTTTAAAAAAAAATTTAAAAATATCAATGTTTGTAGCAAAAATGAAATTTCTCAAAATAAATATGATTATAAAATTTCTTTAGGTTCTCTTAATAAATATTTTTTTAAGGAAAAAACTTCAAATTCTTCAGATCTTATTAATTTTGATGAGGATAAAAAAAAATATTGGGAAAAAATTAAAAAAAACAAAAAGAAAAATATTGGTTTAGTCTGGTCAGGAAATTTTTTTGGTCCAAAAGAACCTTCAAGATCAATTGAATTAAAAAAGTTGAGAGAATTATTGAAATTAGATTTGAATTTTTACTCTTTCCAAAATGAAATTTGGGATAGAGACAAAGAATTTTTTCAAAATTCAAATATAATTGATTATAGCAAGGAAAGTTTTGTTGATATAATCAGTATAATTCAAAATTTAGATTTAGTTATTTCAACAGATACTTTTTTTCTACATTTAGCTTGCATTTGTAATAAAGAAACTTGGGGTTTGATATCAGCTAATTCAGACTGGAGATGGTATGAATATTACAAATATAATCCTTATAAATCTTTAAAAATTTACAAGCAAACAAATTATAAAAATTGGGATGACATAGTCTATTTAATTCAAAATGATCTTAAAAATAGATTTTCAATTTTATAGACTGTTGCAAATCATAATTTCTTGTTTGAAAGAAATAAATTAAGTAGTATAAAACAACGACAATTTAATGGCGGGGTAGCTCAGTTGGTTAGAGCGCGGGACTCATAAGCCCGAGGTCAGTGGTTCGATCCCACTTCCCGCTACCATATAAAATTGAAATCTAATTTAAAATTTTTTTAAGTTTTACCAAACTTATTGAAGGATTTGGTGGAAAAGTTTTTTTTCCAGAAATTTTTTTAATTTTACTATTATATTTTTTGGCAAAATTATAAACAGACTGTGTTTTACCACCAATATTAATTATACCTTTTTTATTCAATAATTTTGGAATCATTTTCGCAACATCCTCTTGAAAAATAAAATTAGTTTTAATATCGTAAAAGGCTGATTTGTGAATGAATGGTTTTTCACACATTATTATTCTAAGAATTAAGGAATTATCGTACATTTTTACTGCACACTCTCCACCTAGCTTAGATATTGCATACTTATTAATAGGATTCAAAGAATCCTCCTCTTTATAATTTCCTTTGATACCGGGATACACATATCCTGTTGAAAAATAAATTAGCTTTATTTTTAATTTATTGCAAATCTTAACAACATTACATGTTCCAATAATGTTAATATCAATACTTTTAGAAACTTCTCTATCATGAATACTCATAGGCCTTGATAAAGCAGCTACATGTAAAAAATATTTTGGTTTTACTAATTTAAGATATCTTTCCAATGATTTAAGGTTAAGAATATTCATTTTCGTTTTGTTAGGAAAATAGTAGTTTTCTGAGTTAATAGTCTTTTTCAAAACTTTCGCAAATCTACCATTACCACCACTAACAACGATTTTATTAATATTTTTTTTCAATTTTATTTAGAATAAATTTTTTTTATATATATAAATATATAATCAAAAGTACAATGAATAAAGTATTTTTAAATTTAGGTCGTCAGCCACTTGCAAATTCTTTTTTAAAAGATATTAAAGAAAAAACATTAAGAAATGAATTTTTTTATAATTTAAAAATTTGTTTTAATACAAAAAATTATTTGGTTTCTATAAAAAGACCTGTCAATCCAAAAAAACAATACACTGACAAATATGCTCACAGAGCCTCAGAGTCCAAAACTATGAGATTGGCTTTTAAAGATGTTGCCAAAAAACTATTCAAAAGGTTCAGGCCAAAAAGGATAATGGAAATAGGAAGTAATGATGGTGTATTTTTAAAAAATTTTAATAAAAAATCTGTAATTGCAGTAGAGCCATGTAAAAATTTAGCAAGAATTACTAAAAAATTATTTAAAACATATGATGAATTTTGGAATTTAAGACTGTCTAATAAATTATTAAAAGAAAAAAAAAGTGAGATAGATTTAATTTTTTCTGCAAATACAATTTCTCACATACCTAATTTAGAAGAAACATTTAAAGGAATTAGTAAAATATTATCAAAAAATGGGGTCCTTGTAATAGAAGACCCTTCATTATTAAAAGTCCTTAAAAATAATAGTTATGATCAATTTTATGACGAACATGTTTATGTTTTTTCATCATTATCTATGAAAAATATAGTCAAAAAATTTGGATTAAGACTTTTTGATATAGAACATTTATCAACACATGGAGGATCAAATCGTTATTATGTATGTAAAGAAGATGGAAAATACAAAAGCAGCTCAAGACTAAAAAAAGCTTTAAAAGATGAAATTTCTCACAAACTTCATAAAATTGAGAGTTATTTCAAATTTTCCAAAAGAGTAAATTTATCCAGAAAAAAATTATTCAATTTAATGAAAAGATTGAAGAAAAAAAAAAAGAAAATAATAAGTTATGGTGCAACATATAAATCCACTACAGTTTTTAATTATTGTAAAATAAATTCAAAAATAATTGATTATGTTACTGATACAACATTTAATAAGCAGGGAAAGTTTACACCAGGTTCACATATCAAAATAATTTCACCAAAGATTGGAATAAATAAAACAGTGGATTTTGCTTTTTTAGGTGCATGGAACTTTAAAAAAGAGATTTTTATAAAAGAAAAAAATTTTCTTAAAAAAGGTGGAAGATTTATCACACATGTTCCAAAAGTAACAATACTTTCTAAATGATTAATAAACAAATATCGAAATGGCTGAATCAACAAAGAAAAAAACAATTTTTGATAATAAATAAAATTGATTTATCGAAGTTGCAAAAATGGGTATTTAATCAGAAAGAAATTTATCATGAGAGTAAAAGATTTTTTAAAATTGTTGGAATCAAAATTAATTCTAATTTTTATAAAAAAAAAATTTGGTACCAACCGATAATTGTTCAAAACGAAATTGGTATTTTAGGGGTTATCAAGAATATTAGAACAAATAAATACCTTCTTCAGGCAAAAGTAGAACCAGGAAACGTTAATAAAATACAAATTTCTCCCACTGTTCAAGCAACCAAAAGTAATTACTCTAGAATTCACGGAGGAAAAAATATCCCTTATTTAGAGTATTTCAAAAAAAGAAATAAAAATTTTTCTCTACAAACGGAACAGGCTTTTAGATATTTTAATAAAAAAAACTCAAATATAGTTTCTTATGTATCAAAAAAAATTGATATTGATAAGAAATTTAGATGGTTTTCAAAAATAGAAATCAATAATTTATTAAAGGAAAAAAATTTGATAAACATGGATACTTTGTCTGTTTTCTCATCTTTTATCAATAAAAAAAAAATTGATTTTGCACTCAATAAAAAAAAAGATATTTTGAAGTGGAAAAATTCACTAAATAAAAAATTTTTTCTTAAAAATAATATTATTAGTTTAAATTCAATTAAAGACTGGAAATTTACAAAAAAAAAGATTTACCATCGGTCTCACGACTATTTTTCAATTATTGGTATTAAAGTTAAAACTAATGAAAGAGAGATAACTGGTTGGCACCAACCAATCATACAAGGATCAAAAATGGCTTTTGCAGGATACTTGATTAAAAAATTTAATAATACTAATCATTATTTGTGCAGATATATATTAAAGCCAGGTTCAAAAGAGAGTACATATACATGTTCTGTAAATACATCTAAATTTAAAAATTATAAAAAAAATAAAGATCTTACAGATTTTCAAAAAAAATTAATTTCTAATTATTTTGTTAATTCGAAAATTGAAACTCTTTATGATAATATTTTATCCGATGAAGGAGGAAGATTTTATCATTCACAAATTAGATACATGGCTTGTAAATTGAATAAAAAAGAAATTATAAAATTACCAGAAAATTATATTTGGTTATCACATAATCAGGTGGTTGATTTTATAAAAGAACAAAAAATTGATATTGAAGCAAGGCTACTCTTTGGTATTCTTAATCTTAAGGAAACAATTTAATTGAAAGTTTTAATTTTAGGTTATTCTAACATAGTTAGAAGAAGAATTTTAAGTGTATTTAAAGAAAAAAAAATACAATTGTTTATAGCTTCAAAATCACACAAAAATCAAATTCAGGGTGTTAAAAAACAATTTAAATCATACGAAATTGCAATTAAAAAATGTAAACCAAATTTAGTTTATATTTCTTTACCAAATTCAAAACATTTTTATTGGGCAAAAAAATCTTTGAATAATAAATGTAATACCATTGTAGATAAGCCAATTACAGTTAACAGAAAACAGTTAAATGAATTAATAAATTTATCAAAAAAAAATAACAAACTTTTGACTGAGTCAACTTTCTTTAATTATCACTTGCAAATGAAAAAAATCATAAAAATTCACAAGAAGGACAAATTCAAAAGTATTAATGCTAATTTTATAATTCCAAAACCAACTAAAAAAAGCATTTTGATGTCAAAAAAACTTCAAGGTGGAGTTTTGATGGATATGGGACCTTATATTTCTGCTATACCAAGATTATTTAATCTAAAAAGATTAGTTAGCAAAAAAATTGAGATTAAAAAAAATAGAGAAAATTTAATTACATCCATTAAATTTACCTTTAATTTCAAGGAGGGTAAATATAATGGAACTTTTAAATTTGGTGGCAAATATAAAAATCAAATTAAGATTTCAAATAAATATAATTCAAGTATCATTAAAAGAGTTTTTTCACCACCAGACGATGAAAACTTAAATTTAAAATTAGTTACAAAAAAAAGAAAACAAAATATTAAAATCAAAAAAGATAATTGTTTTAGAAATTTTTTTAATGAAATTTTAAAAATTATTAATAAAAAAAAATATAGTTTTTATTATAAAAGAATGGAACATGATGTAATTTTTAGATCAAACCTAACTTAAAGGACCATCTATATAATGATTTAAGTTATGTGCATATTTGTCTTTTAAACTAATATTTGGTTTTTTAACAGGCCATTTAATTTTAAGTATTGGATCATTATATTTAAGTGACCTTTCATTCTTTGGTGATCTATATTCAGTGCAGCTATAACATACAATGTTCTCTTTTTTTAAAGTTAAAAATCCGTGTGCAAATCCTGGAGGTATAAATACTGAGGAACAATTATTTTCATTTAATCTTATTGAAAAATGCTGTCCAAAAGTTTGAGAGTTTTTTCTCATATCTACTGCTACATCAAAAATTTCACCTTTAATTACAGAAATTAATTTTCCTTGTGGTTTTTTTATTTGAAAGTGTAAACCTCTAAGAACATTTTTTTTTGATACTGATGTGATTTGAAATTTAAACTTTTTTTTAATTAGTTTCTCTAAAACCAATTCTCTAAGATATCCTCTCTTATCATTATGCTTTATTCCATTTAAAACAACAAGACCTTTAAATTTAGTTTTTTTTATTCTCATTTTCTAATATCATGAAACATTATAGGCCATTCCAAATAGTTCGTATTTTCTTTGAACCAATAAGATAAAAATCTCTCAGCTAAAAAGGCGTATATACGAGTTTTTCCATAACCATCTAGATTAAAACCAAAAATATCCTCACATTTTCTCAGCCATTCGAAAAGCACTTTATAGTAATTATCCATAATTTTTTTTGATTTAGTTACAAACATATTTCCTTGATTAAATGAGGTTTGAGTTCTTATAAATTTTGAAAATTTCTCTTTATCGTTTAAATTTAGTTGTCCAATTGCTTTATCTAATATTCCATTGCCATGAAACATATCAAATTGGAACCTTATATTTCTAAATTTCTTATTTAAAATTATTTTTGGATTTCGAAAAAAGGCTTTTTTTCCATATTTCAAAACTTTAATCCATTTTATTTCTTCAAGATTTAACTTGTCTCCAATTACAACATCATAATTATTCCATTCTTCAGGAATCTCTTTAATTACCATATCCTCAAAAGTTTTACCAAAATTTATTTTTTTTTTCCAAAATCTTCTATATCCACAAAATCCTATCCATTCATTATCAGGTATTTTATGAAGTAAATTTTTCCAAAGATAATAGTGAAAAGTGTATTCACCATAAAATTTATTTTTATTTGCAATATTTTCTCCATCTTTGTCTGTAATCCAGTCATCTGAAAAGTTAGAGTCACCTAATCCTACGGGCAAATATCCTAAATTTGATATTTTTTTAAAAAGATTGTTATCTATGCTAATACAATACATATATTTTAATTTAGCCATCTTAGAAATGAAATTATATTAGTTTTTTAATGTAATCAGAATAAGAGCAATTTCCATAAAACATAATAGCATTTTCAAGTTGTTTTTTATTTATCCACTTATTATTAAACGCAATCTCCTCTAAACAAGCAATTTTGAATCCTTGTCTATTTTCAATTGCAGATACAAAGGCACTTGTTTTATAAAAATCTTCAATAGATCCCGTATCTAACCATGCCCCACCTCTTCCAATCAATTCCGCTGATAATTTTTTATTTCTCAGATAGAAATTTAATAAATCTACAATTTCTAATTCACCCCTTTTAGATGGTTTAAGTTTTTTTGCATAATTACATACTTTCTTATCAAAAAAGTATAATCCAGTAATCGCTAAATCAGATAAGAATTTTTTTGGTTTTTCTTTAATACTTTTTATTTTTTTACCCAAAACTTTTGCCACTCCAAAACTTTCTGGATTATTTACTCTATGGAGCAAAACTTTAGCTCCATTTTTTAATTTAGAACAATTTTGAAGAATTTTTGATAAGTTTTGCCCATAAAAAAAATTATCACCTAATATTAAACAAACATTTTGGTTATTAATAAATTTTTCACCTAATATAAATGCTTCAGGCAAACCATTTGGGTTTTTTTGTTCAAGATATTCAATTTTGATACCAAAATTTTTTCCATCTGGAATTATCTTTTTATATTGAGGTAATTGACCTTTATTAACTATAATTAAAACATCTTTTATACCTGCAAGCATTAAAATAGATAATGGATAGAATATTAGTGGTTTATCATGAATAGGAAGCAATTGTTTATTTACAGCTTTTGTTAAAGGACTCATTCTTGTTCCTTTACCTCCAGCTAAAATAATTCCTTTTTTAATCATTTTTTACCTAATCTATTTATAATATCTTTTTTTGATAGTGATTTATAGTATGACTTGTTCTTATAATACCAATTAAGCGTGAATTCTATTCCTTTAGAAAAATTTGTTTTTGGAGTCCATTTGAGCTTTTTTCTAATTTTATTGCTATTAAGAGCATATCTAACATCATGGCCGGGTCGATCCTTGACAAAATTAATTTTTACTTTTTTGCCAAGTCGAATAATTTTTTTTGATTTTTTTAAAAGCTCTTTTGTGACTTGTAAGTTACTTAAGTTTTTATTAGATCCAATATTATAAAATTCTCCCAATTTTCCTTTGTGAAATACTTTTATTAATGCTTCACAATGATCCTTTACATATATCCATTCTCTTGAATTAGTTCCTTTTCCATATATTGGAAGAGGTCTATTATTCATTATATTATATATTAGTTTTGGGATTAATTTCTCTGGGTGTTGCTTTGGACCATAATTATTAGAGCAATTTGTAACTATTGCAGGTAAGTTATAAGTCCTAATGTATGAACTTACTAAATGATCAGATGCAGCTTTACTAGCAGCATAAGGTGAGCTTGGTTTATAAGAATGATTTTCATCTGTTCTTCCACTTAAAACATCACCATAAACTTCATCAGTTGAAATATGGATTAACTTAGATTTATTTTTTTTTGAAAAATTTTTGAAACATTCTAGTAGATTGTATACACCTACAACATTACTTTTAATAAAACTCCCTGGATTATCAATGGATCTATCCACATGCGTTTCAGCAGCTAAATTAAAAACTCCTGATGGTTTGTATTTCATTAGTATTTTCTCGATTTTCTTATTCGCGATATCAAGCTTTAAAAATTTATAATTTCTAGATCTTTTAAAATCTTTCGTATTATATAAATTTGATGAATAAGTTCCTTTATCAATATTAATGACGTAAAAATTTTTTTTTAATAATAAATCTATTAAATTACTTCCTATAAATCCTAATCCACCGGTAACTATGATTTTTTTCATTTTTTGATTTTTACATTAAAAATAAATTTTAGTATAGTCGAGTATACACATATTATGTCAATAACTAGGCAAAACCTTTCAGTGATCATTGTTAGTTATAAAAGTGATTACGTAATTGAAAATTGTATTAATTCTATTCATAGTGAAATTGAAATAGTTGTAGTTGATAATTCAAACAATGATCAATTAAAAGAAAAAATTGAAACTAAGTATAAAAATGTCAAATATATTTTATCAAAAGAAAATTTAGGTATGGGTGCAGGAAATAATTTAGGTATCAAAAATGTTAATAAAGATTTTGTTTTAATTTTAAATCCAGATGTTACCTTAGAAAAAAGTTCTATAGACGAGATGATTATAGCATCACAAGAAATTGAAAACTTTGGAATTATTGCTCCTCTCTCAGATAAAAGTGAATATCCCAATTATACTTTAAAAAAGATGAATGATTTTGATCCAATAAAACCTTTCAAGGTTAAAAGTGTTGATGGATATGCAATGCTTCTAAATTTGAAGAAATTGAAAAAATTAAATGGTTTTTATTTTTTTGATGAGAATTTTTTTTTATACCTCGAGAATGAGGACTTATGTTTGAGATTAGAGAAGAATGATGAAAATATTTACATAGTACCGAAATCAAGAATTCATCATTTAGGAGGAAAGGCTGTAGATCCAAAATATAAAAATGAAATTGAATATTTAAGAAATTGGCATTGGATGTGGTCTAAATTTTATTTTAATAAAAAACATTATGGCTATTTGATCGCATTATTTAAAGTTTTTAAAAATTTGATTTCTGCAAAAATAAAATTTTTTTATTATTTAATTACATTCAATACTTTTAAAAGAAAGATTTATCAGATGAGATTATTAGGTTTGATGAGCTCTATGATAGGAAAAAATTCTTATTATAGGCCTAACATTTGAAAATTTAATGACCAGGAAATTCAATCAAATTTTCTACCCGGTATCCTTTTTTAATTAAACTGTAAGAACCATTAAGATCAAAAAGATTTATAACAAAAATAAATCCAGCAACTTTTCCTTTTGAAATTTCTACAAGTTTCGCTGCAGCATGTGCAGTACCACCAGTGGCAATTAAATCATCAATAATCAAAATAGAGTCCTTTTCATTTATAGAATCTTTATGAACTTCAATCGTAGCCTTCCCGTACTCTAATTCAAAATCAACAGAGTGTACATCAGCTGGTAATTTATCTTTTTTTCTTAACATTATGAATGGTTTTTTTAAAATATAAGAAACAGCAGAGGCAAAAACAAATCCTCTAGACTCAATTGCAGCAATTTTAGTAAACTTCATTTTTTTTGATCTTTCAACAATTTGATCAATTGCTTCTGAAAAAGCTTTCTCATTTTTAATGAGTGTTGTTATATCTCTAAATAAAATACCTTTTTTTGGATAATCTGGGATAGATCTAATAAAGTCTTTTAAATTCATAAGAGTAAATTATAAAAGTATAAATAAATTAATCTTATAACATGACAATAAATAAATTAGCAATTATTGGTGGTAGTGGTCTTTATGATGTTGAAGAATTTAAAAATAGAGAATTATTAGATTTAACTACCCCTTGGGGTAAACCTTCTGACAAAATTTTAAAAACTAATTATAATAATAAAGAAGTTTATTTCTTACCAAGACATGGAAGGGGTCACTTTGTTTCTCCATCTAAAATAAATTTTCGTGCAAATATTGATTCTCTTAAACAGTTAGGTGTAACAGATATTGTATCTGTATCAGCAGTGGGGTCATTAAAAGAGGATTTGCCACCAGGAAAATTTGTTATTGTTGACCAATTCATTGACCGGACATTTGCAAGGGAAAAAACATTTTTTGATGATGAAATTGTTGCTCATGTCTCCATGGCTCATCCAACATCTAATGGTTTGATGAATGCATGTGAAGAGGCAATTAAAAAAGAAAAAATTGATTATCAAAGAAATGGTACATACGTTGTTATGGAGGGACCCCAATTTTCAACATTGGCAGAGTCCAATTTATATAGATCTTGGAATGCTGATGTAATTGGCATGACTAATATGCCAGAGGCAAAATTAGCAAAAGAAGCAGAAATTAGATATGCATCTGTATCTATGGTTACAGACTATGATTGTTGGCATCCAGATCATGAAAATGTAGATGTTCAACAAGTAGTAAAAGTTTTATTAGGTAATGCTGCTAAAGCAAAAAATATGATTAAAAATTTAATAGAAAATTTCGAAAATCATATCGATCCTAATGATCCAACCAATAATTGTTTAGATGTTGCAATTATTACTGCACCTGAAAAAAGAACAAAAAAAACTATAGAAAAATTAAACACTGTTGCTGGTAGAGTTTTGAATAAATGAGAATAGAGGGAAAAGAATATCGTACTATTTGGTTTGAAAATAATGTTGTAAAAATTATCGATCAAACAAAACTTCCACACCAATTTATTATTAAAGATCTTAAAACTGTTAAAGACTCAATAAATGCGATTAAGGTAATGGAGGTAAGAGGCGCACCTCTAATAGGAGCTACAGCAGCTTATGGAATGGTTTTAGCTATTATTGAAAATAACGATCAATCATTTTTAAAGAAATCTGCAAAAGATTTAATTAGTTCAAGACCAACAGCAATCAATTTAAAGTGGGCTGTTGATAGAATGGTGAATAAATTATCAGGTGTTAATAGCAATAAAATTTTAGAAATAGCTTTGAAAGAAGCAAAAGATATATGTGAAGAGGATGTGAGATTTTGTGAAAATATAGGATTAAATGGACTAAAAATTATTGAAGAAATCTATAATAAAAAAAAAGGTACAGTTAATATATTAACTCATTGTAATGCAGGTTGGCTTGCAACCATAAATTGGGGAACAGCAACCTCTCCAATTTATCATGCACATAAAAAAGGAATTCCTGTTCATGTGTGGGCAGACGAAACTAGACCAAGAAATCAAGGAGCAAATCTCACTTCTTATGAATTAAATGAGGAGGGAATTAAGAATACAATCATTGCAGATAATACAGGTGGAATTTTGATGCAAAGAGGAGAGGTTGATATGTGTATCGTCGGAACTGATAGAACTTTAGCCAATGGAGATGTTTGTAATAAAGTTGGAACTTATCTCAAAGCACTAGCAGCCCATGATAATAAGATTCCTTTTTATGTTGCACTACCAAGTTCAACAATTGATTGGAATATAAAAGATCATAAAGATATTCCAATTGAAGAGAGAAATTCAGATGAATTATCTCAGGTTGAAGGTTTAGATGAAAAAGGAGATATAAAAAAGATTCAAATATATCCAAAAAAAAGTAAAGCTATGAATTTAGCTTTTGATGTAACACCTGCAAAATATGTTACAGGATTAATTACCGAAAAAGGTGTATGTGAAGCATCGGAAAAAGGACTTAAAGAATTATTTAAATGAAGAATTTAGAACAAAGAAATCAAATAATTGAATATTCATTAAAATTAAATTCTACAAATCTCTCACCGCTCAGATCTGGAAATATATCACTGAGAGGAAAGGAGGGCGATAAAGAGGGATATTTAATTACTCCATCAGGAAAAAAATATGAAACATTAAAACCTGAGGATATTGTTTTTATGGGTTTAAATGAGGATGAAAAAAACGACCCAACTAACAAACCATCATCTGAATGGAGATTTCATCGAGATATTTATACAAATAAAAAAGAGGCACATGCTATTGTGCATGCTCATTCTCCACACGCAACGGCTGTATCTTCACATGGAAAATCCATTCCACCTTTTCATTACATGATTGCTCTTGCAGGAGGAGATGACATTAAATGTGCTGAATACGCGACTTTTGGAACTGAAGAGTTATCTAAAAATGTAATCAAGGCACTAGAAAATAGATCTGCATGTTTAATGTCTAATCACGGGCAGGTTGCTTTTGGAAAAAATCTTGATGATGCATTCGAACTAGCACAAGAGATAGAAAATATTTGTCATCAATACACTATTGCTTTAAAATTAGGTAAACCTAAGATTCTTTCATTTGAAGAAATGAAAAAAGTTTTAGATAAGGCTAAAAACTATAAAAAAGGGTAGAATGATTAAAGTTGGGGAGCATATTACTTTAGATATAATAGGTACTACAAAAGAGTACGATCCTTCAGTTTATGAAAGAGTTATACATAAAATAGCTAAATCAGCTAATGTAACTATTTTAAATATTTCAAAATATAAATTTGAACCCCAGGGTTTTACTATTTTAGCTTTATTGGCTGAGAGTCATATTAGTTTCCATACATTTCCAGAAAACGGAATAATAAGTTTTGATTTTTTTACCTGTGGAAAAATAAGTCCATCAGTAGCAATTGACATTGTTAAAAAAGAATTTGAACACAAAAGAATTGTTAAAAAAGAATTTAATAGAGATACTAGATCTCTATACCATGATATTTATAGTTCACCTGGATTACAAAAATCATATGTTGTAAATGAAGTTTTAGAGGATTTTAAATCAAAAGTTGGTCAACACATTGAAATTTTAGAATTAGAGCAATTTGGAAAATCTTTATTTATTGATGGTGAAATACAGGTATCGGCATCAGATGAACATTTATACAGCTCAACTTTTGTTGGAGCAGGTCTGAAGTTAAATAAAAAAAATGAAAGAGCAGCAATAATTGGTGGTGGAGATGGCGGTGTTGCAAGAGAATGTATTTCAAAAAAGTTTAATTTTATAGATTGGTACGAATTAGATCCAGAAGTTGTTGAAGTTTGCAATAAACATCTTGGTGATATAGGAAAAAAATCTACAGAAAAGAATTCTGTAAAATGTGTATGGGGCGATGCGTTCGAAAGTATAAAGACAGTAAGCGAAGATACATACGATCATATTTTTGTTGATTTAAATGATGATCAATTTTGTATAGATCTTGCCGCTAAAAATATGGACTCTTTAGTGAGAATACTTAAACCTAAAGGAGTTATTACCGCTCAAGTTGGCAGCCAAGATAAAAAACCTCTTCAAGTTGAAAATTGGTTGAATGTATTTAACCATCATTTTGGAAACACTAATTTATCAAGAGTTTACATACCTAGTTTCGATTGTTCTTGGAATTTTTCTTCATCGATAAATCACTAATTTTTTCTTTTTAATATCCACAATCTGTGAAATACTATTTTTTTTATTAAAGGAGATAACAATGAATATATTCAAAAAAACTATTTTTTCAGTTTTACTTTCTCTATTGGTAATTGGAAATGTTAATGCTGATAAAATAAGAATTGGAACAGAGGGTGCCTATCCTCCTTGGAACTCAAAAAATGAGGCAGGTAAGTTAATAGGATTCGAAGTTGAATTAGCTTACACACTATGTAGATACATTGGACAGCAATGTGTAATAGTTGAGCAAGATTGGGATGGAATGATTCCGGCGTTAATCATGAGAAAGTTCGATGCAATAATGGCAGGTATGTCAATTACTGCAGAAAGACAAAAGGCTATTAGCTTTTCTCAAGGATATGCAGATGAAGTTGCATCTTTAGCAGTTATGAAAGGATCTAGCCTCGAAGGTTTAGACACATCTGCTGGAATAAATCTTACAAAACCAAATGCTGCAGCTAAAAAAGATCTTAAAACACTCACTGCTGCATTATCAGGTAAAACTGTTTGTGTGCAAACTGCTACGATTCACCAAAACTTCTTAGACTCTGGAGATGTAGGAAAAGTGAATGTCAGAACATACAAAACACAAGACGAAGTTAACCTAGATTTAGCATCAGGAAGATGTGATGCTGCATTAGCTGCTGCTGTTGCATTTAGCGATTATGCAGAAAAATCTGGTAAGCCAGTTGTTCTAACTGGACCAACTTTCTCGGGTGGTGCATTTGGAAACGGTGTTGGAGTAGGTATTAGAAAAGATGATACTGAACTTTTGAAAAAGTTTAACGCCGCTATTAATAAAGCGAGAAAGAACGGAGACATTAGTAGAATTGCTACTAAGTGGTTTGGTTTCGACGCTTCTATGTAATTAAATTTTAGATTTGGCGACTATAATGTATAGTCGCCAATCTGTATGGAACTTCTAGCATTTGGAGATACTGGTTGGGGTGATGAGCTATTTTACGCGACACTGATGACAATAGCTGTTTCAATAACAGCTATGTTAATAGGTTTTCTTTTTGCATTAATTTTTACTCCGTTAAAACTATCTAAAAATAAGTTTTTAAATTTTATTGCTAATTCTTATACAACTATAATAAGAGGTGTTCCGGAATTATTAGTAATTTACCTTTTCTTTTTTGGCGGAACTGGTGCAGTCATGTTCGTTGCATCAATTTTTGGTTATAATGAATATATTGAAATAAACGCGTTTATCACAGGTGCATTTGCAATTGGAATAATTTCAGGTGCCTACTCAACGGAGGTTTTTAGAGGAGCTATTCAATCAATCGATAAAGGCCAGTTTGAAGCTGCAAATGTATTAGGTCTAAATAAATTTGGAAAATTTTTTAAAATTATTTTACCTCAAACATTAAGACTAGCAATTCCAAATCTAAGTAATGTTTGGCAAATAACTCTAAAAGATACTTCTTTAATTTCAGTTACAGGCTTAGTTGAAATAATGAGACAATCCTATATTGCTGCGGGATCAACAAGAGATCCATTATTCTTTTATTCATTTGCTGCAGTTTTGTATTTATTGCTCACTTTTATAAGCATGAAATTAATCAATAGATTAGAAGTTAAATATAGTAGGGGGTATTGATGGATATTGAATTAATGATTAATAGTTTCCCTAAATTATTAAGTGCAGCAGTGATAACTTTAAAACTTCTTTCGGTTTCTTTAATAATAGGATTATTCATTGGATTGTTTTTTGCAATTCTAAGATTAAATAAGAATATTTTTATCAACAGATTTGCTTACGGATATTCATATATTTTTAGAGGCACACCACTTTTAGTACAAATTTTTATAATTTATTTTGGATTAGGTCAGATTGAATATTTAAGATCGACAGTTCTATGGGTAGTTTTAAAAGAACCATATTGGTGTGCAATTATCGCTTTTGCTTTAAACACAGGTGCTTACACTTCAGAGATTTTAAGATCAGCATTTCAAACAATTAAGCCTGGAATAATAGAGGCAGGTAAAAGTTTGGGTATCTCTAATAAAGTAATTTTTTATAAAATTCAAATTCCTATTGCTATCAGACAGTCTTTACCAGCATATGGAAACGAAATTATCCTAATGATGAAAGGAACTTCTTTAGCTAGCACAGTCACCATAATGGACCTAACAGGTGTTGCAAAATATATAATCTCAACAACTTTTAAACCTATTGAGGTATTTATAGTTGCTGGTGGAATTTATCTATTTATGACTTTCATAATACATAATGTGATCAAATTTTTAGAAAAAAAATATAGTTTTAATTAAGTACTATATTAAATTTATCACTTCCAATTTATCCAGATAGACCACATTAAATTATCATTTAATAAAATCACTAAATAATTGCTTTTTTTATTTACTGCAAAGTAGCAATAAATAATTAATATGAAAAAAGTGAAAAATAATAACATTTATATAAATCATATAACTTTAATAATTATTTCTTTTTTAGCCGGTTTATATTTATTAGGATTTGATAATTTAAATTTCTTAAATAAAAACTGGCTTTATTCGGGTGATTTGTCTCAATACCAAATAGGGTGGGAATTTTTTAGAAATGATAGTTGGAGATTTCCACTGGGTTTTAATCCTAATTATGGATTAGAATTTGGTACTAGTATTGCATATTCAGACTCTATTCCTTTATTTGCATTTATATTTAAATTATTTAAAAATTTTTTGCCAGAAAATTTTCAATATTTTTCACTGTGGATCGTTTTAATTATTTATCTTCAATTATTATTTTCTTACTTAATTATTTTTAATTTAACTAAAAACTTTTATTTTTCATCAATAAGTATGTTTTTTTTTATTTTGGCTCCAGTATTTTTAAATAGAAGCGGAATACATTTAAGTCTAGCGGGACATTGGATAATACTTTTTTCATTTTATATAGAGTCAAGTAATTCAAAATTAAAACCAATGCTACGAGGTTTCAACTTAATTCTCTCTAGTTTAATTTTTTTTTATTTTACAATGATGTTAATTATCTTGAATTCATTAACTTATTTGTTTTTATTAATTAAAAAAAAATCTTTATATAAAAATATATTTAAGGAAATTATATTAATTTATCCGTTACTTTTTTTAACAATGTATATTGTAGGTTACTTTACGATTAGACCTGAGGATGGTTTGGGCGGGGGTTATGGATATTATAATTTAAATCTAAACAGTCTTTTCAATCCAAACGGTTTTAATTTTTCTGGTTCTTTTAATTGGTCTGTATTAATGCCAAAACTGCCTTTCAATAATGGTGAGTATGAGGGTTTTTCCTACTTAGGAATAGGTGGTTTTTTTCTTTTATTTTTTGCAATTTTAAGTTTTTTTAAAAATATAAGAGAATTTTTTATTTCTAGAAAAGAAATATTATTAATTTTTTTTGTATTTTTAGCATTATCAATCTCACAAAATATAAATTTTGGAGAAATTAATATTTTATCAATTGATCTTAATAATTATATTTTAGGAGTTTTAAGTACCATCAGATCAAGTGGCAGACTAATATGGCCAGTCTATTATTTAATTTTAATTTTAGGTATCTTTTTTATATTTAATTATTTTTCAGGAAAAAAAAGATTTATTATTTTAATATCTTTATTATTTATTCAATTAATAGATTTATCCAGTGGATTAAAACAATATTATAAAGGCAATCAGTATAATTATATTTCAAAAAATGTGTTCAAAAATGAAGATAATTTTTGGAACAATTTATCTTTTAAAATAACTACGTTACGATCAATCAAATTTAGAAATCAGTCTGATTTATATTATGATTTAAGAAATGTTTTTTTGAATTATAATTTTAAAAAAACAGATATAGTTTATCTTGCAAGATATAACAGAAAAAATACAGCCCTAAATAATTATAAATTGATAGAAAGTTTTTTAAATAAAGAAATGGATATTTTTAAAGAAACGGCATTTTTAACCAAAGATTTAAATGTAGTAAGAAATATCCATTTTTTATATGGAAAAAATTTATTTTATTATTTTCGAAATAATATTTGGATAATAACAAGCCAATATATAGTAAAACCAAACAATATAGAGAGTATTAAAGATAATTTTGAAATTAAAAACATTGTTTTAAATAAAAAAATAAATTTTATTAATTCCAAAAATTTAAATTATGGTTTTGGCTGGGAAAAGCAATCTAGAGGATTAGCCTCGGATGGTAATTATTCTTCCATTATATTTAAAATAGATAATAAAAATTGTTCAGAAAATTTTTATTTAAAATTGAATGTAGAAAATTATTATAATGATATTAAAGGTGATTTTAATTTATATTTAAACAATAAGATTTTATCAAAGAAAAATTTAAATCGTATTCCTTTAAAGATAAATTGTGACAATATACAAAATTATTATATTCTTGAGTTTAAATATCAAGGACCAATTTCATTAAGAGAATTAAATAGAGGACTTAATCATTCTAAAAGATCTATAATACTAAAAGAAATTGAAATTATAAGTTAAACTAATATTTTGTTATAGTAATTAATAAATAGTTTATAAAACTCCAAATTTTTTGATTTTGATATTTTTAATATATGGATTATGAATAGTTGATGAAGTTTTTTTTTATAATACCAGTTTTTAATGATGAAAAAAGTTTGGTAAAACTTACTAAAGAAATTAAAGATATCCTTTATAAAGACTCTAATGAGTTAAACTTTATTATTGTAAATGATGCATCAGATGAAAAAATAAATAATATCTCAAATATTCCGAATGCTCATTTTATAAATTTAAAATCAAATCAAGGTAATCAAAAATCCATATACGTTGGATTAAACTATTTAAATGAACTTGACGTGAATTATGACTATTTGATAGTGATGGACTCTGATGGAGAAGACAATCCCAAGGATATTTTTAAGCTAATTGATAAATGTAAAGAAAATAATGATAAAAAAATCATTTTTGCATCAAGACTGAGAAGAAACGAGGGTTTGATTTTCAAATTTTCTTACTTTTGTTACAAACTAATTTTTAGATTTTTAACTGGAAAAAAACTTAATTTTGGAAATTTTAGTTGTATTCCTAAACAATATGTTAAAAATATTGTTAATCTTCCGACAATATCTTTTCATTATTCTGCAAGCATATTAAAATCAAAAATTCCTTATTTATCAGAGCCATGCGACAAAGGAAAAAGATACGATGGTGACTCAAAAATGAAATTAAACAGTCTTCTGCTTCATGCTCTAAAATCTTTATCAATATATTATGAGGAAATACTTATCAGATTTCTAGTTTTATCTACTGCAGGAATTTTAATTGGTTTATTTTCAATAATATTAATTTTTTTCAATAAATTTTTTGCAACTTTTGTGCTTATTGGCTGGTCATCAAATATGGTAATAGGTTTAACAATCATTACTATAATATTTTTATTTATGTTCTTCTCTTGTCTATTAATTTTACTAAATAAAAATATTTATAGAGAAAACACTGAAAATTTCAAAAATTATAAATTTTTAATTGGAACAATTGAAAATGCAAATCATGATTAATGACTAGTATATAAAACTTTTCAGGATATTGATTTCATATTTTTTAGACTTAATATTACAATTAAGCCTAGACCTACAAAACTACCAGATCCATTTTTTGCTTACCTAATCTTTCATTTCCGGTTTCTGTAACCACATATGTCTCTCCTAAATTCATTGCTAATTGTGCCTCACTGTCCATTAAGATCATATGCATAAAAAAAATGTTTCCAGGCTTAATTACATAAGGATTGTTTGTGTAAAGCATTGGCCAATCCATCCAATTTGGAGAAAAAGTATTCCCTAATGAATAACCACAAGCGTTCATTCGAGATTTATTGAAACCAAGATCATCAAACGTTTTTGCATGAGCGTCAAAAACTTCTCCAATTTTATTTCCAGGTATTAATTTTGACTCACAATTATATAGAGCTTCAACACATGCTTCATGCATTTTATGATGTTTAGGATTTGCTTTACCAATAGGAATAGTTCTAAACATTGCAGAATGGTAATGTCTATAAGTACCAGCCCATTCAATAGTTAATTGATCTTGTTTTTCTAAAATTTGTTTTTCTGCTTGATAACGACAAAGTAATGCATTTTTACCAGAACCAATTATAAATTCATTTGCAGGATAATCTCCACCACCTTCAAATATAACTCTGTTCATTTCTGCTAATATCTTAGATTCACTAACACCAGCCTTAGCATGTTTCCATACTTCGTCCAAAGCTTTATCTGCAAGCTCTGCAGCCTTTTTAACATAAACAATTTCCTCTTTAGACTTTACTACTCGTAATTTTGTTATTAAGTCTGATTTATCCTCAAGAGAACAATAATTTTCTAAAGATTTATTTAATCGAAGAGCATTACGGCCAGTTAAACCATAAGCCTCATATTCAACTCCTAATTTTTTTCCTTTAAGATTTAATTCATCCAAAATAACTTTAAGATCATCTGTTGGATTTGATCCATCTTTATCAATCCATATTCTAATATCTTCTATGTTTGATGTATTTTGAGCCTGTCTTAAATCAGGAACTCTTGTAAGTAATATTGTATTTCCATTTTTATCCAAAACTAATGTTTGAAAAAAAACATAACCAAAAGTGTCATAACCAGTCAACCAATACATTGACTCTTGTCTAAACATTAAAAGAGCATCAAGATTTTGCTTTTGCATAGAATTTAATACTTTATTTTTTCTGCTAGAAAACTCTTCTTTTGAAAAATGAAGCGCCATTAGAATGATTTAGTAACTCGTATATTCTTTTATCTCTTTTATGACTGAACCGGTATGATTATTAATTTCTAGCTTTATTTTTGCTCGATCATCATTAAGGAAATGCACATCTCTTGAAAGTTTAATAAACTTTTCTCCAAAATCTTTATCCTTTTCACACTGTCTTTTATCATCTTCGATAACCCATAGTTTAGAATTTATTTCTTTGAGCGATTGGTAAAGATCATTTAGTTTATCATCAGATTTTACATTTTTATCCAACTGATTTTTTAAAATAAAGTGTTCATTGTTAATAAATTTTAGTTTTTCAGAATCTTTAATTTTTCCTTGTTTGATTTCTAAAATTGAAATTTTATCTAAAAGTTCACCTATGGAAACTTCTACTATAATTTTATTCATAAAATTTAATACTGTGCTATCTTGTTATAAATATGTCTAATATTTTAATTATTAAACACGGGTCATTAGGAGATATAGCTCAAGCAAGTGGTGCAATTCAAGACATATTTGAAAATCATAAAAATGATCGAATTTATTTACTAACTACAAAAGCTTATTTAGAAGTTTTTAAAAAAAATCCATTTATTCATGAAGTAATTCTAGATAAAAGGTTGCCAAGATATAATCTTATATACTTATATTTCTTAATGAGAGAACTTAAGAAACATAGTTTTTCAAAAGTTTTCGATCTTCAAAATTCCTCAAGAACAAATTTTTATAAGAGTATTCTTTTTCCTAAAGCAAAAAAAGAAACATGGTCTAGCTCAATTACAACTTTGCCAGAAGTAATAGATAAAAAGGAATTTGATAAACACTCTGTTCTAGATAGATTTAATCATCAATTACAAAACTCAGGACTTAAAACATCTCATACTTTAAATCCTAATTTTAGTTGGGCTGGCTCTGAGATCAGCAAAATCAAAGATCATTTCAAATTGAATAAATTTATTTTATTATTTCCTTTTTGTTCGCCTCACTTACATATAAAGAAATGGCCTTATTATAATGATCTTATAAAACTTATTTTAGATAAATTTGGTAATGAATATAAAGTTTTTTTAGCTCCGGGCCCATCAGAGATAAATGATGCAAAAGAAATAAATGCTGAAGTTTTATTAGATAATGGAAAAGCACTTGATATTTCTCAACTAACTTCTTTAATTAAAGAAAGCACCTTTGTTATTGCTAATGATACTGGACCTGCTCATATTGCAGCTCATGTTGGAGCTAAAGGCTTAACTTTATTTGGAAAACATACTACTGCATACAAAGTCAGTATTGAAAGAGATAATTTTAAAGCAATTGAAGTAACAGACTTAAACAATTTGAGTGCAGAAAAAGTTTTTGAAAGATTAGTTAATTCTTTAAATTAATTAAGAATTTTTTTGTATTCTTCGAAAGTTTTATCCCATTGAAATTTTGAAACATACTCTTTGGCATTTTTTCCAAGTTCGATATATCTTTTATTTTCGATCATTGAATTTAATGATGAATAAATCTCATCTAAATCGTTACCGTCACAAATTAATCCAGTTCTATCATGGTCAATGGCATCTGATGCACCACCATCCTTTCCTCCTAACGAAGGAATTCCATATTGTGCAGCTTCAACATATGCTATTCCAAAACCCTCTACGGAAGTTTTATGAATTATAGATGGCATGACAAAAATATTTGATTTTGCCACTAAGGCATTTTTCAAATCAGTGCTTATGTCTTTAAAGAACATTACTTGTGAAGTTAGATCTAATTCTTCAACTAATTTTTTTATATTCTCCTCTTCATCACCATAACCAATACAAATATAAACAATATCAGGGTATAATTGTTTCAAATTTCTTAGTGCCATAATTATTTTTTCATGATTTTTTCTCTTATCAAATCTAGAAACAGTAATAAGTCTTGGTGTTTTTATTTTTAATATACTTTCGACTTTCTCAAGAGATTTTTTATTTAATTCTTGTACTGGATCAGCTCCAGGATTTATGACTATAACTTTACTTTGTTCTAAACCATTATTTATCGCTAAATTCTTTGTGTACTCAGAATTTGCAATTACTTTTTCTACATTATTAAGAACCTTTACAACTCTTTTATTTAATGAACTTCCTACAGGATGGTTGATCTCCTTACCGTGAATTAAACAATACTTTTTTTTATCAGTTTTGATTAATTCTAAACTTTTCCAGTGATCAGCAATGATCCCCTCAACTTTATTTTCTTTTAAAAATTCATTTATTAATTGAGCTTTTCTTATTTTTCTTAAAAATTTTATTCCACCAACTCTTTCAATGGAAAAACTTGCTTGCTCATCAAAATCTTTGTGATTTTCATGATAATCTGCAAAGACTTTAACCATGAAATTTTTGGACATTTCACGAGACAAACCCCACATCAAACTTTGCATTCCACCCAATTCTGGGGGAAAAGTTCTAGTAACAATAATATACATTAATTAGTTTTCCACTTAATACCACAACCAGCACTAGGAATTTGGTTCTCAGGACCTTTATTTGTTTCAGCAATTTGTTTCATTGCTTTTAAAAGATCACTATCTCCATCTCTAACTGGAATTAATTTTTTAAGTTCTCTTACTCTTCCTCTATACTGAAGTTCTAAATCCTTGTTATATCCAAAAAAATCTGGAGTACATACCGCATCATAAGTTTTTGCTACTTCTTGTGTTTCATCAACTAAATAAGGAAAACTAAAATGATTTTTTTTTGAAAACTCAATCATATTTTCAAAAGAATCTTCAGGATAATTTTCAGCATCATTAGCGCAAATAGCAACAGAGTTAATACCGATGTCTTTTAATTTTTTACAATCTTCAACAATATCTTTTGTTACTGCTTTTACATACGGACAGTGATTACAAATAAACATAATTAATGTTCCTTTTTCACCTTTGACATCTGCTAAGGAAAGAATTTTACCCTCAGTTGATTTAAGCTTAAAGTCATGGGCTTTTTGACCAAAATCACATATTGGAGTTTGTATTGGCATAATGTAATAATATATAAATTATGTTTTACGATTTAAAAGATAAAAAACCAAAAAACTCTGGCGAAAATTGGGTAGCACCTAATGCAACTATCATAGGTGACGTTACCTTAGAAAAAAATTCTAGTATTTGGTTTAATGCAACCTTAAGAGGCGACTTAGAAAATATTCATATTGGCGAGGGTTCCAACATTCAAGATGGAAGTGTTTTACATACAGATCCTGGTTATCCATTAAAAGTTGGAAATAATGTTACTGTCGGGCATATGGTTATGCTTCATGGATGTACAATAGGAGATAATAGCTTAATTGGAATAGGGGCAGTGATTTTAAATAATGCTAAAATTGGAAAAAACTGTTTAGTTGGTGCAAAAGCCTTAATAACAGAAAATAAAGAAATACCAGACAACTCTTTAGTAATTGGCTCACCAGGCAAGGTTATAAGAGAAATTACTGAAGATGAAAAAAAAGCTATAATTGAAAACACAAAACACTACCAAGATAATTGGAAAAGATATTCAAAGTCAGTATTCTAAATATAAAAAAACTTTTAAAATTTTACAAATTCTTCAATATATCCTTTTCTCAACCAATATAAGTTTCTTGAGTAATATTTGAATTTAAATTTTTCTATCAACTCTGATACATTAAATGTATTTTTTTCATGATTAATTGAATAGAAATATTTTGATTTTTTAATTTTCTGCATATATTTATAAGCTAATTCGTAGTTAATTTCGGTTAATGAGTCACAATTTAATATTAAATCATATCTAGTTTTATTTTTTAAAAAATATTCTGGTGTTATAAGTTTAATTTTATTTTTTTCATATTTTTTTAATAGCTCATTTTCAAATACAATTTTTTTTTCACTTAAAACTCTTCCTAAATAATTTCCTTGGGCTAAGAAACTTATGGGTATATCTACAATTGTATAATCTTTAATTCCAAACAAACTACAATAATATGCTGTTCTACCTAGCCCTGCTCCTATTTCAAGAATACTTTGATTCTTATTAATTATTTTTGAAATTTTATAAGCTGCATATAGTGCCTGAATTTCTTTTTCATTTAGAATTCCTCTGGAGGTTAAAAAACCACTTTCACCAGGAAATACATTTTGAAACTTCAATTTCAATCTTGTTTTTTTTTCAATTTTTGTTAACAAGCCTTCGATATCAATTTTTTTCACAGATATGTTATCTTGTTCGGGGTTGTAAATATCTTTAATTCCAAGAAATTCTGCAAAGGATAATAGTTTATCAAGGGCGTACATGTGTTCTATTTTATTGGTCCAATCCTTTTCTGAGACGTTATTCTCAAAACCTATAAACAAGTTTGTATTGCCTGGATTATTTAGAATATTTTCAATTTTTTTATTATCTTTACTATTTAGTGTTGACTTTAGATTTTTTTGAAAATTATTAAAAATGGGATCCCAAATATTACTACTATTCTTATTATAACTATATTTTTTTTCTCTTAATAAATATTCTTTTAAAAGTCTTAGTAAATAATTTTTAGAAATTTTTGAGTTTTTTTTGCTTACTTTTCTTTTAACTTGTTTAAGGATACTTGTATGTCTAAAGAATTGAAAATCAAAGTGTTTTCTAATTCTAATTTTTTTTCTTAAATTTTTTAAAAGTGACATATCAAAGTATAAATCATTTTTTTTAAGGAACTAGCCAATCGTACTTATTCGACTCTAAATCAAACCTAGCTCTTCGGTGACCTTTAGCTGCAAGATAGAGCCATTCAATTGATTTTATTTTACATTTTACAACTGTAAAATTTTTATAACCCTCCTCACTTTGCTCTGTAGTGTAATCAAAATCTTCTAATTTAGATATCATTCCAGAAGTTGGATTGTCTGATGAAGTTCCAGGAGGGCTATCAGTTAAATAACAACGTCTACTGATATGTTGAGTTTTTTTCCAAGATTCCTCTGTTATGGAATTTTGATTATTAACCTCACATTCTACTTTAACTCTTAACTGTATCTTTTCCTCTTTATCGTAGAAAACTAGAGAGGCATTATTATTTTTTTTAAGTATGTCTACTTTTGGGGATCTTAAATCAGTATGGAACTGTAATAGATTATTTTTTCTATCTGATTTACGTAAGACAACTATTCTACCATCAACTTCATTTTGATGAGCACAAATAAAAACAGGAATTCTAAATGGTGAGCCCCTATTGATCACAGCATCATCTAACATAGACCAATACTTATTTTGAATTTCCTCAAAATCCTCATAGTATGCTGGCTGCATACTTTACTTTCTAAATCTTTTTATTAGGCTTGAAGTATCCCAACGATTGCCACCCATTCCTTGTACTTCACCATAATATTTATCAACAAGTTCAGTGACAGGTAACAATGAGCCATTATTTTTAGCTTCTTCCATTGCAATCTTTAAATCTTTTCTCATCCAATCCACTGCAAAACCAAAATCAAACTTATCATCGATCATTGTTTTATATCTATTTTCCATTTGCCAAGATTGAGCTGCACCTTTTGAAATAACCTCAATTACATCTTCCATATTTAATCCAGCTTTCATTCCAAAGTTAATAGCTTCAGATAAACCTTGAACTAAACCTGCGATGCAAATTTGATTGACCATTTTAGCAAGCTGCCCGTTTCCTGGTCCACCAAGTAGTTTCATTTTTTTGCTGTAACAATCAATTTTATCCTTTGCTTTATCAAAGTCAGCCTGATCACCACCGATCATAACTGTTAGAGCTCCATTTTCTGCACCAGCTTGTCCTCCTGATACAGGAGCATCTAATGCACCAAAACCATTTTTCTTTGCATAAGAATGTATTTCTCTTGCGATCGTTGCAGAAGCAGTTGTGTTATCAATATAAACTGCACCTTTTTTAATTGTTTTAAATGCACCGTTGTCTCCAAAAGTTACTTCTCTTAAATCATTATCATTTCCAACACATGTAAAAATGTATTCAGCATCTTTCGCAGCTTCAGCTGGTGTATTAGCTATTTTACCTTTGTATTCTTTAATCCATTTCTCAGCTTTGGATTTTGTTCTATTAAAAACAGTTACATTGTGTCCACCTTTTGATATATAACCAGCCATTGGATAACCCATGACACCAAGACCTATGAAAGCAACATTACAACTCATAATTTTTTAATATGTTTAAAAGTTTAAGTTTAAAAGTAATTATATTTGGTTTTATATTTACATTTTTTTCTAGTTTTGGACAGAGTTTTTTTCTTGGTCTTTTTAATTCTAGTATACGAGAAGCATTATCTATCAGTCAGGGACAGTTTGGATCAATTTATGCATCTGCAACTTTGCTTAGCAGTTTTTTATTAATTTGGGTCGGAAAAAAAATAGATGATATCGATATTTTTAAATTTGCATTTTTTGTTACGATACTTTTATCTTTTTCATGTTTTTTCTTTTCAAAGATCTCTTCAGTAACTTTTTTATTTATGGCAATTTTATTAATGAGGTTTTCAGGTCAAGGGATGATGTCACATACTGCAACCACAACAATTTCAAGATATTTTACAAAATCTAGAGGAAAAGCTTTGAGCACAAGTTGGTTTGGTCTTTCTACCGCTGAATTTATACTCCCTGTTTTAATAGTATATTTGCTAACCATTACTTCTTGGCAAAATTTATGGATATCTATCTCAATATTAGTTTTGATATTTCTTCCAATAGCCTCTTTTATTTTAGTAAAAAATTTAAACTTTGAATCAAGGGAAGAGACAGACCAAGAAGAATTCAATCAGAAAATAAAACAATGGAAAAGAATTGAAGTTCTAAAAGACTATCGATTTTATATAGTTTGTCTGAATATGTTAGCTATGCCTTGGATTGCAACAGGTGTATTTGTTTACCAATCTTTTATCACAGAGTCTAAAGGGTGGGGTGCTTATGTAATAGCCCAATCTTTTATGATCTACTCTGTTTTATCAGTAATAACTTTATTAGTTGCAGGTTTCTTGATTGATAAATTCACTAGCAGAAAATTACTTATTTTTATGAATATTCCATTATTAATTTCAACAATAGTTTTAATGTATTTTGATATTTCACTTTCAGCTTTCTTATTTTTAGGTTTAATTGGGATATCCAATGGACTCGCTAACGTACTAGGTTCCTCAACATGGGCAGAAATTTACGGCGTTAGACACATTGGTTCAATAAAAGCTTTAACTACAGCATTGATGGTTTTTTCAACGGCTTTTGGTACTGCATTATTTGGCCTTTTAATTGATACAGGGTTTTCAATTGAACAGGTTGCTCAAATATCATTTATCTATATTGCTATAGCTGCTATCTTATTATTTTTTGTCAGAAATAAGCTAAATCCAGAATATTTATAAAATTCTCCTTGATTTTTTAAAGCTCACTGTATAGATACTCCGCATGGCTAGAGTTACAGTAGAAGATTGCATCGATAAAGTAGATAGTCCTTATGAGTTGGTTTTGGTTGCTAAAGAAAGAGCAACTCAACTTAATACAGGAATTGAACCAACTTTAGATAGAGATAATGATAAGAACACAGTTATTGCTTTAAGAGAAATTGCAGAAGAAAATATCAAAGTAAATGATCTTACTGAAAGCGCAGTTTATAAATTAAGAAAACATGTAGAGCAAGTTGATGATGGTGCAGAGGATGATGAGGATGTAGGTGATGACTTTGAAAGTTTATATAAAGGTGAAATTTCAAAAAGTGGTACACCTATTCTACCGTCTAAGAGGGCAAGAAAAACTCCAGAGAAAATTCAAGTTTCAAATGAGGATTTAGCCGAGCTTTCTCAAACAGCTAAGCCAGAAATCGATACTGCAGCAACAGATGAAACAGGCGATGAACAAGGAGATGTTTCATTGGATGAAGTAAGTGAAACTGAAAATCAATCTACTGAGCAAGACACTTCAAGCGAAACTGAAAATAATTAAGTAAATTCTTTTAAAATTTTTTCCCTATGTTCATCCAGATCAGGGATATCACCTCTAGTTTTTTCATCTTTATAAGTAGACATTTTAATTGGATTACCAGCTAATTTGAAATCTCCAATTTCTTTGTGAAAAGCCTTTACAATCATGTTTCTTGCATCTACTTGAGGATTTTCTACTGCTTCCTTAATATTGAATATTGGACCACATGGAATCTTTTCTTTTTCCATATCTTTAACCCATTCACTGGTCGATCTAGAAACTAATTTCTTTTCAAGTATATTTTTAAGTTCATCCATATTTTTAGATCTAGATGAATTATCAGAAAATTTTGGATCTTTACTCATTTCAGGCATTTCTAAAAGTTCACAAAGTTTTTCAAATAATCTATCATTTCCAGCTGCTATGATGATGTAACTATCTTTTGTTTTAAAAGCTTCGAATGGTGCAATTGATGGATGACGCGATCCCATTGGTTTTGGTATCTCATTTTTTGCTAAGTAACGAGCTATAGCATTTTCTAAAATTGCTATTTGACAATCTAGCATCGAAACATCAATAAACATTCCTTTACCTGTTTTTTGTCTATCATAAAGAGCTGCATTAATTCCAATTGCTGTAAACAAACCAGCAGTGATGTCACCAATTGATGTCCCAACTCTAGTTGGTTCAGAATTAGGATGTCCAGTTACACTCATTAATCCACCCATACCTTGTACAACCATATCGTAAGCAGGCAATTCTTTAAGAGGACCAGTTTGTCCAAATCCTGAAGCAGATGCGTAAATTAATTTAGGATATTTTTTATTTATATCTTTCCAACCGTAACCCCATTTTTCTAAAGTACCTGGTTTGAAATTTTCAACTAAAATATCTGCTTTAGATAAAATTTTATCAAAAATTTTTTTATCATCACTGTTCTTTAAATTTAGCGCAATACTTTCTTTACCTCTATTCAAAGACATAAAATAAGCTGAGTAATCTTTTATGAATGGCCCAAATTTTCTTGAGTCATCTCCTATTTCTGGTGCCTCAACTTTAATTACTCTTGCACCAAGATCTGATAGTATCATTGTACAGTAAGGACCTACTAACACCCTTGTTAAATCAACTACTAGTAGGTTTTTTAACGGTCCATCCATATAATTATATATATCATGAGTTTTTGTCGACTTGACTCTTATTAATAAGTTCACTTTAATTCAATTATTAAAAATAACAATAGAGGGAAAAAATAATGTTAAAAAAGATATCTTTATATTTAACTTCATTAGTTTTTGTTTTTACTACTATTGGTTCTGCTTATGCAGTTACGCTGAAAGCAAGTCACCAATGGCCTGGTACACCAAGAGCTGATGGATCTTATGACCCACGTCATGAAATGGTTCAAATCATTGCTGACGAGGTTAAAAAAGCAAATGTTGGAGTAGATATTAGAATTTACCCAGCTAAATCATTATACAAACCAAAAGAACAGTGGAAACCAATGACAACTGGTCAACTAGATATTTCTGCTTTTCCATTAGCATATGCATCTAAATTCCATCCAGAATTTGATGCAACTTTAATGCCTGGGACAGTAAAAAATCACGACCACGCATTAAGATTTAATAAAGGTCCAATGATGACTGAAATTAAAAAAATCATTAATGATGCTGGTGTTGTAGTTTTATCTGATGCTTGGTTAGGTGGTGGTTTTGCTTCAAAAACAAAATGTATTAAAAATCCTAGCGACGCAAAAGGTCAAGTTATGAGAGCCGCTGGAAAAGCATTTAACCAAATGTTAGAAGCAGCAGGAGCTGGTATACAAAGTATGCCTTCATCTGAAATTTACACAGGTTTACAAACTGGTGTATTAACAGGTGCTAACACAAGTTCAGGAAGTTTTGTAAGTTACAAAATTTATGAACAAGTTTCATGTGCTACTCCTCCAGGAAAATTTGGTCTATGGTTTATGTATGAGCCAATTTTGATGTCTAAAAAGTCTTTTGATGCTTTAAATTCTAAGCAACAAAAAGCTCTAATGAAGGCAGGAAAAGTTGCTGAGAAATACATGACAGCTCAAGTAGAAAACTTAGATAAAAAGTTTGAAGATGCTTATAAAGCTGCAGGTGTAAAATTAGTATACATGGATGCAAAAGACCATGCTGCATGGGTAGAGATTGCAAAAAAATCTTCTCATAAAGCATTTGCTGATAAAGTTCCAGGTGGCGATAAGCTGATGGAAATGGCTTTAGCAGTTAAATAAAATAATATATAAAGAACCCCTATTTATTCTTATTAAATAGGGGTTTTTTTTATGAAAAAAAAATATCTTCAATTTTGTGATCTAATCGCTAAAGCATGTGGTGCTTTCGCAGTATTAGCATTGCTCTTATCAATCTTGGTAATCGTTGAACTTGTTTTTGAAAGATATTTTTTTCAAAGAGCGATTACATGGCAAACGGAACTTGTAACTATGCTGTTAGTTGCTTCAACTTTTATAGGGAGTGTATACGTTTTAAGTGAAAAAGCACATGTGAGCATGGAATGGATTTACGATTTTTTATCCAAAAAAAATATTATTAGATTAAAAATTTTTACATCTTCTATTAGTTTATTATTTTTCCTAATTTTATTTTATTTTGGATTCTTAATGTTTGAGGAAGCGTTTACCAAAAATTATTCAACAGGAACTGTGTGGGATCCACCACTATGGATACCATATTCATCAATGATGTTAGGGGCTTTATTGATGATATTACAGTATATCGCAGAAATTATAAAATTAACTGATGAAGAGGATTTTAAATAAATGGATCCATTGATTATAGCATTAATTGTTGCTGTTTTTACTTTATTGGTACTTTTTTCAGGAATTCCAATTGCTTTTGGTTTGAGTTTTGTTTCGATAGCTCTTTTGGTTACATTTGAAGGTTTTCAAATGCTCGACGTCTTTGCTGAAACATTTTTTGCAGGATTAAACTCTTTTGTTTTACTTTCTATACCAATGTTTATTTTAATGGGAATGGCTGTTGCTAATTCTCCTGCAGGAAAAGATTTATATACAGGATTAGATAGATGGCTTTGGAGAGTACCAGGTGGATTAGTGATTTCAAATATTGGAGCTTGTTCAATTTTTGCAGCCTTAAGTGGATCTAGTCCTGCAACTTGTGCTGCGATTGGAACAATGGGAATACCTGAAATGAGAAAAAGAGGTTATTCTGATCAAATCGCAACAGGAACAATTGCGGCTGGTGGAACCTTAGGAGTTTTAATTCCTCCTAGTATTGTTTTGATAGTCTACGGAATTGCAACAGGTACATCAATTGGAAGATTATTTTTATGTGGTCTTGTACCAGGTTTTATGTTGGCAGGTATGTTTGCAATATGGGCTTTAATTCATAGTTATTTTATTGATAAAGATGCGGCAAAAGCTTTAAGAAATAGAGTAAGACCAACTCTAAAAGAAAAACTTGAAGTTTTACCAAGAATTCTTCCATTCTTAGCGATTATAGCAGGAGTTCTGTATGTACTTTATGGAGGAGTTGCAACACCATCTGAGGCATCTGGAGTAGGGGCATTCTTAGTTTTTGTTTTAATCGCTGTAGTTTATAAAATTTATCAGCCGAAAAAAATTTGGAACATTGTTAAAGTTTCAATGAAAGAAAGTGTAATGATAATGTTCATTATTGCTGCTTCATATCTTTTTGCATTCACTCTTTCGCAACTTTATGTAACTCAATCTTTAGCACAAAGTATGGTCGAGTTAAGCTCCAACAAATGGGTTGTGTTCATTCTAATAAACATATTTCTTTTAATAGCTGGTTTCTTTTTACCGCCAGTTGCAGTTATTGTAATGACTTCAGCAATATTATTACCCGTGATTACTACTTTAGGTTTTGACCCATATTGGTTTGCAATAGTTTTTACAATTAATATGGAGATTGGCTTAATTACACCACCAGTTGGATTGAATCTTTATATAATAAAAGGAATTACCCCAGACGTTAGTTTGTCAGAAATTTTAAAAGGATCTATACCGTTTATGATAATTATGGCTTTAGCTATAGTAATTTTATGTATTTTTCCTGAGATTGTTACATGGTTACCTGATAAAATAATGGGTAAAGACCTTGGATTCTAAAAAAAAAATAAGCAGAAAAATATCAGTTGCCCCAATGATGGATTGTACTGATAGGCATGATCGTTTCTTTTTAAGACTGATGAGCAAAAATGTAATGCTATATACTGAGATGGTTGCTACAAAATCAGCAATCCACGGTGATAGAAAAAAAATTTTATCCTATAGTCCTGAAGAAAAACCATTAGCTCTACAAGTAGGGGGATCTAATAAAGAGGAGTTAGCGGAAGTTGCTAAAATTGCAGAAGATATGGGATATAATGAAATTAATATTAATCTTGGTTGTCCTAGTAAAAAAGTTCAAAAAAATAAATTTGGTGCATGTTTAATTAAAGAACCTGATTTGGTTGCTGAATGTATTAATTCAATGGTAAATGCATGCAAAATTCCTGTTACAGCTAAGACAAGAATTGGTTTCGATGATACAGAAGAATTTGATTATTTAAATAATTTTATTCATAAGATGAGAGATGCTGGTTCAAAAACATTTATATTGCATGCAAGGAAAGCAATCTTGACAGGTTTATCTCCCAAACAAAATTTAAACATTCCAAAATTAAACTATAAAATGGTTTATGATATTAAAAAAGAAAATCCTAATTTAGAAATAATTATAAATGGAGGGATAACAAAAATTGAGGAAATAAATAATCATTTAATGCATTGTGATGGTGTAATGATAGGAAGATCAATATATCAAAATCCATATTCCTTAATTGAAATTGAAAAAGAAATATTCAAGACAAAAAGTAGTCCTACAAGGGAACAAGTTGTAGAAAAACTTTTAGAGTATGTTGATAGAGAAGTAAAATTAGGAACAAAAATTAATCATATCATGAGACATACAGTAGGTTTATATCACGGACAAGTTGGTTCAAAAGAATGGAAAAGATATTTAAGTGATAACATGATGGCAAGAGACTCTGATTTTCAAAAAGCAAAACATATTATGACTATTGTTCAGAATAATGAAAAGGCAATTCAGGCCAACTCATAATGGAAACTTTAGACATAAATGAAATTATAAATCTTTTATTTGTTTTATCTTTAGCAGCATCTGTTGCTGGTTTTATGGCAGGTTTATTAGGAGTTGGTGGTGGTATTATAATAGTGCCTGCCCTTTATTATGCTTTTACTGTTTTAGATTTTGATATTGCAACGAGAATGCATCTTTCAGTTGGTACTTCATTAGCGATTATAATTCCAACTTCTATCATATCAACAAAAACTCATATGGAATATAATGCGGTTGATTTTAAACTCATAAAATCCTTTGGCATATTTATTTTATTTGGAGTTATTGGGGGAACATTTTTAGCAGTAAACTTAAAAACACCAGCTTTCGTTTTATTCTTTTCCATCATGGCTTTTATAGTTGGCTTATTTTTTATTTTTTTTAGGGAACAACTTTTAAAAAATCCAAAAATGATTTCTGACTCAGCTAAAAATATTTCAGGAGTTATTATAGGTTTCATATCTGTATTATTAGGGATTGGTGGTGGTTCATTAATGGTTCCTTTTATGAGAACTTTTGGATACGATATTAGAAGATCAATAGGAACTGCAGCAGGAGTAGGGTTTCTGATTGCTGTATTTGGTACAATTACAATGATTACTGGAGGTAAAATTGTAGATAATATTAATACACCTTTCAGTCTAGGATATGTAAATTTACTTGGATTTTTAGTTTTTGTGCCGGTAACAATGATAATGGCCAGAGTGGGTGCAAAAGCAGTTTATAAAATAGATAAAAATATATTGAGCAAAATCTTTGGGATTTTCCTAATTATTGTATCGATTAGATCTTTTTTTGAATACTTATCTATAAATTAATATTAACCAGTTCCCCACTTAACCTTGTTCCAAATTCTCTCATGAAAATAGTAAAAAAAAAGCGGAACTATTGATCCAACGCCGAGTATTCCTGCACCTGTGAATGTTCCGGTGTATATGTATCCAAAAATTACCCAATAAACAAAAATGATAAATCTCCAAGAAAAAGTTTTAGCTATTGATCTAATTTTTTTATCTGCCATAAAAAAAAGAGGTGACTTCAGTCTCCCTCCATCACCTCACAGAATCAGATTAAATGATTCTTTACAGTTTTATGAACACTTTTTAGTTGAATCTTTACCTTATTAAATTTTTTGATCGTACTCACCAATCTTGCCAGTTTTCATTAATGTTTTATCAATGAATTTAAAAATATTTAATTTTCTTGCATCAGAAGTAGGGCTTTCAGTTACTACAACTAACGAGGGTTTATTAGAGGATGCTCGAATTAAACCCCAAGAACCATCTTCAAAAGAAAATCTAACACCATTTACAGTTATAATCTCTTTAATTTCTTGATTATCTATTTTTATTTTTTGGTCTTTTATTTTTTTAAATTCCTTCACCATTTCATCAACTACATTGTATTTTTCCTCATCTTTACAAAAAGGTGCCATTGTTGGCGATTGGTAAGTGGTCGGAAGTTCTTTAATTATTTCACTCATTTTTTTATTTTGATTATTTAATAGGTGACAAACTTGAATTGCTGAATTAATTCCGTCATCGTAACCGTAACCTAATGGTTGATTGAAAAAAAAGTGTCCACTTTTCTCAAATCCAGCTAAAGCTTTTTCATTATGCACTTTTCTTTTGATGTGAGAATGACCTGTTTTCCAATATAAAGTTTCACATTGATTTTTATTCAAAATTTTGTCAGTTGAATAAAGACCAGTAGATTTTACATCCACAATAAACTTTGAATTTTTATGTGTATTAGACAGATTTCTAGCTATTAATAAGCCTATTTTATCAGAAAAAATCTCATTTCCATCATTATCAATTACACCAACACGATCACCATCTCCATCAAAACCAAAACCGATATCAGCATTGTTCTCTCTAACTGATTTAACAATAGCATGGAGCATTTCAAGATCCTCAGGGTTTGGATTATATTTTGGAAAATTCCAGTCTAAATTACAGTCTAATTCTACTACTTCACACCCAATACCTCTTAATATATCGGGAGCAAAAATTCCTGCTGTACCATTACCACAAGCAACAACAGCTTTTATTTTCTTGTTTAACTTATTTTTACTTATTAAATCCTCTTTATAAATTTTATCAAAATCCTTAATTTGTTTTTCATTACCTTCACCTTTAGTAAAATCTTGGTTCAAAGTGATTTCTTTTAATTCTTTCATTTCCTCGGGTGCATGCGTTAATCCTTTTTTGATACCCATTTTTACTCCTGTCCAGCCATTTTCATTATGACTTGCAGTTACCATCGCAACTGCATCTGCATCTAAGTTAAATTGTGCGAAATAAACCATTGGTGATAAGGATAAACCAACATCTTCAATGAAACACCCGGTTGATACTAAACCCTTCTTTAAAGCTGACTTTATTTTTTCGCTGTATGATCTGTAATCATGCCCAACTATTACTCTTGGATTTTCTTTTTTAGTATGTTTTTTAATTTGAGTTCCTAAACCTTTTCCAAGATTCGTTATTCCTAGCTCATTAATGTCTTTTTCGTAAATCCATCTTGCGTCATATTCTCTAAAGCCAAAGGGGTCTATTTTAATTGATTGAGACATGCTGTTAATTACTTACATTTTTTTCATTTTTATAGTTGAATTTTTTTTTCACTGTTCTATAAATGTTCTGTTGATTTACATAATATTTAGTATATTAACACTCAGCGCACACAACATATAGTTGTTTTCGCTATATTAACAAGATATAATAACAAAAAATGAATAAAATACTATCGCAGGCATTAAAGAAAGCTGTCTCTGAATTAAGCCCTGAAGTTAAAGAAGTCCAAAAAAGCAATAGACCAGATTTATTCTCATTAAATAATGAAACTGAGCTGTTTCAAAATGATAAAGGCATAATAATTAAAATTGACCGATCAAAAGATGCAAACTTAACTGATTTTGGTAAGGCAACTTTAAAAGACAGATATCTTGGTCATAATGAATCTTTTCAGGATTTATTTGCGAGAGTGGCTAGTACTTATGCTGATGATAATTTACATGCGCAAAGAATTTATAATTATATTAGCAATCTTTGGTTCATGCCAGCTACACCGGTTTTATCTAATGGTGGAACTAAAAGAGGATTACCAATTTCATGTTTTTTAAATGAAGCATCAGATAGCTTGGGTGGCATTTTAGATCTTTGGAGTGAAAATGTTTGGTTAGCTGCAAAAGGTGGAGGTATAGGAAGCTATTGGGGCAACCTAAGATCAATAGGTGAAAAGATTGGAAGAGTTGGAAAAACTTCTGGAATTATTCCTTTTATAAAAGTTATGGATTCATTAACTATGGCAATAAGCCAAGGTTCTTTGAGAAGAGGGTCTGCAGCATGTTACCTTCCAATAGATCATCCTGAAATAGAAGAGTTTATGGAAATGAGAAGACCGACAGGCGGTGATCCAAATAGAAAAGCATTAAACTTACACCATGGCGTTTTAGTTTCTGATGCATTTATGCGAGCTGTAGAAAATGATGAACAATGGGCATTAAAGAGTCCAGTTGACGGAACTGTTCAACAAACTTTATCTGCTAGAAATTTATGGATTAGATTATTAACTGCAAGAATTGAAACAGGTGAGCCTTACATTATTTATATTGATACAGTTAACAGACAAATTCCACAACATCATAAGTTAGCAAATCTTACTGTTAAAACCTCAAATCTTTGCAGTGAGATAACATTACCTACTGGTATAGACAAAGATGGAAGAGATAGAACAGCTGTTTGTTGTTTGTCTTCATTAAATTTAGAAAAGTATGATGAGTGGAAAGATGATCCAGATATGATTGGAGATGTGATGAGATTTTTAGATAATGTTTTATCTGATTTTATTAATAAAGCACCTGAGCAATTTAAAGATGCTAAATACTCTGCTGAGAGAGAAAGAAGTGTTGGGTTAGGAGTGATGGGTTTCCATTCTTTCTTACAGAAAAAAAGAATTCCACTCGAGTCTGTTATGGCAAAGTCATGGAATAAAAAGATTTTCAAAAATATTCATGAAAAAGTGAACCAGGCTTCAAAAGATTTAGCTGAAGAAAGAGGCGCATGTCCAGATGCTGCAGAATATGGTTTCAAAGAGAGATTTTCAAATAAAACCGCAATAGCACCAACTGCATCTATTTCAATAATCTGCGGAGGTGCATCACCAGGAGTAGAGCCTATTGCAGCTAACAGTTATACTCACAAAACTTTATCAGGATCTTTCAATGTAAGAAATAGATATCTTGAGGAAATTTTGGAAAGTCATGGTAAGAATGATGATGAAACATGGTCAACAATAACTACTAATCAAGGTTCAGTTTCGCATCTAGATTTTTTAACTGATTTAGAAAAAGATGTTTTTAAAACTGCTTTTGAATTAAATCAAAAATGGATTATTGAGCTAAGCGGTGATAGGACACCATTTATTTCTCAAGCACAATCAGTTAATTTGTTTTTACCAGCAGACGTTCACAAAAAAGAATTACATAGAATTCATTTTGATGCATGGAAAAAAGGTTTGAAAAGCCTTTATTACTGTAGATCAAAATCAATTCAAAGAGCTGAAAATATCAATAATGCTAAATCAACTGATATTACAGCCAATGTATATAAATCTAAAAATCAACAAACTAACGAGGAACCAGAATACGAGGAGTGTTTATCATGTCAGTAGCAAAGAAAGTTAAAGTAGAAAAAAAAGAAATTATTCAACCAAAAAAGATGGGTCTTTTAGTGGAAAACCCAGTTTATAAACCTTTTAGATATCCATGGTGTTATGATGCTTGGTTAACGCAACAAAGAATTCATTGGTTACCTGAGGAGGTACCACTTGGTGATGATGTTAGAGATTGGCAGAAAAATTTATCACAACCTGAAAAAAATCTTTTAACTCAAATTTTTAGATTTTTCACACAAGCTGATGTTGAAGTAAATAACTGTTACCTAAGACATTACACAACTGTTTTTAAACCAACTGAAGTTTTAATGATGATGACTGCTTTTGCATCAATGGAAACAGTGCATGTTGCTGCTTATTCTCATTTATTAGATACTATTGGAATGCCAGAGTCAGAATATTCTGCATTCATGAAGTATAAAGAAATGAAAGATAAATATGATTACATGCAAGGATTTAATGTTAATTCAAAAGAAGACATTGCTAAAACTGTTGCGGTCTTTAGTGCTTTTACTGAAGGTTTACAACTATTTGCAAGTTTTGCGATCCTTTTGAATTTCCCAAGACATAATAAGATGAAAGGAATGGGTCAAATAGTTACTTGGTCTGTAAGAGATGAAACTCTTCACTGCAATTCTATGATTAGAATTTTTAAAGAATTCATTAAAGAGAATCCGGAAATCTGGACACCAAAATTGAAAAAAGAATTATATGAAGCTTGCAGAACTATCATAGAACACGAAGATGCTTTTATTGATTTAGCTTTTGAAATGGGTCCAATGGAGGGTTTAACCGCTAAGGAGGTTAAAGATTACATTAGATTTATTGGAAATAGAAGATTGGTTCAATTAGGATTAGAACCAATTTATGATGTCCAAAAGAATCCACTTGGATGGCTAGATACAATGTTAAATGCAGTTGAGCACATGAACTTCTTTGAGGGTCGTGCAACAGAATACTCTAAAGCATCCACTCAAGGAACTTGGGTTGAAGCATTTAGCTGATATACAATTAACGTAAACATAAAAGTCAAATAAGTGTTGTAAAGCATTTATATTATCAAATATAATTAAGACTTAAGTGTCTAGATCTAAAAAATGAATACTAAAAAGTTTTTTGTCGTCAACCCAGGTCTTTTTAATTTTCCATCCAGCTTTATTAACTATATTCCTGAAGGATTTAATTGTATATTTATGAGAATTCTCGGTGTGTATCTCCTCATTTTTTCTAATAAAATATTTTGAACCATTTATTTTAATATTATTATTTTTTCTAGATTTTAATCTCATCTCAATTCTTTTCTTTTTTGTATTATAAATAGCTAAATGTTTATATAAATTTAAGTTTATATCACCACCTAATTCATTGTTAATTCTTTGTAAAATATTTTTGTTAAATTCTGCAGTTACACCTTTTTTATCATCGTAAGCAGAAATTAAAGTTGGAATATCTTTAACCAAATCAACACCAATGATAATTTTTTTTGCTTTAAATTTTGATTTAAGTACTTTTAAAAACTTAACAGCCTCATTTGTTTCAAAATTACCAATAGTTGATCCTGGAAAAAAAATAATTATATTTTCTGATGATTTTATTTTAAATGGTGGTTTATTGTTGCTTGAGAAATCATATCCTTTTGGAGTAATAGCTATTTTTGGAAATTTCTTTTTAAAGCTTTGAGATATTTTAGTTATATAATCTTCAGAAATATCTAAAGGTATATATTTTTTTGGTTTATCTAGTCTGTTGAGAAAAATAGCAATTTTTTTGGTATCCCCAGCGCCTGGTTCAATTATAACAGCTTCTTTACCTATTTTTTTTGCAATTTCAATTTTATTTTCTTTTAAAATTTTTCTTTCTGTTCGTGTTGGATAATACTCTTTCAACTTAGTAATTTTTTCAAAAAGTTTTGACCCCTGGAAGTCGTAAAACCATTTAGAGCTTATTTTTTTGTTTCTCTTACTTAAGCCTAGACTTATTTCTTCTGAAAATGATTTCATTTTATATTAGGTACAACTAAAAGACGACTAATTGGCATTGAAAAACGTCCTAGTCTCTGAATATCATTACTTTGGTTAGATACTGTGAGAAGTTTAGATAGACTTGTGATCATTAACTTTCTTTTCTCTGGCTTCAAGACAAATGCAGCATAAAAAAATCCAGCTACAATTTCAGCTATTTGAGTAACTGGTCCCTCTATAGACACAACATTAGTTTCAATAGTTACATTTGCCCCTGGAAAAATTTTTTGAACAAGTATACTTAGGCTTTCTGATCTTCGTATCCTTGGATCGCCCAAATCAATCTCTCCATAACTTGGTATTTCCTCTTTTACATAACTATAAATTAAATCGTGTACATTTTTGTAACCGGGCGCAATATTCATTGGTCCGTCAACTATTGCTGCAAACTGACCCTTATGAGTTAAAACTCGTTTGACTTCATTTAATACAGGGTCTATCGGGTCCATTAATGTTAAAGCCCAATGACATAAGACTATGTCAATAGAGTTATCATTAATTATCTTCAAATTTTGCGCACTGGTCTCAATAAGACTAGTTCCACTGTCTTTGAGGCGTATCTTTGCTAATGCTAATTCCTCAGGACTCATGTCTACTCCTTTTAAATTTAAATTTTTATTTCGATCAAATAATATTTTTAATAATGGCCCAGAACCACACGCAAGATCTAATACATTTGAAACTCCATTGTCTGGTACAAGTTCAGCTAGCCATTCGTAACTATTACGCCCAAGTCTATCACGACAAGAACTTGCACACACTTCAGTAAATCCAGCGTGTTCTTGGTGGATAGTTCTTAAATGGTCAATTAAAGCATTTCCATTAGGATGTTTATGGCGAGCGAGACTGCCAGTCCAAATCGAATTAAATCCCTTTTGATTATTCATGTCTATCATATTTCACTTTTAACTGGCCAACAAATCGGATTAAGTTGACTAGCAGCAATGTCTCCTGGTTTGACATTGGGCATGAATTTCTGCCAGTCACCAGAGACCATAGTTGGTGAGTTGATTACTCTTGCTCCATCTCGGTAATAAGTATTGGCTAAAGCTATTCGACTACAGTTAGTACGATTGCTTGACGCGGTATGAAAATTTAAATTATGATGAAAGCTAACCTCACCAAGTTCAAATGGAGTAGCATTCACATTCACATTATTCTTTGAAAAAATGTTTGAGACTTCTCTGTCATATCCAGTACCAGTTTTTTCAAAAGTGACATCTTTAATTAATTCGTGAACATCGAGTGGATAGGCAAAAGAAAGCGGTCCCATTTCAATAGGAGTTGGCTGTGCTGGAGCCCAAGCCGTAACCACATCATTAGTATCTAGCGGAAAATGATGATCATCAAAGTGCCATGGTGTACGACCACAACCAGATTGTTTAGCTAGCACATTGTCATGGTAAAGTCTAACAGCTGATACTTCGAGAAGATTTGCAGAAATTTGCCCTAGACGAGGTGACAACACATAGGCACGGAGGAGAGCGTTGTCAGGCCAAGTCATTTCAAGGCTTAGGAAACGGTCATATGCTTCTTTATCTGGATCAACTTTAAATTCTTTTTTTAATAGATTAATTAACTCAGCTCTAAGTTTCAGTACAGCTCCTGGCGAGAAAACCTTTTTAAGTTTTATAAAGCCATTTTTTTTGAAAAAATTAACTTGATCATTAGTCAAATGGTAGGGCTCAGCCAATTCTGAGATAACTTCATCGTCACTGGGTATTTGAATATCTGGTAAAGGATTGATATTTATTATTTCATGTTCTTTAGAGTCATTATCTGCAAGACTAACATACCAGTCCCACCATGCCTGATTATCTTTATCCCATGGTTTACTGATATCAGTAGATTCAGATTTTTTAGGATTTAAATTGCTATTAGAATTTTTCATTTAGAATAGTATTAAAGTTTTTTTTTTAATTAGAAATAGCGCGTTTTGACATGTATTATTAGACTTATTAAAAAAAGCTCTCATTTAATTGATTATCTTAATAAGTTTTAGATTAATTATCTTTGATTTAATTGTAGAACTTTTCTGTGCTTGTTGCCTTTGTAACTTGCAAGTGGTCGGATCAATTTGTTTGCAGCGTGTTGCTCCATTATATGTGCTGACCAACCAGTTATTCTTGAAATAACAAATATAGGTGTGAAAAAATCTGTATCAAATCCCATCAAATGATAGGTTGGTCCTGTCGGATAATCCACATTTGGATGAATGTTTTTTCTTTCTATCATTACCTTTTCAACAATGTCATAGATTTTTTCAAATTTCTTATCTTTTTTAATTTTTGCTACTTTAGCGAAATATTTTCTCATTGTAGGAACTCTTGAGTCTCCACTTTTGTAAACTCTATGGCCAAAACCCATAACAACTTCTTTGTTATCTAAGGCATCATTTATCCATTTAAGAGCGTTTTTAGGATCCTTAATTTTGTTCATCATATGCATTACTTCTTCATTAGCCCCTCCATGTAATGGACCTTTTAAACTTGCTATTGCCCCAGTAATTGCACCGTGAATATCAGACAAGCTGCTGGTAATAGTTCTTGCAGTAAAAGTTGAAACGTTAAAGCTATGCTCTGCATACAATATTAAAGACACATCAAAAGCTTTTACTATTTCTTTTTGAGGTACTTTTCCAAAACACATATAAAAAAAGTTTTCTGCTATATTTAAATTTTTTTTGGGTTTGATAATTTTTTTACCTTTTCTAATTCTGTAGAAAGCAGCTAATGCAGTGGGAGTTTTTGCAAGGATTCTAATCGCTTTTCTCATATTTGCTTCAAGAGAGGAATCAGTTGTTTCTTTATCCTCTAAACCCATAATACTTACGGCTGTTCTAGCCACATCCATAGGATGGGATTTTTTAGGCATTTTTTTTATAACTGAGTATAAATCTTTAGATAATTCTCTATTATTTTTCTCTTCCTTTTCAAATTTTCTTAGCTGAATAGTATTCGGTAAATCCTTATTTAAAATAAGATATGCTACTTCCTCAAATCTACAATATTCACAAAGATCTTGAGCAGCATAACCTCTATAAGTTAGAGAGTTAATTTCAGGCATTACTTTTGAGACTTCTGTTTCGTCTACAACAATTCCTAATAAGCCTTTTTTAATATCATCACTCATTATTCGTGACCATCGGTGTTAAAGTTATAAATTTTTTCATCTAAACTATTATATTTCTCGTAATCTACAAGATCATATAAACGTTTTCTAGTTTGCATTTTATCAATAATGTTGTTTTGGTGTCCATTTGCATAAATGTCCCTCAAACCATCCTCAACGTTTTTCATTGCTAACCTTTGAGTTGTAACAGGATAAATAACGATGTTGTAACCCAGTTCTTCTAATTGTTTGTAATTTAATAATTTAGTTTTTCCAAACTCAGTCATATTGGCTAACAAATAACACGATAATTCTTTTCTAACTTTTTCAAAATCCTTTTCATTATGAAGCGCCTCAGGAAAAATAATTTCTGCTCCAGCATCGATATAAGCCTTGCATCTCTCGATCATTTTATCAATTCCCTCTACACTTTTTGCATCGGATCTTGCAATAATCTTAAAATTTTCATCTTTTTTCGCAGAAACACATTCTTTAATTTTTTTCACCATTGCATCTGTGGATATCAATTCTTTATTATCTAGGTGTCCACATCTTTTTCTTTCAATTTGATCTTCTAAATGAACTCCTGTAATTCCAAACTCTTCAAAAGTTTCTATAGTTTCTTTACATGATTTAAATCCTGTATCTATATCTACAATTGTAGGAAGATTTGTAACTCTAGAAATTAAGTAAGACCGCGTACTAACATCTTGCAGTGTGGTTAATCCAATATCAGGAAATCCAAGATCATTTGCCATAACACCTCCTGAAACATAAACAGCATCATAACCAATCTCCTCAATTAATTTTGCTGTTAAAGGATTATAAGCACCAGGAACTCTTAATATTTTTTTGGATTTTAATTTATCTGTAAAATCTTTTCTTTTTTGTATTGGTTCTTTTTCAACAAAATGCATTAAAAAATTCCTTTTTTTAAATTTCGTTTAATTTTGCTCTTTTTAATAACAATATTCAATCTATCTAATTGACCTGACTTTAGTTTTCTTAAGTTTTGCACAGTTTTTAAAAATCTTTCTATTTCTTTTTTATCTAAAATATTCTCGGTAAGTGTTAAAAATTTGTTTATATAATTTTTTCTCTTGAATGGTCTTGAGCCATTAGGATGAGCATCTGCAACTCCTTGTTCTTCGGTAATTTTTTTTCCATTTTTAAGGGTAATTATGACTTTTGCACCAAAAGCTTTCTTTCTGGGGTTTGGGTCATGATATCTTTTGGTCCATTTTTTATCCTCATGGGTTTTGATTGATCTCCAAATCTTAATTGTACTTTTTCTTTTTGCTCTGGCTTTCGAATATGATTTTACATGATGCCAACTACCATCTTCTAAAGCTACAGCAAATATATACATTATTGAATGATCTAAAGTTTCTCTACTTGCATTTGGATCCATTTTTTGAGGATCGTTTGCACCTGTACCAATTACATAATGAGTATGATGACTGGTATAAATATCAATTTTTTTTATTTGATTTAGATTTAATACTTTCTTTCTAAGTTTTTTTGCAAGATCAATTAACGCTTGAGATTGATATTCGGCAGAATATTCTTTTGTGTAAGTTTCAAGAATAGCTCTCTTAGTCTCGTTTTTTTTTGGAAGTGGGACTCTATATAACGCTTTCTTTCCATCTAAAATTCGTGCTATAACACTATCTTCACCTTCATAAATTGGACTTGGAGCACCTTCACCACGCATAACTCTATCCACAGCTTCAATTGCAAGTTTACCAGCATGTGCTGGGGCATAAGCTTTCCAACTAGAGATTTCACCTTTTCTAGACTGTCTAGTTGAAATAGTTGTATGTAGAGCTTGTTGAACAGCTTGATAGATTGTTTCTGTATTTAGTCTTAACATCGATCCTATTCCAGCAGCAACACTAGGTCCTAAGTGAGCGATGTGGTCTACTTTATGTTTATGTAAACAAATTCCTTTAACTAAATTAACTTGCACTTCATAGGCAGTAATTATCCCTCTTAAAAGATCTAATCCGCTTCTTTTATTTTGTTGTGCAACACTTATAAGGGGAGGAATATTATCGCCAGGATGACTGTAATCAGCTGCTAAAAAAGTATCATGAAAATCAAGTTCTCTTACAGCTGTTCCATTGCTCCATGCAGCCCATTCGCAATCAAATTTTAATTTACTATTAACACCAAATAATGTTGCACCGTTTTTTCTCAAATGTTTCAAAGCCATTTCCCTAGATGAGATAACTGGATGTCTGTTTAGTGAGGCTATTGCAACTGAAGCATTATCAATAATTCTATTAATTACCATCTCTATCGCTTCTTTATCTAACTTCGAATTATCACTCGCAATCTCTGCGATTTTCCAAGCTAGTTGTTTTTTTTTGGGTAAGTGAACTTTAGATGGGAAAACTTTTACGTTATGTATGATCAAAATAACTCCTAATTGAAAACTGTTCTAATAGTTAAAAAAAAATAATCAATATTAAAGATATTTTGTTACGATTTTTTCAATACCAATGAAGTCTTTTACTAAGTGATTATGGTAAATTTCAGTTGTATTTTTTTCAGTATAACCATCCTCAAGTAAAATAACTGGAATTCCCGCAGCTTTTGCCGCGTTAGCATCCGTTTCACTATCACCAATCATTAAAGTTTTTTTAAGATCCCCATCTAAAATTTCAACTACAGATGTTAAATGTCTGGGATCAGGTTTACAATAATCAAATGTATTGTGACCTGCAACGTACTCAAAAAAATCATAAATTCCAATTTTTTTTAAAAGATCTATTGCTAGATGTTCTTGTTTATTTGTACAAACACCCATTGAAATTTTTTTTTCTTTTGACCATATTAAAAAATCTTTAACTCCATCAATTAATTTACTTTCATTTACAATATTATTTCCGTAATACTCTACAAATTCTTTGACCATTTCTTTTTTAATTTTTTCATCTTGGACTTTTCCAAATTCTTTTTTTGCCTGACCCCATATAGAGCGACCAAGCATTGCACCAGCACCTTGACCCACCAAATTTCTTATTTCCTCAGTAGACTTGGTTGGATATCCAAATTTATTCATCACATGATTATGGGCTCTCATTAAGTCAGGAGCTGTATCTACCAAAGTTCCGTCTAAATCAAAAAGAATTGTATAAATTTGTTTCATAAATAAAAGTATTTTTAAGAAATATTTTGTGAATTAAGAAAGATATATACTTAATGTAAGTAATTTTCTAGATGAAACAATTGAAAATAAACAAGTTCCAAGATTCACTGAGAGATAAATTCTTAAAATCCAAAGTAAACATGATAGCTCCAGAAACAATTTATTTTTCTAAAGATACTAAAATTGGAAAAAATGTAACTATAGAACCATATGTAGTTATTGGATCAAAGGTAAAGATTGGTAACAATGTTACTATAAAATCTTTCAGTCATTTAGAGAATTGTAAAATTGAAAATAAAGTTGAAATAGGTCCCTATGCGAGAATAAGACCTGGTACCACTTTAAAGGAAGGGTCTAAAATTGGAAATTTTGTTGAAATTAAAAAAAGTACTCTTGGAAAAAAATCCAAGATAAATCATTTAACGTATATTGGTGATACCTCAATTGGTAAATCAGTCAATGTTGGAGCTGGGACAATCACATGTAATTATGATGGCATAAAAAAATACAAAACTAGAATAAAAGATAATGTTTTTATTGGTTCCAACTCTTCATTAGTAGCTCCACTAACACTTGAGGAAAATAGCATAATTGGAGCTGGATCAGTAATTACAAAAAGTGTAAGTAAAAAATCTCTAGCGCTCACTAGAAGTCAACAACTAGAGGTAAAAAACTATAAAAGGAAGTCTAAATAATTATGTGTGGAATAATTGGAATTAATAGTAATAGACCTGTTTCATCAACAATTATCAGTTCTCTAAAAAAATTAGAATACAGAGGTTATGACTCAGCAGGTATAGCAACACTCTCAAAAAATGAAATTAATGAAGTTAAATCTGAAGGGAGAGTTGATAATCTTGAAAATAATCTACTAGTTCAAAAAATGGAAGGAACCATTGGTATTGGTCATGTTCGTTGGGCTACACATGGTTTGCCAAATAGTGTGAATGCTCATCCTCACTCTTCACAAAATGTTTCAGTGGTTCACAATGGAATTATTGAAAATTCAACTTTGTTAAAAAAATTTTTAGTAAGCAAAGGTCATAAATTTAAATCACAAACTGATACTGAAGTGATTGTACATTTAATCACAGAAAATTTAAAAACTGAAAATATTGTCAATTCAATTAAAAAAACTCTTAAATCTCTTCATGGTAGTTTTGCACTAGGTATAATATTTAAAGATCAGCCTGATTTGATTGTTGGTGCTAGAAGAGGATCTCCATTAGCTGTTGGGTATGGTCCAAATGAAAATTATTTAGGTTCAGATTCATATGCACTTAAAGCAATGACGAATAAGATTACTTATTTAAATGATGGTGAATTCTGTATTATAAAAAAAGATCATGTTGAATTTTTTAATGAGGATGGAGATAAGATAAATAAAAAAGTTTTAGAATTATCTCTTGAAGATGAAAAATATGACAAAGGTGATTATAAACATTTCATGGCCAAAGAAATAGAGGAACAACCAACAACATTAAAAAATGGAATTAATGAATATGTAGATACATTAAATAATGATATTAATATTTATAATTTTCCTTGGAAAACAAATGAAATTTCCTCAGTAACTCTAATTGGTTGTGGAACAGCTTATCATTCTTGTCTCCTTGCAAAATACTGGTTCGAAGAATTAACTTCATTAGATGTAAGTGTAGATATTGCTTCAGAATTTAGATACAGAAAAAACAGATTTAAAAAAGAGACTTTATATATATTTGTATCTCAATCTGGTGAAACGGCAGATACTTATGCGGCATTAGATTTATGTAATCAAAATGATATGAAAACCTGTGCGGTTGTAAATGTAATTGAGAGTTCGATTGCTAGAGACTCTAAATTTGTTTTACCAATACACTGTGGGACTGAGATAGGAGTTGCATCTACCAAAGCCTTTTTGGGTCAAATACTAATATTATATATTTTAGCTTTGAAACTTGGATTATTGAGAAAAGATTTAAAAAAAGAGCTATTTAATGAAAAACTTAAGGACCTTAAGTCTCTTCCAAAATTAGCAGAAAAGACTTTGTTGACCGATAATAAAATACAGACAATATCTAATACCTTTAATGTGGCTAAAGGTTCAATGTTTCTAGGTAGAGGTTTTTCTTTTCCAATAGCATTAGAGGGTGCTTTGAAATTAAAAGAGCTATCTTATATTCATGCAGAAGGTTATCCAGCCGGTGAAATGAAACATGGACCTCTTGCCCTTATTGAAGAAGGAATGCCCGTTGTTGTGTTGGCACCTAGGGACAATTATTATAAAAAAACTATTTCTAACATGCAGGAGGTTATTGCAAGGGGTGCAAAAGTTTTATTAGTAACGAATAAAAGTAGTGATGAAGTTGTTTCTGAAAATATTTGGGAAAAAATAGAAGTTGAAAGTGCTAATGAGGACCTTTTACCATTTCTTTTAACTATCCCATTACAAAAATTAGCTTATTATTCAGCTCTTAAAAAAGGATTTGATATAGATAAGCCTAGAAATTTAGCTAAATCAGTAACCGTTGAATAATAGAAAAACTCTGATACAACAATCTTGAGTTGAATATGAAAAATTGGAAAGTAAATAGCTGGAGAAAGTATCCTGTCAAACACATACCAACGTATGGTGATGAGAAGGAGCTTAATAATGTTTTAAACAAACTAAAAACATTTCCGCCACTTGTATTTGCAGGTGAGACAAGACATTTAAAAGATCAATTATCTAAAGTAGTTGATGGTAAAGCTTTTTTATTGCAAGGCGGTGACTGTGCTGAAAGTTTTGCAGAATTTCATCCTGACAATATAAGAGATACTTTTAAAGTAATTCTTCAAATGGCTTTGGTGATGACATACTCTGCGTCTTTACCTATTGTAAAACTTGGAAGGATTGCTGGACAGTTTTCTAAACCAAGAAGTGCTCCTACAGAAAAACAAGGTGATGTAGAATTACCAAGTTATTTAGGTGATAACATTAATGCAATAGACTTTAACGAAAAAGCTAGAAGACCTGATCCAAAAAGAATGTACAAAGCGTATTCTCAATCAGCTTCAACACTTAATTTACTTAGAGCATTTTCAAAAGGTGGTTTTGCAGATTTGAACAAAGTTCATTTATGGAATTTAGATTACATTAAAAAAAGTCCTCAAGCGAAAAAATTTAAAGACTTGGAGGATAAAATTGCAGATGCACTAGCTTTTATGGAAGCATGTGGAATAACTTCAGACTTTAATAATAGATTATACACTGTAAATTTCTGGACATCACATGAAGCGTTACACTTACCCTTTGAGGAAAGTATGACTAGAGTAGACTCTACCACTGGTGAGTACCATGATACATCTGCTCATTTTGTCTGGATTGGCGATAGAACAAGACAATTAGATGGTGGACATGTTGAATTTTGTCGAGGAATAGAAAATCCGATTGGAATAAAGTGTGGTCCTACATCTAAACCTGAGGAGATTGCAAAAATTTGTGAAGTGTTAAATCCAAAAAATGAAAAAGGCAAAATAACTTTAATTTCAAGATTTGGTCATCAAAATGTAGAAAAGTTTTTACCAAAGTTAATAAGACGAATTAAAAAAGAAGGTCTTAATGTTATTTGGTCATGTGATCCAATGCATGGGAATACAATTGTATCAACTACTGGTTTTAAAACGAGACCATTTAACAATGTTGTTAATGAGGTCAAAAATGTTTTTGGTGTTCATCAGTCAGAAGGATCTTATGCAGGTGGTCTGCATGTTGAAATGACTGGCCAAGACGTTACAGAGTGCACAGGGGGAGCTAGAAAAATATCTGATGCTGATTTATCAAGCAGATATCACACTCATTGCGACCCAAGACTAAATTCAGACCAAGCTTTAGAGTTAGCTTTTTTAATTTCTGATGAGATTAAAAAGAATAGCAGCTATTCTAAAAATGCTATTCAAGCGGCATCTTAAGAGCTTATTAATCTAATAGGCCAATTAAGTATGACTATTATTATTATAAAATTTTAATTATAAGTAATTATATCTTGAATATGGACAAAAAATTAAAAATAGCTCTAGCACAATTAAATCCCTTAGTTGGTGATGTCTCAGGAAATATCAATAAATTGGCGACAATAAGATCTAAATTAGATGACGACATCGACGTATTAGTTGCACCAGAACTTTATGTATCAGGATACCCAATTGATGATTTAGTCTTAAGAGAGGATTTTTTAAATTTAGTTCATAGTGAGATAAAGAAATTGGTAGAAATCACAAGAGATGGAAAATCAGCAATAATTCTTGGTGCACCACGTAAAGATAAAACAGTCATAAAAAATTCTGTGTTTGTTATTGAAAATGGAAAAATTATTGCAACAAAAGATAAGTATGAACTTCCTAATACGGGAGTTTTTGATGAACAAAGAGTATTTACAGAAGGAAAATTAGAAGATTGTGTAAAGATAAAAGATATAAAATTTGGATTACCAATTTGTGAGGATATCTGGGAAAAAACAGTTCTCAAAAAATTATCAGATTCTGGAGCAGAGATAATTATCGCAATTAATGCCTCGCCTTTTACAGTTTCTAAAAGTTTTGAGAGAGATAATATAACCTCGTCAAGAGTTAAAGAAATAAAGCTGCCACTTATTTATCTTAATAGAACTGGTGGACAAGATGAGTTAATATTTGATGGATCCTCTTTTGGTTTAAATCATGATGGAAGTAAATTTTTTTGTTCAAAAGAATTTAAAGAGGAAGTTTCGGTTATAGATCTTAAAAGACAAAATGGAAAATGGATCGGTAATGGAAATTTAAGTAAAAATTCATCCGAAACAGAAAGATTATACAAAGCTCTAGTTCTAGGATTAAGAGATTATGTAAATAATAACAATTTTAATGGAGTTGTTTTAGGCTTGTCTGGTGGGGTTGACTCTGCTTTAGTAGCAGCAATCGCAACGGATGCATTTGGCTCTGAAAAGGTACAAGCGATAATGCTTCCAAGTCCTTTTACAGGCCAAGAAAGTTTAAATGATGCAAAGGATGCAGCCGATCTCTTAAAAATAAAATTTTCAAATTTAGAAATAAGCGAAGCTATGAAAATTGTTGACAAAACTTTGGTAAAATTCAATGGAAAAAATTTTTCACCAGGTATCACTGAGGAGAATATTCAATCAAGATTGAGAGGATTACTTCTAATGGCCTTGTCAAACAGATATGGTTTTATGGTATTAGCTACAGGAAACAAATCAGAGTATGCAGTTGGTTATTCAACTTTGTATGGTGATATGTGTGGAGGTTTTGCACCGATCAAAGATGTCTGGAAAACTGATGTTTTTAAATTATGCAGATGGAGAAATGAAAATTTTTCTGACTTATTCAAAGGTCAAAAAGGAAAAGTAATTCCAGAAAATATTATAACAAAAGCACCTACAGCTGAACTAAAAGAAAATCAAAAGGATACCGATAGTTTACCAGAATATGAAATTTTAGATGAAATTTTAAAAGATTTAGTTGAGAAAGAGATTTCTGTTGAGAAAATTGTATCGAAAGGTTTTGATAGAAAAATTGTTGAAAAAACAGCTCGTCTATTAGCTAAATCTGAATACAAAAGGTTTCAAGCTGCACCAGGACCGAAAGTAACCTCAAAAGCTTTTGGTAGAGATCGAAGATTTCCGCTTACAAGTGGGTTTAATAATTGGAGCTAAATGAATAAGGATATTTTTTTATCAAATAGTCTAGGTAATAAGAAAGAAAAATTTAACCCAATTAATCCAAAAAATATCGGGATGTATGTATGCGGTCCAACAGTGTACGATGATCCGCATATTGGAAATGCGAGACCACTAATAATTTTTGATATCTTGTTTAAAGTTTTAAAATGTAAATACGGAGATGAATCAGTTACTTATGTTCGAAATATTACTGATATAGATGACAAAATTATAAAATCCTCTGAGAAAAAAAAAATTTCGATAACCGAATTAACTTCGAATATAATCAAAAAATTTCATGAAGATTGTAAATATTTAAATTGTGAAACACCAACTCACGAGCCAAAAGCCACTGATAACATTGAATTAATGATCAGCATGATTAATGATTTAATTAAAGGTGAATTTGCTTATGAAAGTGAGCACCATGTTTATTTTAGGGTGAAAAAATTTAAAAATTATGGAATGCTTTCAAATAAAAATGTTGATGATTTAATAGCAGGTGCGAGGGTAGAATTATCTGACAACAAGCAAAATCCAGAAGACTTTGTATTATGGAAACCATCAATTGACACTGAGCCATCCTGGGACTCTCCATGGGGCAAAGGTAGACCAGGATGGCATTTAGAATGTTCTGTGATGTCAAAAAAATATCTTGGTAATACCTTTGATATTCATGGAGGTGGTAGAGATTTAATATTCCCTCATCATGAGAATGAAATTGCTCAGTCATTATGTGCAAATAAAACGAAAAAATTTGCAAATTACTGGGTGCACAATAATTTCATTACTATGTCAAAAGAGAAAATGTCTAAATCACAGGGAAATATTTTAAAAATAAGTGATTTAAAAAGAAAATATAATGGTCAAGTTTTAAGATTAGCTTTGATTAGTGCTCACTACAGTCAACCATTAGATTGGAATGAAAAACTTATGGATGAATGTGAAAGAACATTAAACAAATGGTATGATTGCTATGTTACTGTTCATAAAAAAATATTAATACAGGATAATGATCTAAAACCTTTGTATGACGATTTAAATACCCCAGGATTTATTGCAGTATTACATAGGCTTTTTGATAAAGCTAAAGACGGAAATAAAAAAGATAAAGAATTATTTACAACTGCATGTAATTTTATTGGTCTTTTAAATCAATCAAAAGAGGAATGGAATAGCTTAAAAAAGAAAAACCTAAAACTTTCTGAAAAAGATATTTTATCAAAAATTAATCAGAGAAATGAGGCGAGACAAATAAAAAATTATGAATTAGCTGATAAAATTAGAAATGAGTTATTGGATAAGGGTATTTTAATTGAGGATGAAGATGGTAAAACAACTTGGAAAATTAAATGACCAAAGAGAGACTTTATATTTTTGATACTACATTAAGAGACGGCGCTCAAACCCAGGGTGTAGATTTTTCATTAGAGGAAAAGGAAAAAATTGCATTAGCTTTAGACAATCTTGGAGTGGATTATATAGAAGCAGGATGGCCTGGAGCTAACCCAACAGATACAGAATTTTTTCAAAAGAAACATGATTTTAAAAATTCAAAACTAACATCTTTTGGAATGACAAAAAGGTCTGGACGAAGTGCAGAAAACGATACTGGTTTATCTGCACTCATGAACTCTAATACCTCTGCAGTGTGTTTAGTTGGTAAGTCTTGGGATTTTCATGTCGATGTTGCTTTAGGAATAACAAATGAAGAAAATTTAGATAATATTTCTGAGAGTGCGAAACATTTTGTTAAAGCAAAAAAAGAATTCATGTTCGATGCAGAACATTTTTTTGATGGTTATAAAGCAAATCCAAAATATGCACTATCATGTATTAAAGCTGCTTATGACCAAGGTGCTAGGTGGGTAGTACTATGTGATACGAACGGAGGAACACTTCCACATGAAGTTACTCAGATAGTTAGTGAAGTTGTAAAAGTAGTACCAGGAAAAAATTTAGGAATTCACGCACATAATGACACTGGTAATGCAGTTGCTAATTCACTAGCAGCAGTATTGTCTGGTGTTCGACAAATTCAAGGTACCATAAATGGGTTAGGTGAAAGATGCGGGAATGCAAATTTAATGTCATTAATACCAACATTTTTTTTAAAGAAAGATTTTTCATCCCAATTTGAAATTGGAATAAAATCAAACAACATCAAGAATCTAACCGATTGTTCAAGACTTTTAGATGAAATTTTAAATAGAAAACCTAACCAACATTTACCTTATGTAGGTGCAGCAGCTTTTTCACATAAAGGGGGATTACATGTATCTGCTGTACAAAAAGATCCAAAAACTTATGAACATATTAATCCAGAAAAAGTTGGTAACACAAGAAATATTGTTGTCTCTGATCAATCAGGAAAATCAAATATTATCTCTAGATTAAAAAGTATCAAAATTGAAATTGAGGAAAATGATTCAAAAATCAAAAAATTATTAGATGAAGTTAAAGACAGAGAATTTATTGGTTATAGTTATGATGGTGCTGATGCATCATTTGAATTATTGGCTAGAAGAATTATCGGAGAAATACCAAGATATATATCTATTAATGAATATGATGTTTCGGTAAAAAAAAATAAGTCTGGCGAAATAGTTTCTTCCGCAAAAGCTCAATTGGAAGTTGATGGAGAAAAAATTATTTGTGAGGGAGAAGGGAATGGTCCTGTTAACGCTTTAGATAATGCTATAAGGCAAAATGTTGATAAACTAGCAAAATACTCAAAATACTTAAAAGATTTAAGGTTGGTAGATTATAAAGTTAGAATTTTAAATACAGGAACAGAGGCTGTCACAAGAGTATCAATTGAAAGTACAGACTCCAAAGGAAAAAATTGGTTTACTATTGGTGTATCTACAAACATTATCGATGCTTCATTTAAAGCGTTGATTGATAGTTTAGATTATAAATTATTTAAAGATAATGCACCTGCAAGTAAATAAATGAGCAAAAACAATATCTCATTTATTCTACACAAACCTCAGTTATCAGAAAATATTGGTGCTTGTGCTAGAGCAATTAAAAACTTTAATTTTAAGAAATTAGTTTTAATTAATCCTAAGCCTGTTTTCCCAAATGATAAAATTTTAGCTACATCAGTTGGTGCTAAAGATATTATCAAAAAGAGTAAAAAATATCAAAATTTAGAAGAGGCTATAAAAAAAATTGATATTGTTATTGCCACCTCTGCAAGATTTAGAAATAAAAATGTCAAACATATAAATTTAATTGATTTAAAAAAGGTCAATTTTAAAAAGAAAATTGGGTTTTTATTTGGTTCAGAGGCATCAGGTTTATCAAACAATGAAATTAGTTATGCTAATTACACTTTACAAATACCTACTAACCCTGATTTCAAATCTTTGAATTTATCTCATAGTTTAATTATAATTGCTCAATATGTTGCTAGTATTCTTAAATTAAAAAACGTTCCATTTCAAAAATCAAAGAAAATTAAATCAGCTAGTAAGAAAGAGATTCAATTAATGTTAAATCTTTGTATTAAAAATTTAGAAGAAATTAATTTTTTTAGACCCAAGGAAAAGAAACCAAAGATGCTCGAGAACCTGAGAAATATCTTTTATAAAATGGACTTATCCGATAAAGAAACGCGTATATTAGCCGGGGTATTTGCTAATTTAGGAAAAAAACGTTGATTGACAAAATTAAGAGTAAGTCTATAAACCCCATTACTAAATGACTAAAAGATTAAACTCTAAACATAAAGTAGATAGAAGATTAAAAGTAAACCTATGGGGAAGACCAAAAAGCCCTTTTAATAAAAGAGCTTACGGGCCAGGACAGCATGGACAAACCAAGCCAGCCAAACCATCAGATTACGGAATTCAATTACAAGCTAAACAAAAGCTTAAAGCTTATTATGGAAATATAAATGAAAGACAATTTAGAAATATTTACAAAAAAGCTTCTATGATTAAAGGTGATACTAGTGAAAATCTTATTGGTCTTTTAGAAAGAAGATTAGATGCTGTTATTTATAGAGCAAAATTTTCAACAACTATATTTTCAGCAAGACAACTTATTAATCACGGCCATGTTAAAGTAAATGGTAAAAAAGTAAATATTTCAAGTTATCTAGTTAGAGAGGAAGACACTATAGAAATAAGAGATAAGTCTAAACAACTTGCGATAATTGATATCGCTTTAGCTAGTAAAGAGAGAGAAATACCTGAATATATTCAATTAGATCAAAAAAATAAAAAATTTAAGTTTATTAGAGTTCCAAAGTTTGAAGAAGTTCCTTATCCAATAGTAATGGAACCAAATTTAGTAATTGAATATTACTCTAGATAAAAAAATTGATTAAAAGAACATCTAAAGATCATATCCAATCAATTCTTTCAGAAAAAAAAAATTGGAAGATTTTAGATATTGGCTGTGGGTACTCTGCTAATGAGTTTGCTACAACAATTTGTGATGTTCAAGATTTATCAGAATTCTATAAGGAAAAAAATTTTGTAAAACTCGAGAATAAAAGTTTACCATTCAAAGATAATGAATTTGATTTTGTAATTGCAAGTCATGTACTAGAACATGTAGAAGATTTTAAATTTTTCATAAAAGAGTTAGAAAGAGTTTCTAACAAAGGTTACATAGAATTACCTACTAAGTTAGAAGATAATTTAGTTTTTGAAAACAAAAAAGACCATTTATGGCATATGGATTTTAATGATGTTGAATCTAAATTGATTATTTCCAATAAGTTACAGTTTGTAGAGCCTATATTAACTGTATCTGCAGCTCATAAATTAAGAAAAAATTTTAAAAGTAGCTTCATCATAGAACTTTATTGGGAAAGTAAGATTGATTATGATTATAAAAATGATGAAGAAAGTTACGAAAAATTTAGTTTATTGACTTTATTTAGAAAATTTTTCTCAAAAAAAATAAGATCTATTTTTGGTTAATCTTTCTTTAAGCTAATACCTTTATCTTGGAGTATCTTTTTTAATTCTCCATTTTCGTACATTTCTTTAACAATATCACAGCCTCCAACAAATTCTTTTTTTATGTAAAGTTGAGGTATTGTAGGCCAATCACTAAAAACTTTTATTCCTTCCCTAATCGATTGATCTTCAAGAACATTTACACCTTTATAGTTTACCTCTAAAATTTTTAAGATATTAGATACTGCCATTGAAAATCCACACTGTGGAGCATCTGGAGTACCCTTCATAAATAAACATACATCATTATTTTCAATATGATTTTCAATTACATTTTTTATTTTTTCATCCATTATTGTTCCTTTGTTTTAATAGCTAAGGCATGTAACTCATTACCCATCCTGCCTTTTAATGAATTGTAAACCATTTTGTGTTGTTCAATTTTACTTTTTCCAACAAATTGAGATGATGTAACTGTAGCAGAATAATGATTACCATCTCCAGCTAAATCCTGTATTTCAATTGAAGCATCTGGCATTGCCTCTTTAATGAACTTTTCAATGTCTTTTAAATCCATTGCCATAATTAATCCATATAACTCTTAAGCCAATTAGTATTATATGATTTTAATTCGTCAATTGTTAGTTTCGTCTTTTGATCAATTATCATATCTTTATCAATGATTTTACCTATTTCATCATAGTGCACAGAGTTTTTATCTAAAATCTTAGAAACTTCTTTAAAATCTTTTGGATTAATTTCAATTAAATATCTTCCTTGATCTTCAGCAAAAAAGTACTCAATTTCATTAATCAAAAATTTTGGCTTTTTGAATTGTATACCTTTATTACCTTTTATACACATTTTACTTATCGCTGTGATTATTCCACCAAGAGACACATCATGGGCACTTTTAATAAAATTTTTCTCTATCAAATTTAGTAAAGTCAGACCATTATTTTTTTCATTAAATAAATTTACCTCAGGCGGAGGTCCATTATTTTCATTGAATATTATTCTTGATAATAAACTTTGATCTACATGACCCTCTGTTTTACCAATCACTAATACGATATTATCGATTTCCTTAAAATCCATTGTGATCATTTTTTTGTAATCTTTAATTAAACCCACACCACCTATCGTAGGAGTTGGTTTAATTCCGATGTCTTTTGTCTCGTTATAAAAAGATACATTGCCTGAGACAACGGGATAATCTAAATACTTACATGCCTCATTGATACCTTGAACACATTCGACAAACTCACCCATATTTTCCTCTTTCTCTGGACTTCCAAAATTTAAACAATTTGTAATTGCTATAGGTTTAGCACCTACTGAGATTAAATTTCTCCAAGTTTCACAAACGACTTGCTTTCCACCTGTGAGTGGGTGTGCCCAACAATAAGTTGCAGATGAGTCAACCGTAGCAGCTATAGCTTTGTCTGTTTTATGAACTCTTACTACACCTGAATCTCCACCAGGTTTTTGTATAGTATCACCCATTACTGTGTGATCATATTGTTGCCAAATCCATTCTTTGCTACAAACATTTGGGCTGGATAAGATTTTTTTTAACGTATCTTTGATTTTAAGACTTTTAAATATTGTTTTATTTATCTTATTTTTTTTTGGTAATTTTGATTTTTTCCATTTTCGGTCATACATTGGAGAGTTTTCAACCAATGTATTAACTGGAATATTAGCTACTTCTTTGTTATCAAAAAATAATTCAATATTCTTTGTATTGGTAGTTTTTCCAATTACAGCAAAGTCTAAATTCCATTTATCAAATATTTTTTTGGCTATTTCCTCTTTGCCACTCTCAAGCACTATAAGCATTCTTTCCTGGCTTTCAGATAGCATAATTTCGTAAGGTGTCATTTTGGTTTCTCTACATGGAACTTTGTTTAAGTTAATCTCAATACCTAAATTTCCCTTTGATGCCATTTCAATACTTGAAGAGGTTAGTCCTGCAGCACCCATATCTTGAATTGCAATAATTGAGTCTCCTGACATTAATTCTAAGCAGGCCTCTAATAAAAGTTTTTCAGTAAAAGGATCTCCAACTTGCACAGTTGGTTTTTTTTCCTCGATTTTTTCATCAAAACTTGCAGAGGCCATACTTGCTCCATGAATTCCATCTCTACCTGTTTTTGATCCAACATATATAACTGGTTTATTTAAACCAGCTGCCTTGGAGTAAAATATCTTATCTTTTTTAACTAGTCCTAAAGTCATGGCATTCACCAAGATATTTCCATTATATGATCTATCAAAAGATGTTTGTCCTGCTATAGTAGGTACACCCATACAGTTTCCATAACCACCAATTCCATTAACAACACCTCTTAATAAATTTTTTGTTTTTTTATTTTGTGTTGAACCAAAATGGATTGAATTTAGGTTAGCAATAGGTCTTGCGCCCATTGTAAAAACATCTCGCATAATTCCACCAACTCCTGTTGCTGCTCCTTGATAAGGCTCAATAAATGATGGATGATTATGACTTTCGATTTTAAAAACTATTGCATCTCCATCTTCAATATCAATAACTCCAGCATTTTCTCCTGGTCCTTGAATTACTTTTTTCCCTTTAGTGTGTAATTTTTTTAAATGAATTCGCGAAGATTTATAGGAGCAATGCTCATTCCACATTGCAGAAAATATACCTAACTCAGTAAAATTAGGTGTTCTTTTTAATAATTTACAAATTTTTTTATATTCATCTAATTTTAAACCATGTTCAATCGCAATTTTTTCGTTAACCAACATTATTTAATATTATTTAAAAGATTTTTAAAAAATATGGATCCATCTTCCCCAGATAAACTTTCATCTATCATTCTCTCAGGATGAGGCATCATACCTAAAACGTTTTTTTCTTTGTTAAAAATACCTGCAATATTTTTTATTGATCCATTAGGATTTATTTGATCATTTGTATTGCCATTTTGATCACAATAATAAATTGCTATTTGATTATTATCTTCAATCTCTTTGAGTTGATCGTTGGTGCAAAAATAATTACCTTCATTATGCGCTATGTGAAACTCCAAAACTTTTTTATTAAGATTTTTAAAAAAAATATTCTCTTTGTTGTCAAATTTTACGTGGACATTTTTACAAATAAACTGAAGGTACTTATTTCTTAATAATACTCCTGGCACCAATCCAGCCTCAACCAAAATTTGAAAACCATTACAAATTCCCATCACTAATCCACCCGATTTTGCAAAGTTAATAACTGAGTGCATAATTTTTGACTTTGAAGCCATACTTCCACAACGCAAATAATCACCGTAAGAAAAACCACCCGGTAAAACAATTAAATCACTTTTGGGTAATTCTTGATCATCATGCCAAACCATTTTATTTTTAAATCCAAATTTTGTAAGAGCAACATCCATGTCTCTATCACAATTTGAACCAGGGAAGGTTATAACCGATGATTTCATTAATTATTGTGTTTCAATAATTTTGTAGTTTTCAATAACAAGATTAGCTAAAAGTTTTTTACACATATTTTCTACAAGATCTTTAGCTTTTTTTGGATCATTTTCTTTAACATCAATCTCAAAATATTTGCCTTGTCTAACCTCATTCACAGAATTAAAGCCCATACCATCTAATGTCTCATGGATTACTTTGCCTTGTGGATCCAGAACATCCTTTTTTAGAGTTATTATTGCAGAAACTCTCATTTTTGCTTCTTTTTAATTGAGGAAAGTTTAGTAACATTTACTGCAGAAACATTCGATTGCTCATGTAGAATTCCAAGTCTTTTAGCAACCTCGGTATACGCAGGCAATAAATCTCCTAAATCTTTTCTAAATCTATCTTTATCAAGTTTTTTGTCAGTTGCTGAGTCCCATAGTCGACAAGTATCAGGACTTATTTCATCAGCCAAAATAATATCTTTCCTTCCATCAATTTTAGTTCGTCCAAATTCTAATTTAAAATCAATTAATTTTATTCCTACTCCTCTAAACATTCCAATCATGAAATCATTAATTCTAAAGATAGTTTTTTTTATCTTTTCAATTTCTTTTTTATTTGCCCAATCAAATGCGTAAATATGATCCTCTGAAATTAAAGGATCACCAAGTTTGTCATCTTTTAAACAGTACTCAATTAAAGGTTCTTTTAATACAGTTCCATCTTCTATTCCAAGTCTTTTAGTTAAAGATCCTGTTGCCACATTCCGAATAATAAATTCAATTGGAATTATCTCGACAAATTTAATTAATTGTTCTCTCATGTTTAGTCTTTTGACTAAATGATTTTCAATACCAATTTGCGATAAATTTGTAAGTATATGTTCAGAAATTCTATTATTTAAAACTCCTTTACCCTCAATAGTTGTTCTTTTTTCATTATTAAATGCTGTAGCATCGTCTTTAAAATATTGGATTACTAAATTTTTATCTGAGGTCGAATAAATTATCTTGGCTTTTCCCTCGTAAAGTTTTTTACCTTTTTTCATTATTTGAAAACCCGCCTAAAAATTAGATTTACATTTTTAAAGTGTTTAGAATAACTAAAGATAGACTTCAGTTTTTTGATTGAAATTTTGCTCATTATTAACTTGTCAGACTGGATAACATTAAACAAATCTAAATTTTCAGCAAAACATTTTTTTGCATATCCTTGTACTAACTTATAGGATTTTTCTCTTGTGATACCAGTTTTTGTAAGTTCTAGCATCACCTCTTGTGAAAAAATTAAACCTTTAGTTAGATTAAGATTTTCTAGCATTTTTTTTGGATAAACAATCATATTATCTAAAACATTTGCTAATCTTGTAAGAGCAAAATCTAGAGTAATATTTGCATCAGGCCCAATATATCTCTCTACACTTGAATGTGAAATATCTCTTTCATGCCATAAAGCAATATTTTCAAGCGCTGGAACAACAGAACTTCTAACCATTCTTGCAAGACCTGTTAAATTTTCACTTAATATTGGATTTTTTTTATGGGGCATTGCAGAGGAACCCTTTTGACTTTTAGAAAAGTATTCTTGTAATTCATAAACTTCTGATCTTTGTAAATGTCTTATTTCTATAGCAACTCTCTCTATACTTCCTGCAATGATGCCTAGAACTGAAAAATAAAATGCATGTCTATCTCTTGGGATTATTTGTGTAGAGATCGGTTCAACTTTTAATCCAAGTTTTTTTGCAACATGTTTTTCAACATTAGGGTTTACATTTGCAAATGTACCAACTGCACCAGAAATTGCACAAGTTGATATTTGATCGATAGCATAAACTAATCTTTCTCTATTTCTTTTAAACTCTTCATAAAAGGAAGCTAATTTTAATCCAAATGTTATTGGCTCAGCATGAATGCCATGACTACGACCAATGCATGGGGTAAACTTATATTTTCTTGCTTGTTTTTTTAATACTTTTAAAATTTGATCTACGTCTTTTAAGATAATTTTTCCTGACTGAACTAACTGAATATTAAAACTTGTATCTACTACATCGGATGAGGTCATGCCAAGATGGAGATATCTAGCTTTAATTCCTGCCTTTTCAGTTACGGAGGTTAGAAAAGCAATTACATCATGTTTAACTTTACTTTCAATCTGATGAATTCTTTTTAAATTTATCCTAGCTTTTTTTCTAACTATTGATGAGACACCTTTTGGAATTTGACCAAGTTTTTCCATTGCTTGAGCTGCAGCAATTTCAACATCTAACCATATTTTGTATTTATTTTCTTCAGACCAAATATCTGTTAATTCTTTTCGAGAGTATCTTTTAATCATTAATTATAAATATGGGGGCTTTGAATAACCTTTAACAGATTCTGTAAATATTTCATATCCATTTTCTGTAATTCCTACAGTATGTTCAAATTGTGCAGATAAAGATTTATCTTTAGTGACTGCAGTCCACCCATCATTAAGCACTTTTACATTAAATTTTCCAGCATTAATCATTGGTTCAATTGTAAATGTCATTCCAGTTTTTAATTCCATACCTGTATTCTTTGTTCCATAATGTAAAATATTTGGTGCCTCATGAAATGTTGTGCTTATACCATGCCCACAAAAATCTCTTACAACCGAAAAACCTTTTTCTTCAATATAAGATTGAATTTCATGTCCTATATCTCCTAGTTTTATTCCAGGTTTTAAAATTTTTATAGCTTTCATCATTGATTGGTAAGTAGCATCAATAAGATTATTCAATTTTACAGATGTTTTTCCTATACAAAACATACGACTTGTGTCACCATAGTGATCATTAATTATTGCAGTCACATCAACATTTAGTGCGTCACCCTCAACTAAAATTCTATCTTTTGTTGGAATACCATGACATACAACATGATTTAAAGATGTACATAAAGATTTGGTGAAACCTCGATAATAGAGTGGAGCAGAGTGACCACCATTATCCCTGATGAACTCATAACCAAGCTTATCAATATAGGCTGTTGAAACACCTTCTTTAATATTTTCAGTTAACATATCTAAAGTTTGTGCAGCTAACTTTCCCGCTATTCTCATTTTTTCAAATTTTTCAGTGTAATTATTCATCTATAATTTTAATTTTTTTATCTATATAAATTTTTTTCGAACTAATATTACATCTATAAGCTAAAAAATTTACTCCTGCTTTTTTAGCTATTAAATAATTTTCATAATATTTGCTATCTATATCTTTTGCTATTCTAAAGTATTCCATATTTTGTATTTGAACTAAAAAAATTAAGTAAGATTTGTAGCCCTTTTTTATGGCATCAATAAGGGTAAGTAAATGTTTTGACCCCCTGGTAGTAATCGCATCAGGAAACTCAGCAATTTTTTTGTCTCTAAAGAGTGTTACATTTTTTACTTCTAGGAAACTTTTTTTACCTTTTTTTTCAATTAAAAAGTCAAATCTAGTTTCTTTGTCAAAAAAGACCTCTGAATTTATTTTGTCATTATTTTTTAGCTCTTTAATGAGATTATTATTTAATCCGTGGTAAACAATTTTATTTGCTCTATGAGTATTTACCCCAACTAAATTTTTTTTTGCCTTGATAATTTCTAGACCATATTTTAATTTTCTTTTAGGATCATCATGTTTGAATAAATGCACTTCATTTCCCTCATCAAGTAAACCTTTCATAGATCCAGTATTTGGACAATGTGCAGTAACAATTTCTTTATTTAGATTTACATCAACAAAAAAACGCTTATATCTTTTGATTAATTTGCCTTTTAATAAAGACTTGGTAAATTCCATATTCAAATTATACATATAAAATGAGCAAAAACATAAAAGTAAATGCTGCAATATTAATTATCGGTAACGAAATTCTTTCTGGACGAACTCAGGACACTAATACAAGCACGTTAGCAACTTGGTTAAACTCTATTGGCGTAAAAGTAAATGAGGTAAGAATAATTCCAGACCAAGAAGACATAATCGTAGAGACACTAAATGTTCTAAGAAAATCTAATAATTATGTTTTTACAACTGGTGGTATTGGCCCAACACATGATGACATAACTGCTCAATCAGTAGCAAAAGCTTTTGGCCTTAAATACGAACTTCATAAAGAAGGATATAAAATATTAGAAGCTTATTACCAACCAGGTGAGTTTAATGAAGGAAGACAAAAAATGATTTGGATGCCAGCAAATGCAGATTTAATTCTTAATCCAACTAGTGGGGCTCCTGGCTTTAGCGTAGAAAATGTTTTTTGTTTACCAGGGGTACCATCAATAATGAAATCAATGTTGGGCGGACTAAAAAATAAGATTGTGGGGGGTGACCCTATCTTAAGTCACACTATTAGTTTAAAAACAGTAGAAAGTGAAATTGCAAACTCTTTAACAAAAGTACAAGAGGAAAATCAAGATGTTGAGATAGGAAGCTATCCATTTTTCCATGCTGGCAAACTTGGAGTTTCAATAGTACTTCGTTCAGAGAATCAATCTAAAATCGATCAATGTAATTCTCAAATATTAAAATTTGTTAGTGATAAAAAAATAGAAGTTGTCGATAGATAAATGCTTTATTTTGCTTACGGAAGTAATCTTCATCATTTTCAAATGAAGAGAAGATGTAAAGATAGTACTTTTATTAAAAAGATCAATCTTAAGGATTTTAGATTAACTTTTAGAAGCAAGTATAGAGCTGCTGATATTGAACCAAAAAAAAATTCTATAGTACCGGGTGGCTTATTTGAAATTTCCAAGAGTGATGAAAAAAAACTGGATGTTTATGAAGACTTTCCTATTTTATATAAAAAATATTATTTTTTGTATGATGGTAAAAAAGTAATGACTTACACCATGACAAAAAAAACGCCATTTAGATTTCCTACAGAAAGATATCTAAATGTAATCAAGCATGGGTACAAAGATTGTAAACTTAATATAAAATATTTAGAAAAAGCTCTTGTTGAATAAATATTTTAACCAACAATTAAAGTATCCTTGGATCCACCACCTTGTGAACTATTTACAATAGTGCTACCCTTTCTTAAAGCTACTCTTGTTAGTCCACCTGAAGTCACATAATTTGATTTTCCTGTTAAAACGAATGGTCTTAGATCTAAATGACGTGGCTCAATATCATGTTCCGTAATTGTTGGAGCAGTAGATAAAATTTCCAATGGTTGAGCAATATATTCTCGAGGATTTTTTTTTATCTTGATGATTGTCTCCTCGATTTCTTTTTTAGGTGCCTTTGGTCCAATCATTATACCATAACCCCCAGAAGCATTTGCAGGTTTTACAACTAGTTTTGATATATTTTCTATTACATATTTCTTATGTGTTTCGTCATGACATAAATAAGTTTCCACTTGATCTAAAATTGGCTGTTCACCTAAATAATATGTTATCATCTTGTTAACGTAAGAATAAACAACTTTATCATCAGCAACCCCAGTTCCAACAGCATTGAGTATACCAACATTTTTTTTTAACCAACATTTAAATAAACCAGGGACACCAATCAAAGAATCTTTATTAAAAGCTTTTGGATCCAAGAAACTGTCATCAAGTCTTCTATATATGCAGTCTACTCTTAATGGACCTTTTACTGTTTTCATATAAACATTATCATTTTCAACAAAAAGATCTTTACCCTCTACCAAAGCTATACCCATCTGATCTGCCAAAAATTCATGCTCAAAATACGCTGAGTTATAAACTCCTGGAGTTAAGAGCACCATATGTGGATTAGAAGTTTTTTTTGGAATACACTCAATCATACAATTATATAATTTATTAGTGTATTGGTGGATTGATGAAACTTTATATCTAGTAAATAATTCAGGAAAAACATCGCGCATTACCATTCTGTTTTCCAACATGTAGGAAACACCAGATGGAACTCTTAAATTATCCTCTAGAACTAAATAATCACCAGATTTATTTCTAATTAAGTCTATACCAGAGATATTAGACCATGCCTTAAACTTTGGAGAAAAACCCTCACACTCCTTAACGTAGTACGGTGATTTATAAATTATATCTTTTGGAACTATATTATCTTTAAAAATTTTCTTTTGATTATAAACATCATCAATAAATAAATTTAAGGCTTTTGCTCTTTGCTTCAAACCTTTCGAAACTTTGTTCCATTGTTTCTTAGGAATTATTCTTGGAATAATATCCAAAGGCCATCTCTTTTCTTCAGCTCTATTATTTGCCGCATAAACTCTAAAATTTATTCCACGTGCATTAATCGTACTTTGGCAATTTTTCTCAATTTCTTGGAGCTTTTTCTTTCCATGTCTTTCTAGAATACTAGAAATGATAATAGCATGCTTTCTTAGCTTATTATCTTCGGTAAAATATCCATCGTAAGCTTTACTTGAATTATAATTCTTCCATAATTTAGAGACCATAACTAAATGTTTAATAATTCCCAATAACAATCAATTGCATAATAGATATATCAGATATGTTATTTTTAAATTGTATGATAAATGATAAATTAAATAATAGTAATTATGACTTATTGTATTGGTATAAAAGCAAATAATGGTCTTGTTTTCGCGTCAGACTCAAGAACAAATGCTGGTTTAGATAACGTAAACATTTACTCTAAAATGTTTACTTATGATGTTGGTGATAGAACAATAATTATCGTTACTTCAGGAAATTTAGGTACCTCACAAGCCGTATATAAGTCTATTGAAAAAGATTTAAAAGATACGTCAGGAATTATGAATTTAAATACTTGTAAAGATTTTGATCAAATTGCTTCCTATGTTGGGTCCTTAAATGTTGAACATTCAATGCCAAAAGGAATTAATACTGATACGGTTTTATTAGGATCAACTTTTATAGTCGGTGGACAAATTAAAGATCAACCTATGGAACTTTATTTAGTTTATCCACAGGGTAATTATATCAAACCAGCAGATAGCAAACCATATTTAGTAATTGGTGAGGTTAAATATGGTAAGCCAATTTTAGATAGAGTAATTAAACCTGATGTTTCAATTGGAGATGCTTCTAGATGTGCCTTAATTTCAATTGATTCAACTTTAAAAAGTGACTTAACTGTTGGGCCACCAATTGATTTTGTGGTTTATAAAAAAGATGGATATAAAATTCTTTCCCAAAAATGCTTAAATATTACTGATGATGAATATTCAAAAGTATGTAATCAATGGTCAGAAGGTATTTTTAAAATTTTTAATTCTTTCCCAAGATTTGATTGGGAAAAATAATTTATCTATTAGATAACCAGATTGTTTGACAAGGATCTAGTTTAATTTTTTTATCAAATGTAAAAAATATTTTTCTACCAAGTAAATCTCTATATTTAATTAAGTTTTTATTAATTTTAATATATTGTAATTTAGTAGAAAGATTTGAGATACAGATTATAGTTTGTTTTTTATCTAGACTAATTCTTTCATAACAAAAAATTTTAGACCCTAGATTGATATTTAATCTTTTAGCATTAGGGTGGAATGCTTTCTGTTTTCTTTTTATTTCTAATAATTTTACAAGATTTTGATAAAAAATGCTTTGTTTAGAGCTTTTATCTTTTAATTTTTTTGTAATATTTTCATAACTCCATTTATATCTATTAACATCTCTATTATTCCCTGTAATTACATATTTTGCTTCATCGTTAGATTTTCCAAATAAAGAATTGAAATAAATAGCTGGAATACCCTCAAAAGAAATCATTATTGCATGAGCTGCAATATAGCGTTCTAAAAAAAATTTTCCATTAGGATCAGTATTTGATTTTTTTAATGCATCAAAAACAGTGATATTAGCTTCATAAACTTTTCTAGATTTATTTTGAACTTTTCTATACGAAAATTTTGATCCATTTTTTTTTAATCTTTTAAGAAAATTATTTAATGATCTTTCGTTCAGTATTCCCTCTGTAGGCCTCATGCCAATTCCATCATGTGATGCAATGAAATTTAAATAACTATTCTGGAATTTAGCATTGGGGAGTTTTTTACTCCATTTGTTGAGATAAGAACTATTTTCAAATAAAAAAGCATGGATTAATAAGGGCGGAAGAGAAAAATTATAAATCCAGTTAGCTTCATCATTTTTACCAAAATAACTTAAATTTTCTTTTTCCGGCAAATTTGTTTCTGTAATGATTATAGTTTCAACGTTTAAAAGATTACTAATAAGTCTAAGTAGTTTAACTATTTCATGAGTTTGTTTTAAATTTATACAGTTGGTGCCATTTTTTTTCCAAAGATAAGCAATTGCATCTAATCTAAAAATCGTGACACCATTACTAACGAGGTGAACCATGATTTTAATAAATCTAAGAAGCACTGATGGATTTTTAAAATCCAAGTCTATTTGATCAGCACTAAAAGTTCGCCATAAATAATCGGATTTTCTAAAGATATCTATTTTTTTTAGTAGTTTATGATCTCTTGGTCTAACCACTTTTGATGTATTGAATTTAGAATTAACAGTTAAAAAATAATCTTTACCAGGTCTTTTTTTTTTAAGAAAATTTTTAAACCACAAACCTCTAGCTGATGAGTGATTAATTACAATATCGGCCATTACATGACTAGATTTTGAAATTTTTTTTATATCGGACCAACTACCTATTCTTCTTTCAATCTTATAATGATCTTTTACAGCAAAACCACTATCACTACTGGAAGGATAGAAAGGTAAAAAATGAATAGCATTAAAATATTTATTCAAATTTTTTTTAAAAAAATTTTGAAAAACTTGAATAGAACTTTTTTGATTTGAATTTATGTTATCTCCATAACATATTACTAATGAAGTTTTTTCTGAGATAGTAAGTTTTTTTTTTGAATTATTTTGATTAAATTTTTTGATTATTTGTATTATTTGATCTTTTAAATGATCAATATCTCTTTTATTTAAAGAGGATTTGTAAATAGAACTTAGTATAGAATTAATTTTTTTTTGGTTTTTTTGAAATAGCATTAAGAATGCTTTTTATTATCATCATTAACTACTTTTTCAAGTCTTCCAAGAAAATCTGGTATGGCACTTTTCACTCTGCTCCATGTAGGTATAAAAGGTGTATCCATTGGATTTTGGATAAATGCTTCTCCAGCTTTCATTATATTTATTGCAAATAACTCAACAGCTTTTTCTTCTGTATGCGAGTCCAACTCTAGACCATTCATTGCTGCATCACTTCTATAAATATCAATTAGATCTAAGGCAGATCTATAATATGTCGCTTTCAATGATCTAAATTTTTCTCTACTAAAGGTATTACCTTGAGTAGCCAATTTTTTGATAAATGTTTTTATTATATCTATTGACATTCTAGATAATCCTTTTGTCTCATCATCTAAAGATAAAGCTTGATGTTTATGATCGTAGGTATCAGCTAAATCAACCTGGCAAATATTTTGTGGTGAGAAACTTCTTTGCATTTCAGATAAAATTCCAACCTCAATTCCCCAATCGGACGAAATCCTTAATTCTGGTAAAACATTTCTTCTAAATGAAAACTCTCCAGCCAAAGGGTATTTAAATGATTTCATGAAGTTTAAATAATCACTTTTACCAATCGTTTTCTCTAAAGCTGTTAATAATGGGAAAACAAGTAATCTTGCAACTCTACCATTCATTTTATTATTGGCCACCCTAGGATAGTACCCCTTACAAAACTCAAAGTTAAAAAGAGGATTTACAACTGGATAAAAAAGTTTTGCAAGCATTCTTCTATCATAAGTTTTTATATCACAATCATGTAAAGCAACTGAACGAGCACTGTCCCTTGCAATACACATGCCAATGCAATACCAAACATTCCGTCCTTTTCCTAGTTCACTAGGAGCAAGATTATTTTTTTTTAATTCTTGATCAAGTTTTTTTAATTCTGGACCATCGTTCCAAAGTATAGAAAAGGGAGTTTTTAACTTTTTAAAAAATTTCCAAGCTTTTTTTGCTTGAGTTTCATTTGCTTTATCTAACCCAATAATTATATGATCTAAATATTTAGTTTTACTTATTTCATCAACAATTTTTGGTAAAGCTTCGCCTTCTAACTCAGAATAAAGACATGGTAAAATTAATTCCATTTTTCTTTGTTTGGAAAATTTTGATAATTCATTTTCTATGACTGATGTGGACTTAGTCCCAAAGTCATGCAAAGTAGAGATTATTCCATTTTGTGAAAAGTCACCCATGTCGAATTCTTAAGCTTAATACCCTAATTTAGCTAGTGCCGTTTTGATCACATCAGCCCAGCCCTCAGGTGATGGCTGGTTTGAAAATATAAGATTATCAATGTTAATTTGTTCCTGAATAAATTGATCATTGAATACTAAACAAGGAATGTCACAACTTTTTAACATATCTAAATCATTGTAATTGTCGCCAACTGCAATTGTCTTAATTTTATCCTCAGTTTTTTTCAAAATTTTTATAACTCTATTCATAGATTTAACTTTGTTTATATTATCACAAAGGTTTAAAACACGCCCACCTTCTTGAAGTGTTAATGAATTAGAATTTAAAACTTTTAATAATCTATTTTTTTCATTTTTGTCTCCTTTAAATAAAAAAGGTAAAGTATATTTTCTATTTAAAGCATCTTTGAGCTTTACATCTTTTAGCCCTAATATGTTTTCTTTTTCTTTTTTACTCATTCTTAAAATTTGAAAACATTTCTCTTTTAATTTTTCAGGAACTTTATTTTCAAAAATCTTAATTAGTTCCTCTTTCTCTCTACTTAGAACAAGTTTATCTGGAAAATTAGAGGTAATTAAATTTAATCCATGAATAGATGATCCATTTTCTGATATAAAAGGAAGATTTACTCCAAGCTCTTCATTGAATTTTTCAATTTCTTTTTCTGTTTTGCTAGAGTTTGGAATGATGATTATCCCCTTGCTTACAAGACTTTTTATATAATCTTTAATATTATCGAATTTAAAGGTATCTCTATGTAAAAGAGATCCATCTAAATCAGTAAAAATTACAACTGTAAATTTTTTTTTCAATAGATCTATCTCATCCTATTTTTAGATTTGTCAAAAAATAACACTTTATTTTTGGAAAAAGAAATTTTCAGTGATTCTTTTTTCACATTTTCTGAAGATTTAATTATGATATTAGAGTCAGATAGTTTGGTATGAATAATTTTTTCAAATCCTAAATTCTCTATATGTTCTATTTTTACTTCTAATTGAACTTCATGATTTTCGTTAAGATTCACATCTTCGGGCCTGATACCAAGATAAATCTCATCTTTAAAATTAAAATTTTCAAAAGTAATTTTATTTTTGAACAAATTTATTGTGTTTGAATTAAGAATCTGTTCTTTATTAATTTTAATAATATTCATTTTTGGGGAACCAATGAATTCTGCAACAAAAATGTTATTGGGATCATTATAAATTTCATTCGGTGTTCCAAATTGTTCAATAATTCCTTTATTTAGAACTACAATCCTATCAGCTAGTGTCATCGCCTCTATTTGATCGTGTGTTACGTAAATTATATTTGATTTTAATTTTTTGTGTAATTTAGAAATTTCAACTCTCATTTCAGATCTTAAAGCTGCATCTAAATTAGATAATGGTTCATCAAACAAGAACACTTTTGGATTTCTTGTAATTGCTCTACCAATTGCAACTCTTTGTCTTTGTCCACCTGAAAGTTGTTTAGGTTTTCTATCTAGTAAATCCTCAATTTGTAGTGTAGCAGCTGCATCATAAACTTTTTTTTTAATTTCAATTTTTGGAATTTTTTCCATCTTTAAACCAAATGACATATTTTCAAAAACATTCATGTGTGGATATAAAGCATAAGATTGAAAGACCATTGCAATTTCACGCTTAGAAGGAATTAAATTATTAATTAATTTTGTATCTAAAAATATTTCACCCTGATCGATACTTTCTAATCCCGATACCATTCTTAATAAAGTTGATTTTCCACAACCTGAAGGGCCTACTAAAACTATAAATTCTCCATCCTTTATATCTATGTTGAATTTGTTAATAATTTTATTATCACCAAAAGATTTTTCGAGATTTTTAATAACAATTTTCGACATTTGCAATTTTAGAGGATTTTAAATACTCATTAATTGTTGAGAAAAATTTATTACACTGCTAAATTTATAGCAATAATAAATTGAGATATAGAGAGATATTTTGAGTTATAAAAAAGAAGGAGGGGAATATGTTTAAAAAAATAATAATAAAAATATCTATTCTAGTATTTTTAATTTCAAATACTAGTTTTGCGGATATTAAATTTTGGACTACAGAGGTCCAGCCTGCAAGAATGGCAAAGCAAGAGGAGATGGCTAAAGCTTTTGAAGCTAAAACAGGCATCAAAGTTGAAGTTATACCAATTGAAGAAAAAGATCTTGGAACAAGAGCTACTGCAGCAGCAGCAGCAGGAGATCTTCCAGATGTGATTTATCATACTTTACAATATGTTTTACCATGGGCTGAAGCAGGCATATTAGACGTTGATGCAAATAACGCTGTAGTTAAGTCTTTAGGCAAAAAAACATTTGCACCAGGTGCATTAAATATGGCTAAGAAAGGTACAAAAATTGCAGCTGTTCCAGTTGATGGCTGGACGCAAATGGTTGTTTATAGAAAAGACTTGTTTGCTGCAGCTGGTTTAGAGCCACCAACTTCATATGCAAATATAGTTAAAGCAGTGAATGCATTATCAAGTAATGATATGTTTGGCTTTGTTGCTGCAACTAAAACAGATGAAAACTTTATGAGTCAAGTACTTGAACATGTACTTTTAGCTAATGGAGTGAATTTTGTTAAAAAAGGTGGAACTAAAAAGCAAGGTAAAGCTTTAAAGAATTCTTTAGAATTTTATAAAGTAATTGCTAAAGCAAGTCCTCCAGGAGAATTATTCTGGAAACAATCTAGAGCTTTATATTTTGCTGGAAAAACACCAATGATAATTTGGTCACCATTTATTATGGACGAGCTAGCAGGTTTAAGAGACTCTGCTCCGCCAACAATTAATAGTGATCCAACATCTCCAGAATTAGCCTCTAAAACTGGTTTCATCACAAATTTTAGTGGACCAAACAATAGAAAAGGCGCTGCTTGGGCTGATGTAAGATACTTTGGTATTACTGCGGATGCAGATACTGATGAAGCTAAAAAATTCATAGAGTACTCTATGAGTGAAGGTTATACGGCTACATTAGGGATTGCTCCAGAAGGAAAATTTCCAGTAAGAAGAGGAACTAAGAGCGATCCTAGTGCTTACACTAAAGCGTGGAGTAAATTACCAGTAGGTGTTGATAGAAAAGCTCCTTTAACAGATCTTTATTCCGCAGATGTTATTGATAACATCGTTGCAGGTTTAGATACTGCAAACAGATGGGGTGTTAAAGAGGGTGAACTATCTCGAGCATCAAAAATCATTAATTCACAATTCTTAAACAGAATCACTAGAGAATATATTGATGATCAAATCTCAGTTGATGAAGCGGTAGCTAAGATAAATGCTGAATTGGCTAAGTTTTAAATAATAAATTTATAAAAAGCGGATAATATTTTATTATCCGCTTTTTATGTATGAGTGATACATTATCAAAATTAGAAAAAAGAACTGCTTACACTCTAGTTTTACCTGCAGTTCTATTAGTTTTTGCCATCGTATTATTTCCTATATTTGCAAATGTTTGGATCAGTTTTAAGGACATTGAATTAAAAGATATTAGAATTCCTGAACCAAGAGCAAAGAAAATTGTTAAACCAATTTCAGAAAATCAATCAGAATTAAAAATTATTTATAAATTACGAAATAGTTCTTTAATTCAAGAAATAAGAAATGTTCAATTTCAAGATAAATTTCCAACAAATGTTTCACCGATCAATTTAGATCCAAGATGCAATTTTCAATCTAAAAAAGTTGTTTGCAATTTTGGAAATTGGCAGGCAAAATTTAGAGAAAATTTTGAGATAACTATTCAGAATAACAATGGTGAAATAATTGACAAAAAAATAATCAAATCTCAAAAACCAATCTTAAGTGGAAAAGCAGATAATCCATTATTAACTACAAATTTTACTTTAGAAAATTTTAAAAAAGTATTTTATGAAAATAATTTTATTGAATTACTTTTAACGACATTTTACTTCACTTTTTTTGGCACTGTAGGTGCAATCATTTTTGGAATTTTAGCAGCACAATTAGTCAATCAAAAAATTCAAGGTCGAACATATATGCGTGGTATTTTACTTTTTCCTTATGTGGGTCCTGTGGTTGCTCTAGCTTATACTTGGACGTTGTTGTTGGATCCTAATAGTGGAACTTTAAATGAATTATTAGTTAATTTTAATATCATAGAACAGCCAATAAATTTATTAGGACAAAAATACATAACAATGAGTATTTTAGGATTTGAATTTAAATTAAGGCTAGCTTTAACAACGGTTATATTTTTTGAAATTTGGCGCTATTTTCCACTCGCTTTCCTTTTTATATTAGCAAGATTACAAGCGATACCACAGAGTTTGTATGAAGCAGCTGATGTGGATGGAGCAAGTCCAATCCAAAAATTTATCCATATTACATTGCCACAAATTATAACAATCATTTCAATTTTATTTATGATTAGGTTTATTTGGAACTTTAATAAATTTGAGGATATCTTTTTATTAACGGGTGGGGCATCAGGTACAAGAACTTTACCTATTAATGTTTATCAGCAAGGGTTTGCTGTATCAGATATTGGGACGGGCTCTGCTGTTTCAATAGTCATTGTCATGTTACTTCTAAGTTTCATGGTTATCTATTTTAGATTAATTGGAAAGAGGGCTAATGAAGTTTAAATCTCTTTCAATATTTTTAATCATATCGTCTTTTTTTCTGACATGTATTTTGTCAATTTGGAAGATCATGGCTACACTACAAGGTTTAAGTTTTAATAATTTAAATATCACAACTATTTTCTTAATTGGTATCTTGTTATCTTTAGCATTTGTCTTGATCGGCAATAAAATTAATCACTTGATTAAGATTTTTTTATTATCTTTTATATTTTCAATTTTATATTTTTACTTAAATGAGGCATCTCCATACTGGTATATTTTTGGCACTTTCTTAATCACTTTATTTTTTACGAACAAACTCAAAAAATATAGTATGCAATCTTTAAAAGAAGATTTCATTTCTGAAAAAATTATTTTTGATTTTATCACCTTGTTTGGCATTGTTTTCTTTGCATTTGTAATCTTATTTCCATTTTACATTATGCTAATTACAAGTTTTAAAACTCAGATCGCTTTATTAGTAAATCCTTTGGACTTTAGTCTAGATTTTACAAATAGCTTAACTGATTTATTTAAATCTTATTTTGTAATCTTTGAAACTTATAATTTTGGAAGATATATTTTAATAAGCTCAGCTGTTTCAATTGGAACTGTTATTGTAACATTATTATTTGCAATACCTGCAGCTTATGCAGTTGCTAGATTAAATTTCTTTGGTAAAAACTTTTTATCAACTTCAATTTTAATTATATATATGTTTCCAGCTATTGTATTAGTGATCCCTTTATACACGGTGTTTAGTCAACTTGGATTAAGAAACTCAATCTTTGGTCTATTGATTGTTTATACAGCTACAACTTTGCCGGTTGCTATCTATATGCTGCAAGGATATTTCAAAAGTATTCCAAAAGAAATTGAAGATGCAGGCATTATGGATGGTCAAAATTGGTTTGGTATTATTTTAAAGATTATTATTCCTTTAAGTTTGCCTGCAATTACATCCGTTGCACTCTATGTTTTTATGATTGCTTGGAATGAATTTCTTTTTTCTTTAATGTTTTTAGATAGTCCAAAATCATTTACCTTATCTAGAGCTATCCAATATCTAAGTGGCGATGCAGAAACGCCACGTCAATATTTAATGGCTGGATCTGTAATTGTAACTGTACCAGTGCTTTTAATTTTCATCTATTTTGAAAAATATCTTGTTAGTGGTCTGACTGCTGGTAGTGTTAAAGAATAAAAAAATTTACTTATTCATCTTGTTCAATTATAAATATTAGCATAAACACTCATGAAAATAACTCATGCCCTCGTGGTGAAATTGGTAGACACAAAGGACTTAAAATCCTTGCCGCTTGCGGAGTGCCAGTTCGAGTCTGGCCGAGGGCACCAATGAATGAATAAAATTCAAATTATTTCCGATAAAAATTTAAGGTCACTTAGAATTAAAAAATCATTATTTAACATAATAAAAAAATCTAAAACGAAAAAATCAAATATTATAATTGTCATCGGAGGTGATGGATTTATGCTCCAAACATTAAAAAAAAATAAAAAATCTAAAAAATTATTTTATGGTGTCAATTCAGGTAATTATGGTTTTTTAATGAATAAATTTTCATCAAAAAATTTAATAAAAAATTTAAATGGATCAAAAATAGTTTCAATTTCACCTTTAGAAATGACTGTTAAGAATAATAAAAATAATATAAAAAAACATATAGCTATTAACGAGGTATCAATTTTAAGACAAAGTAGACAAGCAGCATCATTATCAATTAATTATGGTTCAAAACAAATCATTAAAGAATTAGTTTCAGACGGAGTTCTTGTATCGACTCCTGCAGGAAGCACTGCTTACAATTTATCTGTTCATGGTCCAATATTAAGTTTGAATTCAAAAAAACTTTCTATTTCACCAATTAGCCCGTTTAGACCAAGAAGATGGAAAGGAAAAATAATAAGTGATAGATCAAAAATAGTGATTAAAAATCTAAATCCAAAAAAAAGACCAATAAGCGCGGTTGCTGATAACATTGAAGTTAGAAATGCAAAAAATATTACTATAAAAACTAGTCAAAAAATAAGATTCAATCTTTTATATGATCAAAATCGAAGCCTTCAAAAAAAAATTAAATTAGAGCAATTAAGAAGGGAGACATCTTAGTGGTGCCCCCGCACGGATTTGAACCGCGGACCTATTGATTACAAATCAATTGATAAAGTTTAAATAAACATTTGTTTGCAACAATAAACTTAAAATATTTTAAGTCTGGTCACATTATGGGCACAGTGGTAGTGTTTTAATAATTAAATAAGGAGATTCATATGGCAATATTAGTAAAAGGCGAAATTACAATTACTAAAGGATTTAAAACATGGAAAGAGATGGTCTATGCACAGGATGGAAAATTAAAAGAACATGGAATAAAATTTGTTTTTGCAGGCACACAAAAAGATGACCCGACAAAACTTCATACAGTAATGCAATTTCCAAACATGGAAGCACTCCAAGCTTTTAAAGATGATAAGGAACTTGCTGAGAAAAGAAAAGAAGCAGGTGCTGTTTTAGAGAGTGCTGTAATGATACCAATTTCAGATGAACATTTAACCAACTATCCGGACGCATATACAAATCATTAAATGAAAAAACTTTTAGGGATCATGGTTCTGGGTTTGTTGTGGATTATTCCAGTATCAGCTGATGAAAGATTTATTCCATTAGAATTATTTACTGGTGGAGAAATAAGGAATGATACAGAAATTAAATATACACCAGCAGATAAAATTTTTGGTGAGAAGCGAAGAAAAAAAATTATAGGCCCTCAAGATTGGAAAAATCCTTTCACAAAAGAAATAATTAAAGTTTATAAAAGAACTAAAAAAAATAGAGAGGGCAGAGTAAGGAAAACACAATTATTTACAGTTACCAACGATGGTCAATGCATGGGAAGAGTATACGATCAAAGAAGATCAAAAACCAAGTACATAAAGAATGGTTGTAAATTTCCTTTAGGTTTTTGGAAAAAGGGTGAAACAAGATCATTTTCTGTAACAGATGCTGGAAGATCAAGAACTGTAGAATTAAAAATATTAAAACTTGGAAAAAAACCAACAGACTGCATTAAATATAATTGGAAATTGTTTGATACGAGTGGAAATAAATTAGCAGATAATGATTATAAATTTTGTAAAAATAGAGCAATGACTAGTTTAAAGATCCGAAAAATTAAATAACTAAATGAAAAAACTTTTAGGGATCGTGGTTCTGGGTTTAATGTTAGTGGGTTGTTCTACAACTTCATCTGTTGTTTCAACAGATAAACTTAAACAAGATATGACAAAAAGTGAACTTAATGAATTATTTCTAATGATGATGCCTTACTCGGATCCATTTGTTTATGGTGCTGGCTCAGAATTTTATTCTGATATAAACAAAGAAATTATATGGGGAGCTGATAAAAGTTTATTCTATGTATTCAGGGGTGTTTCTCAACCTGTAGATTGTGGAATTATAATGTGCAACAAACAAGGAAACGGTACATTAGAATCTTGGCACTACACACTTAATGATGCTAGAGAATCTATTTCAAAACCTACAACTAAAGCTCTTACAAAAAAAAATGATGAACCATTAAATGGTAAGTCAGCTTTTACAGAAGCAGCTTTATCAATTGATGCAGTTTTAAGTGCAAAGTTTGTTAGTGACTCAAGTTTTTTTATGGTTGTTGATTACGTTTTTGGAATGGATTGGAATCAAGTTGCTGAATATATGTGTGGAGGTAGATCTAGATACGGATTAGGTTCAACATATTTTGGAATTACAGTTTTTAACACCAATAAATCAAAAGTTGGAAAAGCATATTGTAAATGACCACTTGATCTTGGCACAATCTTGGTCCAATCCTGGCACAATCAATTATTAAATTAAATTAAAAACAGATGCAGCAAAAATAATAAGTGTTGATTTTGTTGAAAGATGGTGCCCCCGCACGGATTCGAACCGCGGACCTATTGATTACAAATCAATTGCTCTACCAGCTGAGCTACAAGGGCATGCGCAATAATTATTAATAATTCTTTAATTAATCAACTCTTTTTTTTAAATAACTTAAGTGATGAAAAACAATGGCAGCACTATTTGAGATATTTAAGCTTTCAACCTTATTATCAATGTCTATCTTTACTAAGAAATCTGCATATTTTGATGTGTGTTGGTGCATTCCAAATCCCTCAGAGCCAAATAAAAGAATATTGTTTCCTTTCCATTCTATTTTTGTAAAATCTTTATCACCATTACCATCAAAACCATAAACCCAAAAATTTTTATCTTTGAGGTTTTTTAAAGTAGAATTAATATTAGATACCTCAAAAATATTTATATATTCTATTGCTCCACTTGAAGCTTTATACATAAGTTTACTTTCATTTGGATAGTGTCTCTCCTTAATAATAATACCATCGATATTAAAGGATGCTGCACTTCTTATTAAAGCTCCAATATTTCTGGGATCTGTTACCCCATCTAAACAAACTAAAGTGATATTATTTTTGTTTTTTATAAATTCTTTAAGAATTGGTTTTTCCAAGTGTTCTATTTCAGCTACATATCCTTGATGTAATAAATTCTCTTTGGTGCTATATTTGTCTAATTCTTTTTTAGTTTTAAAATAAACTTTTACTTCATTAAGAAGGTTTTTTTTTGGGCTTTTTCTGTGTATATTTTTTTTACTTTCCTCTGTTAAAAAAACTCTCAGTACCTTTCTTTTTGGATTTTTGAGAGCCTCAATAACAGCGTGTTGACCAACAATGAAAAATGACGATTTATTCATAATTATCCTTTGTTTTATACGGTTTTTTTAATAATTTCCTACTAAATCACGTGTTGCATTTGGGTAAATAAAATATATAAAACGCATGTTGTTTGAAGCTTATTGAACAAGGGGACACTTCCCCTAAGGGAGGGGTTCCAGAGCGGTCAAATGGGGCGGGCTGTAAACCCGTTGACTTCGGTCTTCGAAAGTTCGAATCTTTCCCCCTCCACCATTCAATAATTTTAAACAATACTGGAGTGTTACTCTTGGGGTTGTGCGGGTGTAGTTCAATGGTAGAACGCTAGCCTTCCAAGCTGGATGTAAGGGTTCGATTCCCTTTACCCGCTCCAAGAAATTAAATTAAAAATTTAAAAGTGAGGATAAAAAGTAATGTCAAAAGAGAAATTTGTAAGAAATAAACCACATTGTAATATTGGTACAATTGGTCATGTCGATCATGGTAAAACAACATTAACTGCAGCCATAACTAAAGTTCTATCAGAAACTGGTGGAGCACAAGCTGTAGCCTATGATCAAATTGATAAAGCTCCAGAGGAAAAAGAAAGAGGAATTACTATCTCTACTGCTCACGTTGAGTATGAAACAGAAAAAAGACATTATGCTCACGTAGATTGCCCAGGACATGCTGACTATGTAAAAAATATGATTACTGGTGCCGCACAAATGGATGGTGCTATCTTAGTAGTAAATGCTGCTGATGGACCTATGCCTCAAACAAGAGAGCATATTCTTTTGGCAAGACAGGTTGGTGTTCCCGCAATTTGTGTTTACTTGAATAAAGTAGATCAAGTTGATGATAAAGAGATGATAGATCTTGTTGAAGAGGAAATAAGAGAGTTATTAACATCATACAAGTTCCCAGGTGATAAAACTCCAATAGCAAAAGGTTCTGCACTTGCTGCTGTTGAAGGAAGAGATGAGGAAATTGGTAAAAAATCAATTTTAGAATTAATGAAAAATGTTGATGAATTTATTCCTCAACCAGATAGACCAAAAGATAAAGATTTTTTAATGCCAGTTGAAGATGTATTTTCTATATCTGGAAGAGGTACAGTTGCAACTGGAAGAGTAGAGTCAGGTGTTCTTAAAACTGGAGATGAGCTTGAAATAGTTGGTATCAGAGAAACTAAAAAATCAGTTTGTACTGGTGTTGAAATGTTTAGAAAATTGTTAGACTCTGGTGAAGCTGGTGACAACGTTGGTGTTTTATTAAGAGGAGTTGAAAGAACTGACATTGAAAGAGGACAAGTTCTTTGTAAGCCTGGCTCTGTAACACCTCACACTAAATTTGAGGCACAAGCCTATGTATTGAAGAAAGAAGAGGGTGGAAGACACACACCATTCTTTACAAAATACAGACCACAATTTTATTTTAGAACTACAGATGTTACAGGTGAAGTTGAACTTCCAGCTGGTACTGAAATGGTAATGCCAGGTGACGATGCTAAGTTTACGGTTAAACTAATCACTCCAATTGCGATGTCAGAAAAATTAAATTTTGCGATAAGAGAGGGTGGAAGAACTGTAGGAGCAGGAGTTGTAACAAAAATTATAGAGTAAACTCTCTATAGGAGTGTAGCTCAATTGGTAGAGCGCCGGTCTCCAAAACCGGAGGCTGAGGGTTCGAGTCCCTCCGCTCCTGCCAATAAATAAAATTAAATTATGAAAAACCCGATTAAATTTATTCAAGAGGTAAAACAAGAGGCATTTAAAGTCACTTGGCCAACTGGTAAAGAAACTCTTCAAGGTGCACTCATGGTTTTTGCTATGGCAGTTGTAATGTCAATATTTTTTTTACTATTGGATCAAGTATTAAAATTTTTTTTAGAAATATTACTTAAAGTGAGTTTATAATGAAAAATTGGTACATTGTTCAATCACACTCTAGTTTTGAGAATAAAGTTGCTGGTTTAATTAAAGAGGAAGCTGAAAAGGCAAAAATTTCTGATAAATTTGATGAAATTATTGTTCCAACTCATGATGTAACTGAAGTTAAACGAGGAAAAAGAGTTCAAAGAAAAAAAAAATATTTTCCTGGTTATGTATTAATAAAGAGTGAGATGGATAATAGTATTTACCATATGATCAAAAATATAAAGAAAGTGAGTGGTTTTTTAGGCACAAAAGGAATTCCAGTCCCAGTTTCTGATAAAGAAATTGAGAAGATTTTAGGCCAAATAAAAGATGGTGTGGCTCAACCAAAATCTGGTATAGAGTATAGCGTTGGTGAGAAAGTACAGGTGGTTGATGGGCCTTTTGCTTCATTCAGTGGAATGGTCGAGGGAATTGATGAGGAAAAATCTAGACTTAAAGTTTCAGTGTCCATATTTGGACGTCCAACACCAGTTGAATTAGAATATAACCAGGTGGAGAAAACAAGTTAATGGCTACTAAAAAAGAAATAAGTGGATTTATAAAATTGCAAATTAAAGGTGGACAAGCTAATCCTGCTCCTCCAGTAGGTCCAGCGTTAGGTCAACGTGGAGTTAACATCATGGAATTTTGCAAAGCATTTAATGATAAAACTAAATCAATGGCTGGAAAACCAGTGCCTGTTGAAATTACAGTTTACAAAGACAAAAAATTTGATTTTAAAATAAAATCACCTCCAGCATCATTTTTTATAAGAGAAGCTGCAAAGTTAAAAAGTGGCTCTCAAGAACCTGGTAGAAATATAGTTGCATCAATTACTAAAAAACAAGCTGAAGAAATTGCTAAACAAAAGATGAGTGATTTAAATGCGATAGATTTAGAACAAGCAGTAAAAATAATAGCAGGATCTGCTAGATCAATGGGTATAGAGGTAAAAGAATAATGTCATCAAAAAGATATAAAAAACTACCAGAAAATACTTCTAGTTTGACGGCTGAAGTAATAGAAAAGT